>JBBSAP010000075.1:0-16162 GCA_038252165.1 Bacteroidales bacterium | reverse complement strand
TAATTATTTACGGATGAAAAAAAACTTTAAGCACTTCGTTTTTATTGTAATCTTTATTGGTTTGGCACTGACGTCCTGCAAAAAGGAATACAAACTCTTTGTTGGCGGGTTCACGACAAGGGAAGGTGAAAAAGCAATGTCGGTCTTTAACTTCAATTCAGGCAATGGCAAGCTGGAACTCATCTCAGAATATGATGTGGGCCCAAGTCCTTCATATTTCTGCTTTTCTGAAAAAAACAGGCTGTTCTATGTCCTGAACGAGGTCATGGAATTCAAGGGTCAGTTCAGCGGCGGACTGACTACTTTTAAATACGATGACAAAACCAACCGGTTTGAAAAGAAGAATGAGATTCTGATACCATATGGAGGACCTTGCTTTATTTCAATGTCGGCCGACAGCGGTTACCTTTTTACTGCAAGTTCCCCGAACGGATCAGTTTCAGTCGTCAGGCTCAATAACGAAGGAATACCTGAAACCATAACAGATACAATTTTGTATGTCAGGGAGGAGCCCGACAGGTCTCATGCTCACATGATCCTTCACGATCCTGCAGGTAAACATGTTTATGTGACCGATCTCGGACTTGACAGAGTTGTTGCGTATGATTTTGACACTAAAGAAGGAAAGCTCAATCAGCTTGAAAATGGCATTGCTTCTCTTCCGTTACGTTCAGGCCCGCGTCATTTTACCTTTAACTCCAATGGCACTAAACTCTATGTAATAAATGAGCTTGGCTCCACTTTGTCTGTCTTCAATGTGGATGGCATGCAGGGACTTACGCTCCTGCAGACTTTACCGACCCACAGGGAGGATTTTATTGAGAATAATTATTGTGGCGATATACATCTGAGCAATGACGGGAAATTTCTGTATGGATCCAATCGTGGTGAGAATACGATCGTAACATTCAGTGTCGGAAATGATGGAATGCTGAGCCTTGCAGGCCATACCACATGCGGAGGCGACTGGCCAAGGAACTTTGTGATCGATCCCACAGGAAGATATATCCTGGTTGGCAACCAGAAATCAAATTATATTTCGGTGTTCCGGATAGATAAGAAAACCGGGTTGCCGTCAGTGGCCCTGGATTCAACAAGGGTAAAAATGCCTGCATGTCTGAAATTCTTTTAATAATTTTTCGTAACATTAATACCTCATAAATTCTTTATCTGATGAATCGCAATGCATTGATCCAAAATTTGTTGGATGATCCTCAGAAACAATGGGATATGATTGTGATCGGGGGTGGTGCAACAGGTCTTGGAATTGCGCTGGATGCTGTAACACGTGGTTATAAGACACTTTTGTTCGAACAATCAGATTTTGCAAAAGGGACATCATCGAGGAGCACGAAACTGGTTCATGGCGGCGTCCGCTATATGGCTCAGGGAGATATCCTGCTGGTCATTGAAGCGCTTCATGAACGCGGCCTGATGCTAAAAAACGCTCCGCATCTGACAGCCAACCAGGAATTTGTTATACCGGTTTATACTTTCTGGGATGTTTTCCTGTATACTGCAGGACTGAAGTTCTATGACCTGCTTGCCGGGAAATTGAGTATGGGCAAGTCATATTTTATAAACCGTTCAAAGGCCCTTGAGAGACTGCCGCTTCTGAAGCCCTATGGATTGAAGGGAGGAATTGTTTACCATGACGGGCAGTTCGATGATTCAAGAATGGCTGTTACCCTTGCCTCTGCCTGTGTGGAAAACGGGGGGACAGTCTTGAATTATTTCAGGGTTAGCACCCTTCTTAAAGACAAAAATGGCAAAATAACCGGCGTTAAGGTCAGGGACATTGAATCGGGTAATGATTATTCAATTAATGCCAGGCTTGTAATAAATGCAACCGGGATCTTCGCAGACGAGATCCACAGAATGGATAATCCTTCATCAAAACCGACTATTCGCCCAAGCCAGGGAGTGCATGTTGTCCTTGACAACTCATTTCTACAGAGCACTTCAGCCATAATGATACCAAAGACTGATGACGGGCGTGTACTATTTGCAATACCATGGTACGGAAAAGTAGTTGTCGGAACAACCGATACTCCTCTTGATTTAATTACTCTCGAACCAAAGGCTCTTGACCAGGAGATTGATTTCATTCTCAAAACTGCAGGGAAATACCTTACAAAGCCTCCGAAAAGAGAAGATCTGAAATGCATATTCGCAGGGTTGCGGCCACTTGCTGCCAATCCTGATAATCCGGAAGCAACCAAAGAGGTATCAAGAAGACATAAGATCACTCTTTCCCGTTCCGGACTCCTGTCAATAATAGGTGGTAAATGGACCTCATACAGGAGAATGGCTGAAGAAACAATAAACAAAGGCATAAAAGCCGGAATTATTGAAGATAAAAAATGCATAACAGAAAATTTCAGCTTTTATACAAACGGCAAGCCTGTTGAATCGGATCGTTTGAGGATTTACGGCAACCAGGCCTCGGAAATTGAAAGGATGATAAGAGAAAAACCTGTTCTTGGGGAAGTTATCCATCAGAAACTTCCATACACGAAAGCTGAAATAGTATGGATCTGCCGGAACGAGATGCCAAGAACTCTTGAGGATATGCTTGCCCGCAGGACAAGGTCTCTGTTCCTTGATGCCAGGGCCAGTGCTGAAGCAGGTCCCGTGGTAGCGGATTTAATGGCCAGGGAACTTGGATTTAGTGCAGCATGGCAGCAAAGTGAGATTTCAACGTATAATAATCTTATATTAAACTATACATGATACATATTACATAATACATATTACATAATACATAGTACATTATTATATGAATCAATTTATTCTTGCTTTAGACCAGGGAACCACCAGTTCCCGTGCAATAGTTTTTAACCATTCCGGATTGCCCATAGCCGCGGCTCAGAAGGAATTCACGCAGATCTATCCTAAACCCGGATGGGTGGAACATGATCCTGAGGAGATATGGTCAACCCAGATTGGTGTTGCCACAGAGGTACTGGCAAAAGCCGGACTTAAAAGCACTGATATTGCAGGGATAGGAATAACGAATCAGCGCGAAACAACGATCGTATGGGACAGAATAACCGGGAAACCTGTCTATAATGCTATCGTCTGGCAGGACCGGAGGACAGCTGAATATTGTGACTGGCTGAAAGCTGAGGGAACTGACCGGATGATACTGGAAAAGACAGGATTAATAGTAGATGCTTATTTTTCAGCATCAAAGGTCCACTGGATCCTTGAGAAGGTTAAGGGTGCCAGGCAGCTTGCTGAAAAGGGCCAGCTGGCATTTGGCACTGTCGATTCGTGGCTTGTATGGAATCTTACCCGCGGCAATCTTCATATAACTGATGTGTCGAATGCATCGCGGACTATGTTGTACAACATACATACCCTAGAATGGGATAAGGATCTCCTTAAGATATTTGATATTCCTGAAAGCATGCTTCCGGAAGTCAGGTCATCAAGCGAAGATTATGGCCATACTGTCGGGCAGTTTTCAACGGAGATTCCGGTAGCAGGTATTGCCGGCGATCAGCAGGCGGCCCTTTTCGGGCAGATGTGTATTGATCCGGGTATGGTTAAGAATACTTACGGGACGGGCTGCTTCATGATGATGAATATCGGTAGCAAACCGATTGAATCAAAAAGCAGGCTTCTTACCACCATTGCGTGGAAAATAGGTAACGAAACCCGGTATGCTCTTGAAGGAAGTATTTTCATTGCCGGCGCTGTTGTCCAATGGCTTCGCGACGGGTTGGGGATAATAAAAACATCGGGAGATGTTGAGGCGCTTGTCGCGAAGGTTAAGGACAGTGATGGTGTCTATTTTGTTCCGGCATTCGCGGGGCTTGGCGCTCCTTACTGGAATCAGCATGCAAGAGGCACTATTGTCGGTATCACCCGCGGATCGACATCTGCCCATATTGCTCGTGCAGCACTGGATAGTATTGCCTTCCAGACACTGGAAGTCCTGCAGGCAATGGAAAATGATTCAGGAATTGAAATAAAAGAGCTGCGCGTTGACGGAGGTGCTACAGTAAACAATAACCTGATGCAGTTCCAGTCTGATCTTCTCCAGGCCAGTGTCATCAGACCGAAAATAACTGAAACGACCGCACTGGGAGCAGCCTATCTTGCAGGTCTTGCAGTCAATTACTGGAAAAATATGGATGAGATCGCGAAGCAATGGCAGATCGATAAGACATTTGTCCCTGTGATGACCACCGAAAATACAGAATTGCTTGTGAAAGGATGGCATCGGGCAGTAAGGGCTGCTGAAGCATGGGCTTCGGATTGACTCACCAATCACCAATCACCAATAACTAATAACTAATCACCAATCACCAATCACTTAAACCTATGAATCAATTTTTTGCTGAATTTTTCGGAACGGCCATGATCCTTGTTTTTGGAAATGGTGTTGTGGCAAATGTTCTATTGAATAAAACTAAAGGTAACAACAGTGGCTGGATAGTTATCACTTTCGGGTGGGCAGTAGGTGTTTTTACGGGAGTGCTGATTTCAGCCCCTGTCAGCGGAGCTCATTTAAATCCTGCTGTCACCCTTGCCCTTGCCATCGCTCATAAGTTCGCATGGGGAAAGGTTCCAATCTATATTTGTGCCCAGATCCTCGGGGCAATGTTCGGCGCCGGCCTCACGTGGCTGGCATACAAAAAGCATTTTGATGCCACGGATGATGCTGATTCCAAACTGGCAGTCTTCGCCACTGTACCCAATATCCGGAGCTACTGGTACAACGTACTGACTGAGATCATAGGCACCTATGTCCTGGTGCTTGCAGTTCTTTACATGGCTGAACCTGAAGTCGGACTTGGAGCACTTAATGCTTTGCCTGTGGCGCTGGTTGTGCTGGGAATCGGGTTATCGCTTGGCGGGCCGACAGGTTATGCGATAAATCCTGCCCGTGATATTGGGCCGCGTATAATGCATTTTCTGCTTCCTATCCCGAACAAAAGGGACAGTGACTGGAAATATTCATGGGTGCCGATCGCAGGACCTTTAGCAGGGGCTTCAATTGCTGCTGTAATGTTCATTATTTTAAATGGATCCTGAAAGATAATTTTTAACTTTTGTGGACTGTTCCCGGATATTTTATTAATATTAGTCACTGTTTTGTAACGATTGGTGTAATTGTTTCCGGAGGCAGATTTTAAAAGAAGATAATTTATTAATTTAGCTTGTTGTTTGAAAAATTCAGAGAAAAATTTAAACAAACTTAAAACACAATTGTTTACTTAATAAATATTAACGTTTTAACAATGCTTAACTATGAAAAAACTTTTGCTAATTTTTGTTGTCGGTTGTTTCGCTTTGACACAACTGGTTGCTCAGGAATCAACATTCAACAAGGGCGACAAGGTTCTTAACCTGGGAATTGGATTTGGTTCTGCCTGGTATAGTGGGATTGGTTATAAAGCCCAGGTTCCTCCTGTTTCGGCATCATTTGAGATTGGAGTTGTTGATAACGTACTCGAAAAAGGAGTTATTGGAGTAGGTGGATACTTTGGATATTCTTCCTATAAGTGGACTTATTCCGGATCTGATTATGGTTGGAAATATACAAACCTTTTTATTGGAGCAAGAGGAAATTTTCATTATCCCTTGGTAAATAAGCTTGATACTTACATTGGTTTAACTTTGGGAGTTAATGTAGTAACTGATAAATCATGGGGCGGTTATGAGGGAGTTTCTGCTGGTTCGTATGGTGGCCTTAAAACAGCCGAGTTTATTGGTGCAAGATATTATTTCAGTGACAACTTCGCTGCAATGCTTGAACTCGGATATGGTGTAAGTTACATTAACATTGGTGTTGCCCTTAAGTTTTAGTAATATTTGTGATATAGTATAGCGAATTATACCAGGTTTTTATAGAAAACAGTTTGACCGATGTGTCAAACTGTTTTTTATTTTACAACGTATATCAGAATGTGATAAATTTGACTGATTTATTATCATCGGCTATGAAAAGAATTTTAATATCATGTACTGCTATATATTTCACAGTACTGCAACTTGTTGCCCAGGAGCCTGCTTTCGAAAAAGGCAGTATGGTTATTAATCTGGGACTGGGAATTGGATCCAATTTATACACAGAAACGTATTATCATACTATGGTCCCTCCAGTGTCGGTCTCGTTTGAGATTGGAGCTAAAGATCAAATTCTTGAAAAAGGAGTTATTGGGATAGGAGGTTATCTGGCGGCAAGTAAGTACAAATATGATTTTTCCGGGAAAGGCTGGAAAACCTCAAATTTTATAATCGGAGCGAGAGGTAATTTCCATTATCCTCTTGTTAATAAACTTGATACCTATTCAGGATTGATGCTTGGTTATGGTATCATGGGTGTTGAATATTTTGGTGGCTTTGGTCAGAATGAATACACGGGATCATCAAGTGGAATTCAATGGGCATTGTTTGTCGGTGGAAGGTACTACTTCAAAGAAAATTTAGCCGCAATGCTTGAACTTGGTTATGGTGTGGCATACCTTAATATTGGCATCGCCATGAAGTTTTAAAAATTATCTGTCAGGAGAGGATATAATAAAGAAAGCCAGCACCCCGTTTTATCAGCATTAATCAATTATGTTAGTCAAATACAATTTCCAGAGCAGGAAAGTGTGAATGGGTGCTGGCCGATATCAAAGTTAGAAACAGGAATCCTGAAATTTTCAGAGACTAAATAACAATTTAATAAAGTTATTAACAATTAGTTGGCTGATTATTAAGTACGACACCTACTTTCAACATCAGCAATATTGAAGTTATTTAGAAAGTTCGAATCAATCAACCGCAAAGTTCGCAAAGATTTTACGCCAAGGTCGCTAAGAGTATGTTACTAATGATTTAGCTTTGCGTTTAAAAAGAACCCTTTATACAGCCTAAATGCTTATAATAGGATTGAATATATAATATCTGATTACCCTGATGGCTCAGGATGGAAGAATTCAAAAACAGCTACATCATAACTTACTACTGCCAGTCGCAGACAAAGCTTGTAATTTCCTGTTTCTGGATTTCAATCTCTTTGTGCTGACTCTGAATTCTCTGATAATGTTCCTTCAGCCTTTTGGCGTTTTCCTCAAGTTGCTTTGCAAGGCTTAATTTGTAGGCGCTTACATTGATCCCCTTGTTTAAATCATGTGGTTCCATAGCGGTCATTTTTCCTTTCTGGTTTAAAATTCATCTACAGATACATATATTAAACGTATTCTGGGTCGAAATATTCTTGTCGGACGACAATTTATTTCTGCTCAAAACGTTCATCAATTCTGGAAAGAAAGCCAGCACCCCGTTTGTTTAGTTGTTAATCAGTATTATATTGTGCTAATTTCCAGAATTGGAAAGGTGAAAGGGCGCTGGCCGGTACCAAAGGTAGGTATATGATTGCCAGAATACATTTTTAATAAATAACAATAGAGGGGAAGTTATTAACATCTGTTTAATGTTTCATCATCAAGTAACAAGCAGCTAGCCACAGACAATTGACAGCTCAGGTCATTTTAACGATTATTTTTGCCCTTTATATGAAGAAAATCCTGATCATTCCTGCCTTTTTGCTTTCGGCTGCTCTTGTCACAGCTCAGAGACAATCAGGTTCAGCAAGGCAAACTGTGACACTGAATCCTAATTCAGGTTATGCAAATGTCACCGAAGTTATCTACGGATCCGGGGTTGCAGGTACGGCAATGCCATATTCCAGGTATTACTATGGGTTTACCTCTTCGCATGGCTACCAGTTAAATATTTACGGATTGAACCTGAGCACTAACCTGTTTATTGGGATAGGCTCAGGATTACTTTTCTATAAAGAAGGAAATCTTGTTCCTGCTTTTGTGGATTTCAGGTTTACCTGGGATAAGAAGAAGATCGAACCATTTCTTTATGGTAACAGCGGACTTCTTTTTGGAGTAAATAACCTTGACGAAAATACTAAGCTTTTCATAAATGCAGGGGCAGGGATCAAATACAGAATTGATGAGGCATTTGCATTGAGTCTGGGTACCGGATTACTCCTCCAGATGGGTACTTCGAGGGCTACATTCCTGAATGTAAAAGCAGGGGTATCGTACAAGCTGAACAGGTATTAACCTGAATTGCTGATCATAGAAAATTAAAGTTAAGCCGAAAGAACCTTTTTAAACGGTGCCAGCGGGGTATTCCAGGGAAGCTCCGAAAGCACCATCGAGCCAGATCAGTAACGGTACAGTAAAGGGGGCCACCAGCTGACTAACTATCACCAGGCTCATTGAAAGAGAAATATTCCCTTTGGCTATATCTGTAAGTACAGGGGTTGAGACTCCGGCAGGCATAGCAGTAAGTAGGAGTAATCCAACAGCAAGTTCTTTATCAAAAATCCTTGTTGAGAAGAAGAAAAAAAGAGGAATTACCAGCATATAGATGGAAGCTATATAGATCATCAGCCGGAAATTCTTCATGTTTTCAATGACTTCCAGTGCATCAATCTTAAGAAAAGCCAGGAAAAGCATCATTCCGAGCAATATCTTCGGCAGTACCGGAGACGTTTTGAAAGGTACCGGAGACCACAAACCCAATAGAATGCCAGCTAAAAGAAAAAGCCAGAAATAGTTTTCAATAAACCTGTTTATTTTCATAATTATAATGCATCGCCACCGGCGGTTTCATTAATTTAAACAGCCGGTAAATATCAGGAATTTTGTTTTCTCTTTTCAATACATTATCATAATTTCACAGTGTGGCATGAGAAGGTTTGATTTAATGATCAAACCGAGCATCGTATTGAAATATAGGAAGTTGTAAAAATCTGGTAATCATATAACCTTTTACAAATGAAATCAATAATCCAAAATCCGAAGACAAAATTTATTTTATGGATGGCAATGGTCCTTCTTTTCCTGATCCAACCCGTAAAAGCTGAACTGAAACCAGGGGAGCGGAATATTCTGGCTGGTGAAGCAAAAGCGGTTGATCTTCCGAAAGTCATGATCACTGACAATACGTGGAACAAACTTCCCGGCTATAAAGAGAGACAATTCTGGGAAAGTTTACCCACAAATATCAGGCAGGATTATATTAAAAAGGCTGAAGGCTACCTCGATTATAACTGGCCCGTAGTAAAGGCTACCGATTATCTTGAGTTTATTCGTTCCGGCGATCGCCGTCAGAGTGTATATTCAGCCTGCAGCACTGCCCTTATTTCACTTGTAATGGGAGAGCTTGCAGAAGGTGAGGGACGTTTTATTGATCAGATAATCAATGCCGTTTGGTATTACAGTGAGCAGACATGGTGGGGATGGTCGGCACATCTTGGAGCTCAGAAAGCCGGTTCCGGCCTTCCGGATGTAAACGAGCCTTATGTCGATCTGGGTGTCAGCGAAGTAACCAGCAACCTGTCGATGACATATTCCTTGTTTAAAGACGAGTTTGACGAGGTACATCCTCTTATTTCACCCAGACTGAAACGGGAGATAATCAATAAGGCCCTCGATCCTTATTTTGAAAGAAACGACTGGGGCTATATGGGATTTGAGGGTGGACGCCCGAATAACTGGAATCCCTGGATTAACTACAACATGCTTACCAGTTACCTGTTGATAGAGACAGATCCGGTCAGGAAAGCAGCAGAGGTCGAAAAGATCCTTAATTCCCTCGACAAGTTCCTGAACGGCTATTCAGATGACGGAGGCTGCGATGAAGGCCCGTCATACTGGGGTGCTGCCGGCGCTCTTTTATATGAAAGCCTTGAGATAATGAAGAATTTAACCGGCGGCAGGTTCGATGTTTTTGATGATCCGCTCATACAGAATATCGGCAAGTATTTTTACAAAGTGAATATCCATGCGCCATACTTCATAAATTTTGCTGATGCTGATGCAACCACAGGGGGTACACCTTCTATCGTTTACAGGTATGGGAAGGCTATCAAAGATCCTGTGATGCAGAAATTCGGAGCATATCTTGCCAGGCTTGGGCATTGGGGTGAAGGAGCAATGAGCGGAAGGATATTCGACCAGATCAGAAATCTTGGACTGATCGCTGAGATCCGCACTGCAGAAGCTCAGGAAGCCCTGGTGTCCGATTTCTGGTTCCCGGAAACGGAAGTTGCCGGAGCGCGCGACAGGGAAGGGAGCTTTTCCGGATTTTTCTTTGGTGCGAAAGGCGGGTTTAATGCGGAGAGCCATAACCATAATGATGTTGGTTCATGCCTGATGTATTTCGACGGGAAACCATGCCTGATCGATCTTGGCCGCGAAGAATACGTTGCAAAGACCTTTAGCCCAAGACGTTATGAAATATGGACTATGCAGTCAGGTTACCATAACCTGCCTGTAATCAATGGGACGGAACAAATGCAGGGAGAAAATTATAAAGCAAGAAATTCGTCGTTTACCGCCAACGTAAGATCTGCGACCTTTACAACCGAAATAGCAGGAGCATACCCCGATGCAGCAAAAGTTAAAAGCTGGATCCGGACATATACTCTCAACAGGGGAAAAAGTTTTGTCATAAGCGATAAATATGAACTCAATACTGTTACCAATGCCGGTACAACCTCAAACCTGATCACATATTGCAAAGTAATTCAGGTTAAGCCCGGACTTCTGAAGTTGGAAGGTGACGGATTTACCCTCAATATGTCCTATAATCCGGGGGTAGTAAAACCTGAAATTGAATTCATTGAAGTCACTGACCGTTCACTTAAACGTTACTGGCCGGATGGTGTCACCCGAATAAGACTAGAGTTTATCAAACCAGGTATTAAAGGTGGTCAGACCGTCACTTTCACATTGCAGCAGAACCACCCCGTCTGAATATTTAAAATTACGAAATGCTTAGACTTCCTTTACTTAAACTTTCTTTAAGTTTATTCTCCCTGGCGACGGTATTAGCTTTTCTTTTTATCATTTCATGCAGTAACCAGACTGAAATTTTCAACAGTTGCAGAACAACATCATTTGATGAGGGCTGGCATTTTTTGAAAGACACTCTTTCAGGTGCTGAGTCACCGGATTTTAATGATTCCAACTGGAGGATTGTCGACCTGCCACATGACTGGAGTATAGAAGATCTGCCCGGACAGAACGGGGAGGATATAATCGGACCATTTGATAAGTCTGCTATAGAAAAGGGTAGCTCCGGCTATATGGTGGGAGGTACAGGCTGGTATAGGAAAAGCTTTACCATCAGGGAGGAGGATAAAGAAAAAATTGCCTGTATGCAGTTTGACGGTGTTTGTATGGGATCGGATGTCTGGCTTAACGGGAAACAACTTGGATCGCATCCATATGGGTATACTCCTTTTTACTATGATATTACCTCTTTCCTTAATCCTCCGGGCGAGTCAAATGTTGTTGCTGTTCGTGTTAAAAATGAAGGGATGAATTCCCGCTGGTATTCAGGATCAGGCATTAACAGGCATGTGTGGCTTACTTTGGCAAATCCTGTTCATATAGATCTATCAGGCGGATTGTATATTACCACACCCATCATAACCGGGAAAACAGCAGAAGTGATAGTTACAGTGACTATTGTAAACTCCGGTAATAGTGATGAAAGTATTGTATTACGTACAAAGTTGATGGATCCTTCAGGTAAGGTGGCTGCAACTTTTGAAAGTAATCTAACGGTGGCGTCGGGACAGACAAAACAGGTAACACACGAAATTCCGGTAAATAAGCCAACTCTCTGGTCGGTCGATGCACCGAATCTTTATATTGCGAAAGCATCTGTGCTGATAAATAATAAGGTAGTTGATGAACAGGCAGATCACTTTGGTATACGCAGTATAAAAATAAATTCGCAAGAGGGGTTTACTATCAATGGTAATCCGGTCGAATTGATTGGCGGATGCTTTCACCACGATAACGGACCCCTGGGTGCAGCTTCTCTCGACCGTGCAGAGGAAAGAAAAATTGAAATATTGAAGAAATATGGATTTAATGCAATAAGGACCAGCCATAATCCTCCCTCACCTGCCTTGCTGGATGCCTGCGACCGGTTGGGAATGGTTGTTATTAATGAGATCTTCGATACGTGGGAAACTGCAAAAAGGAATCAGGACTATCATCTCTATTTCCGGGAATGGTGGCAGAGAGATGTGGAGTCGTGGGTCAGGCGCGACAGGAATCACCCGGCAGTTATCATTTGGTGCACAGGTAATGAAATTCGTGAGGCTTTTGATACTTCAGGATTAAGAATTGCCAGAAATCTGACTGGTGAAATCCGACGATTGGATAAGTCACGCTGGGTCACAGAGTGTTTTAATGATTTTGCATGGATGAGAGGTCAGAAAAGCAAATGGGATGAGATACCGGAACACATGGCCCTCTATGATTTAATAGGCTACAACTATGCGTATAAGAGGTATGAGGAGGATCATATAAGATATCCTGACCGTGTTATGGTTGGAACCGAAACAAATCCTCCTCTTGCGATGGAAAACTATGAGATGGTCAAAAAGCTTCCATATGTTATTGGTTATTTTGTCTGGACAGCTACAGATAACCTTGGTGAGGCAGGCAGAGGTATACCGCAGCTGAGGGACATTGTAACGGATACTAATAAACCTCCTGCAGCGGGAGGCGGATTCAATCGTGATGTCTGGCCGGTATTTACCAATTTCCAGGGTGATATTGACCTTATCGGAAACAGAAAAGTTCCTTCATATTATCAGTACGTAGTCTGGGGTAAAAGTAAAGTCGAAATGTTTGTACACCGACCCATAACTGAAGGTAAAAGAGAGATCACCAGTAACTGGGGATTTCCTGACGAGCTGAAGAGCTGGAACTGGGCCGGTCATGAGGGGGAAAAATTCCAGGTACATGTCTATACCCGCAGTCAGCAGGTCAGACTTGAGTTAAATGGTAAAATAGTTGGTGAGCAGAACGTAGATGCGGAAAAATTAATCACAGCTGCATTCGAGGTCCCATATGAGTCTGGTACACTGACTGCCCGTTGTTATGACAATGGCAGGGAAACAGCATCACAGACTATTGAAACTACTGGTAAACCAAAGGCAATAAGACTCATTGCCGACAGAACCAGAATCAAAGCAGATCGTAATGATCTGTCATATATAAGGGCAGAAATAATAGATTCTGAAGGTAAAATTGTTCCTGATGCAGATGATATAATGGTTAACTTTGAGGTAAGCGGCAGTGGCGAGGTAGCAGGTGTAGGGAGTGGCAATCCCTGGGATATGTCGAGCTTTCAGAAACCAAAGAAAAAAGCCTGGCAGGGAATATGCCTGGCTATAATACGGTCAAAAACAACTCGCGGGAAAATATACATCAGGGCTACCGCTGAAGGATTGAAGAAAGCTTCATTAACAATTTCAGCTAATTGAATCTGACCGATATGAAAAAGAGGCTGATAACACATGAAGTATGACAGTTTTTAAAAAATTATGAAATGAATAAAACATCACTTAAATTTAAACTATAAGAAATCCTGATGTTTTAAATCTCAAACCGGAGAAATAAACACTGTATAAAAACCGATACCAGCATGCAATTAAATAAATAACCTAATCATTATGAAAAGACGAACTTTTGTTAAAGCCGTTGGCACAACCAGTGCCGGACTGATAATTCTTCCTGGAGGTATACTTTCAGGAAAAAGCCCCAGTGATAAGCTGAATATCGCCCTGATCGGGGCACATGGACGAGGCAGTCAGCATTATCAGGCATTGGAAAGCGAGAATGTGGTTGCTATATGTGACGTGCATGCAGGAAATATGGCGCTGGCTGCAAAGCAATATCCAAATGCCAGGCAATACACCGACTGGCGCAAGTGCCTTGAACAAAAGGATATTGATGCAGTATTTATTTGTACACCAGATCATCACCATGCATTCATCAGCATTTGGGCAATGAACCGCGGAAAGCATGTTTACTGCGAAAAACCCGTTGGAGAATGTGTAACAGAGGCACGTGAAGTGCGGAAGGTGTATCTCGCAAATAAGAATAAACTAGCCACACAACATGGAACACAGCGACATGCCAATGAGAATTTTGACCGTGTCGCGGAGCTGGTCCGTGGTGGTGCTGTTGGCGAACTGAAGGAGGTAATGGCATGGGGCAACCGTACTCATGATAAAACCAATTATCTTCCGGCAGCAGGACCAGCACCGAAAGAAATTGACTGGGAACAATGGATCGGTCCGGTACAGATGCATCCCTTTAATCCGGGTTATTTCGGCGCACGACCAGGAGCAGGCTGTCTGTTGTGGAACATGTATCATGATTTCGGCAGCTGGCAGATAGGAGATATGGGCAGCCATACGATGGATCTTGCCTGGAACGCGATAGATGCAGGACAACCTACAAGTGCCTGGGCCGAAGGGAATCCTTTCAGTCCCGAGGTTGTAGCATCGGATCTTCATACAAAATTTAATTTTCCTGCAAACGACTGGCGCGGACCCATCACTGTTGAATGGTATCAGGGGAAATTACAACCAGTGATTCCGAATCCGGCTGTTGATATCAATAAAATCGGTCACGGAGTGATGTTTAAAGGAACTAAAGGAACCCTTGTAGCTGACTTCACTACACGTATTCTTCTCCCTGATCGCAGTGGAGCAGACATGACTTACTACAAATCGCCTTCCAGTAATCAGGTTGCACCTCCACTTGGGGATTTTGTTGCTCAATGGTTCAATGCTTGTAAGGGAAACCTAAAGACAGACTGTGATTTTGATTACGCAGGTCGCATGATAGAGACCTTAATGCTGGGGCTTGCTGCACATCAGGCTGGCAAGGAGTTGCAATATGATCCTGTAGCTGGACGAGTGACAAATGATTCCGCTGCTAATGCCTTTCTGACCAAGGAATATCGCAAGGGATGGGTGCTTAACGGATAGAAGTTTTGATCCGGATCAGATCTGACCAGGCAATTCCGGAATACTGCAAAATATAATTAAAGCTCTTAAGGATGAAGAAAAAATCAAGATTTTTGATTTCAATCGTATATATTATTATTGGTATTTATCCTTGTCTGTATGGACAGGAGACTGACTCATTTACTGATTCCAGGGATGGTAAAGTCTACAAAACTGTTAAAATCGACGATCAGGTATGGATGGGTGAAAATCTTGCTTTTAAGACTGTCAGCGGTTACTCGGTTTATGATGATATCAAAGACTATGTAAAGACTCATGGATATTTATATAGCTGGGAAGCTGCCACCAAAGCCTGCCCCGATGGCTGGCACCTGCCATCCATGCAAGACTGGTGGTATTTATCTAACTTTCTTGGTGGTGATGAACTGTCAGGTGGTAAATTGAAACAAACAGGAACAACTTCCTGGAAAAACCCAAATACAGGAGCAACCAATTCAAGTGGTTTTACCGCCCTTTCAAGTGGCCGCAGCGGCGACAATGCTACGGAATTTATAGGCAATACAACCTTTTTCTGGACTAATGTAGATGATGATGATGCTACCAGCTGGTGTGGGGCATTATACTCTTCCAAGGCGGAATTAGCTCTTTATCCTGTAAATAAGAAAGATGGCTATTCTGTTCGTTGTATTAAGAATTCTGACAAGGCCGGGAAAACATTTGATTTCTGGTGATCAGATGGAAATGGTGCCGCCAGGACCTTAAGGAAAACAAATTCCCAATTCATATTAGTGCTGATTTGCCCCAGGACAAATCCAGTAGGTATAATTTGTTTTTGATTTAAAGGAAGGATCATTTATACCTTTTGTTTCAGCAATGTGTTTTTTGGTATGTTCCAGCAGCATATGCGCATTGTGATCGCCCTTTGTGGCCCACGCCTCGGTCAGGCAGAACAGGGTACTGTCGTGGTACGACTGAAATAATGAATAGTCGAGACACCCGGGTTCTTTTGCAAGTACTTCTGTCTTGCAGGCATCAAAGGATCTTTTAAAAAGAGCCACATTCTCCGGTTTAACCTTTCGCTCAATTCGCATTACCACAACCATTGAATCCTTGTTGTAGCCACATTCAGTGCTGGATGCGCCATTTTTCAATCCGCTCGAGCAGAAAGCAATGGCCAGAAGGATGATTATGCCTAAAAAGAGATTTTTCATAATGTTTGATTTTTGATATAATATTAATTATATGAGTATCTGGAATTAATAATGAATTAAGATAGAGATTCCTCGCTAACGCTCGGAATGACAAGTATTTAGTGAGCTAGCAGGGAAGGGGTGGGTGGCTGGAGGCATT
>JBBSAP010000074.1:0-16182 GCA_038252165.1 Bacteroidales bacterium | reverse complement strand
TCAGAAAATCAGCTCCGATATTTCAGTTTTGGCTGCTTTAAGCCAGCGTGCAGAATCTGACTGGTGCGACAGATCGACTGATCCATGGATCCTTTTGTGAAAGAAAACTATTGAATCACGATCATACCTGGATTGGTCACCGTCAAAAAGATTCAGGAGAACCTCATTCTCTCCCTCGGATGTTTCATTTATAATCACCATACCCCTCGAATGGCTTTTACCTGTTTTTGAAGATACTGCATAAATACCCGGAGCAGGCAAAAGTTTACAATCTTCAGTCATGGGTAGCTTTGCAAGATTGATCTCATAAAAGTTGTTACGGTACTGATACCTCTCTGGCTTTCCCATAACTATGTAATAATGATCAAGGTATGCATTTGCCTTTTGAATATATCCTTCACTTATCGCCTGCCGGATCTTTGTAGAGCTAACCGTTTCGTGCATTACCTCCTGCTCAGGGATCTCTTCAGCTTCAAAACCATATTTCTCACGCATCGCCCAGAGCTGCCTGTAGTCGCCTTCCTGATTAAATCCGAAATGATGATTGAAGCCTGCCACCACAACTTTTGCATGCAGAATTTCATGGAGGTAATCCTTCACAAACTGCTCGCTTGTGATCTTCGCAAAATCCCTTGTAAATTCAATGATAATAATATTATCGAGGCCTGCCTCCCTGAGAAGTTCAAGTTTTTCCTCCTGCGAATTTATGAGCTTAAGATTTTTACCTGCTGTCTCAGGATAGAGAACTTTCCTCGGATGCGGATCAAATGTTATAAGCACAGATTCACCCTCATATTTCGCCGACAGCATATTAAGCCTTTTCAGTATGGTTTTGTGACCGATATGCACACCATCGAAAGAGCCTGTTGTAACAACAGGATTCCTGATGCAGGAGGCTTCTTCAAAACTTCTGAATATCTTCATGCTGCCGACATCTTAAGGCTATATTTTATTCTCCTTAACAAAATATGCAACCTTTTCTATTGAGGTTATCATGTCGTATTCCTCAAGGAAAATATCTGAAGGGACATTAAGGGGTATTGTTGTGAAATTAAGGATCCCTTTAATTCCAAAGCGAACAGCTTCCTCAGCTATTTCCCTGGCAAAATCTGCCGGAACAGTCAGAATGGTTATCTGGATTTTTAGTTCACCTATTATCCTCTCCATGTCATTGTAAGGATAACATTTAACCCCGGAAATAACTCTATTGACCTTTTGAGGATCGTTATCAAACGATGCTACAAGATTCAGCTTTGATCTTTTACCCTTAAAATAACCGGCCAGAGCCCTCCCCAGATTTCCTATACCGATGATAGCGACGTTCATCCCCTCATCTGAGTCAATTATACCGCTTATTTTATCAATAAGCTCTTTGACATCGTATCCTTTTCTGTGGAGACTTGAATAACCAATAAGCATCAGGTCGCGTCTGACCTGGACAGCAGTGATATGCAGCCTGGATGCAAGATCATGAGAAAAAATGAAATTCCTTTTTTCATCAAGGCATGTAAGCAGAGTCCTTCTGTATTCACTCAGTCTTTCTACTGTTTTTCCTGGTAGTTCATTCATGTTATTCAGATAAATTTATTTGATTTCTTTCGGAAGACGCACTGTAAAAGTTGTACCTACATCAGGGGAACTGTCGACAGAGATTGTTCCATTATAAAGTTCAATGACTTTCTTAACTATTGAAAGGCCAAGACCACTGCCGCTGATGTTCCTGGTCTTTTCATTCTTTATCCTGACGAATTCGGAGAAAAGCTCACCCTTGTCTGCTTCATTGATCCCGATACCGGTATCTGAAAAAATCACAACCACCTCGCTATCATTCTCATCAATAATAATTTCAGCCTTCCCTCCTCTTTTATTATATTTGACAGAATTGGAAACCATATTGTTGAATATTATTTCCATATCGGTTGGATCGGCCATCATTACTGCATCCGATTTAATGGCAAGGTCAATCGTTACCTCCATCTGAATAGCATAAGGCCGGACTGTGACGATTGCATTTGATGCAATATTTGACAGATGAACCTCTTCGATTTTTTCTTCCTTTCGCTCAAGCCTGATTTTTGTAAAGTCAAGCAGATCCATTATAAGGTTTCGCATTCCCTGGATTCTCTGCAGTGATCGTTCAATCGGAGTTGCATAGTCATCGATCCTTTCGCCCGACTGCCTTTCCTGCATCATCCTGAGATAGCCTTCAATAGCGTTCAGTGGAGCTTTTAGTTCGTGCGACAGAACAGAAAGGAACTGGTACCTGACTTTCTTGCCCTCCTGGTTCAGCTTATGAGTAATCCTCTTAAGGTACTGCTGCTTGGTAATATTCTCGATGCTCGATTTCAGCTCCTGCGGGGTGAATGGCTTTGGTACGAAATCAGTAGCTCCGAATTTATGGGCTTTCAATGCAACATCGAGGGAGGCATAGGATGTTATCATTGCTACCACTATGTCATATTTCTTATTCCTGATATACTCGAGTACATCGGTTCCCTGGATTCCGGGCAGCTTATTATCAAGAAGAACAATATCGGGTTTATCCCTGTCGATAATTACTATTCCTTCCTCACCCGTTGCTGCTTCCAGAACTTCGTACGAATAATCTTCATCCATAAAAGGATAATTGACCTGGAAGTGATTCAGTATACGGGTGACTCCTGATCTTATACCAGGTTCATCATCAACAACAAGAACTTTCAAAACAGCCATATCATATTTTTAAAAGTTTCATTACCTCCTGATCGAGCTGTTCAGGCCTGATTCCCTTTTCAAGATATTTGTCAGCCCTTATCCATGTTTTCTCTGCTTCGGAATCGAGGCTGAAGGAGATTCCTGTCTCATGGGCTACAGCAGTTGCGAGAATTACAGGAACATCCGGATATTTCCTTTTTATCTTGTAACAAAGAATAAATCCGCTGTCATCATTTTCCATCATCAGGTCAAATATCGCCAGACTCGGTTTAAGCTTCGAAATTACTGCTTCCGCCTCAGACTGGCTTTCAACAGCAACTGTCTTATAGCCTGCTTTCTCCAGACTTAATATCGTTTGAAAAAGATAATCCGGATCATCATCCGCCACCAGAATCGTATAGTCGCTTTTTCTCATTTTATAAATTTCGTAAAAATTTTCAATTCAACCGCTGATTTTTCATGTACTAACCCCGGATCTCTTCCTTTTTTACCCCTAAATCCCTGCCTACCGGCAGGCAGGCCCCAAGGGGGGACTTTGGCTCCAATCCGCTCTCTAGAGCCCTCCTTGGGGGGTTGGGGGGTCATTCTTTTCTTCTTGGAAGAACTATCTTAAAGCTCGTTCCGGTCGGTCCTTTTTCCGGATCGGTATTCGATTCCACTGTGATCTGCCCCTGATGCATCTTGACAATTCCATAGGCTGTTGCAAGGCCCAGCCCGGTTCCAATTCCAATAGCTTTTGTTGTGAAGAACGGTTCAAATATCTTCACTTTATCCTCCTCTTTAATACCTGTTCCAGTGTCCTTTATTGTAATTGAAACATCTCCGAGGGTATCTTCAAGAATTACATCAATTGACCCGCCGTTGGGAATTGCATCGACCGCATTCTTAACAAGGTTTGTAAGAACCTGGGTCATCTGCTCAATATCGAGCATCGTATCCGGCGTGGTTGTCATATCTGAGACTGAGATCTTAACATTTTCCGGAATAATAATGCTTTCAAGGCTTTTGTCAGCCAGTTCCCTCATACTTACGGGCTGATAATTGACCTGGTTTTTACGCGCAAAGTTAAGAAGTCCGCCAACTATCTTTTTACATCTTCCTGCCTGTTCCACGATCAGCTTCAGATCTTCTCTTACGGGGTCATCAGCGGGACTCTCATCAAGGAGTATATTGCTGTACATCAATACCACCCCCAGAGGGTTATTAAGCTCATGTGCTATTCCGGCCGAGAGCTGGCCCATATGAGCCAGCTTTTCAGACTGTTTAAGGGCTTGTCTCATCGATGAAAGCTTTTCATTCGATAAAGCGAGATCCTTAACAGAATTATGAAGCTTTTCGATTGTAAATGGCAGACACATTTCAACCTCAGCCAGGCCTTTTTTGATCGCTATGGCGTGTTCGATGCAGGTTTCATATCCGCATGCCCCGCAATCGAGCTGATCCTTTTTCGTGATTTTTCCCATAGAGGCAAGAACCTCAGATAAATCACTCTCATCAGTTATATCATTACGACGATCCTCGGATCTGTGCCTTACTGAAAGATCAAGAGCTGAATATTCGTCAAACGACTTTTGCCAGCTATCCGAATCAATGACTTTCATCTTCTGGTTTGCGTAGGAGCTTACGAGAGCCCTGCGGTTATACTGCTTGCCGTTTTTTGATAATCCGGGACCCATTATACAACCTTCGCAGGCCAGGAGCTCCATATGCTGGTTCCTGATGAGTCCGGCTTCATATTCTTTGAGGGCTCCCTGAAAATCGATCCTGCCTTCTGCGGCTATTATGTTCCCTGTGATAGCATCATCATTGATATTGGCAGTCTGGAGGAGTCCCCGCGTTACAGGGAAAATGGCACCTCTCCCGCCTACAGGCTGATCAAAATCAGAAGGCTGGCTTTTTTCCGGAGTAATATTATACAGATCAAACAGTTCTCTCAACTCAGTGAATGTTATGGCTTCATCGATTTCTGTGCTTTCAGCTTTTTTTGCCACGCATGGACCAATAAACACTATTTTAATGTCATCTCCGAATCTGGCATGAACAACCCTGCTCATAGCAACCATGGGAGAAACTATCGGGGCAAGGTTATCAACCAGGTGGGGATGGTAAAGCTTGATATAATTTACAATGGAAGGGCAATCGGAGGAGATATAGTAATCTTTGCTCTCTTCAACAAGCTTTTTATACCTGTCTGCCACAAGATCCGCCCCGAAGGAGACCTCAAGAACATGTTTGAAGCCCAGTGCTTTTGTCATGCCGACAAGCTGCCTGTGATCGGGTAATTCCTGAAATTCCGCAGGGAAGCTTGGTGCTATAATCGCAGCAGTATCGATATTTTCATCTAAAAGCTTAATTACCCGGTCAGTGGTATTCAGAAATACCTTTGCTCCCTGGCTGCATACCTTTGTACAGTTGCCGCAAGCAATGCACCTTTCGTCAATTACTTCGGCCTGGCCTCCAACAATACGGATAGCCTTGGCAGGGCACTCCCTGACGCAAGTGTAGCATGTACGGCAAAGTTCTTTAATTGTGTAGACAAGCATAACTTTAAATCAATCTAATCAAAACTCCCCTTTTTTGTTTCACCCCTCAATCCCCTAAAGGGGACTTTAAGAACCCCCTTTAGGGGGCAGGGGGAGAATTATAGCAACACATTTCTCTTCTCAAAATGAGTGTAAAAAATACTCTTATCTGAAATTTCCGTATTTTCCTTAAGCAGTTTTCCATACAGGTTTATCAGGGTTGGTGATTTGCAGGGAAGAATTATTGCTTCCGTTTCATCAGCCTGGTAAACCAGCTTTGCCCTGGCCTTCAGCTCATCCTTTGAATTTATGAACGGGAGACCTCCGCCATGGACACATCCGCCCTGGCATACCATTACTTCAACCAGATCATATTTTGTACCGGCAGCCTGTGCGGCCCGGAGCTTTTCCAATCCTGTAAGCCCATCAACAACAGCGACATTGATTTCGTTTTCGCCTATCTGTATTGAACAATCCCTGAATGTTCCGGATAAGTGCAGCTTTTTAAATACCTGTTTGTCTATTTCCCTGCCGGTTGTTTTGAAATATAGCAGCCGGATGACAGATTCAGTCAGTCCTCCTGAAACTTCAGCCAGAACTGCAGAGGAGCTTCTGCCGCTCAGGGGTTCATCAGCCGGTTCCTTCTCAGTATTTGTAAAATCAATACCATTAAGCCTTATCAGCCGTGCAAGTTCCCTGACTGTCATTACCGAATCAACATCACTTATACCTTTTCTCATCATACCATCACGTCTCGCTTCATATTTCATTGCCATACAAGGAGTTACTGAAACAGAAAAGATCTGTTCCGGCTTAACTCCAAGCTGGCCGGCCACCACCGTCTTAATAAGTATCCCTGTTATCTGCTGTGGTGATTTGACAGTTGAAAGATGAGGAATAAGTGATGGAATAAATTGTTCGGCATATTTAACCCATGCCGGACAGGCGGTAATAAATAATGGCTGATCGGGTTTCTTCTCTGTTTTTTTAAGAAGGCTGTCGGTCAGTTCCGTAACATAAACATCGGTTCCTGTTCCCGTTGTATATATCTTATCGAAACCTATTTTACGAAGTATGGCATTAAGGTTTTTGTCAAAATCCCTGCTGTTCTTTACTCCTAGTTCCCCGGCTATTCCGGATGCCACAGCCGGGGAATACTGGATAGCCTTGACAATATCAGGCTTATTAAGGTATTCCTGAACCTCCGTAATATTATGCTTTTCATGAAGGGCACCCGTAGGGCAGACGAGCACACACTGGCCGCAATGGATACAGCTTGAAAAGTTAAAATCCCTGTCCATGGCAGCTCCGATATGTGTCTGCCTTCCGCGGTTTATAAAATCGAGCGAGGTGCAAGTGATCAGCTCTTCGCATACCCTTACACACCTTCCGCAAAGAATACATTTTGCAAGTTCCCTCACAATGGCAGGACTGGACTGGTCGAGGCGCTGTTTAATTTTTTTCCCTTTAATCCTTCTCTCCCTTATATTAAGCTCTTCTGAGAGTTTCTGAAGTTCACAATTAAGATTACTATCGCAATAAAGGCAGTCGTCGGGGTGGTTTGAAAGAAGAAGCTCGACAATTGTTTTCCTTGCTGTGATCACTCTTGGAGAGTGAGTTCTTATCTTCATCCATTCCTCAACAGGCTGTGAACAGGCTGTAACGAGTCTTTCCCTGCCTTCAACCTCAACGACACACATCCTGCAGGCTCCTGTAGGAGTAAATTCCTTCATCCTGCAAAGCGTGGGAATTATTATTCCGTTCCGGTTAAGGGCCGAGAGGATCGTCTCACCCTTTTCGGCTTTAATTTTCTTGTTATTTACCTGGATAGTGAATAGCATTTTTCTGGTTGCTTGTTGTCTTAAGTCTTGCGGTCTTGCAGTCTTGCGGTCTATATTTTTACCCACCCCTCGCCCCTCCCAGGAGGGGATCCTAAGGATTACTTCCGTCTTTCGTCGTCTTTCGTCATCCTACTTAACTATAACGGCGCTGAATTTGCACACATCATAACATATTCCGCAGCCGATACATTTATCCTCAACGATAAAGAATGGTTGCAGGCGAGTTCCATAAATTGCATTTACAGGGCACTTTCCGGCACATAATGTACAGCCTGTGCATTTTTCGACATTGATTGTAAATGTCCGTAACCCCCTGCAGACATTTGCCCTGCACTTCCTGTCGAAAATATGTTCCTCGAACTCCTCCCTAAAATTCTTAAGGGCACTTACAAATGGATTGGGGGCTGTCTGCCCGAGTCCGCACAGGGATGTATCTTTCATCACTGCAGAAATCGTTTCGAGCTGCATAACACCTTTGAATCTCTCAAGAGTAGTGCCTGAGTCTTCATTTGCAGGTTTCTTAATCACGCTTTCGAGAATTTCCAGCATTCTTCCTGTACCTTCCCGGCAAGGGATGCATTTTCCGCAGCTTTCATTGCGAATGAATTCCATATAATACCTCACAAGATCGACCATACAGGATGTTTCGTCGACGACCACGAATCCGCCGGCACCCATTCCGAAACCTTTCTGCTTCATCGCATCAAAATCGACAGGAGTTTCAAGATCATCTGATGTTATAAATGATCCGGATGCACCTCCAAGCTGAATGGCCTTGAATTCTTTCCCATCCTTTATCCCGTCAACAATATCCTCCAGAATGGATTTAAGTGTTGTTCCCATCTCAACCTCAACAACACCTGAAATCCTGCCGCGACCCGTAATCGAAAAAACCTTGGTGCCCGGGCTTGTTTCAGTTCCGATGCTTCTGAACCACTCCGGGCCATTCTGCATTATCAGCGGAACATTCATTATTGTTTCAACATTATTGATAACGGTAGGCTTACCTGAAAGTCCATAGGTTGTCGGATAGGGCGGCTTCAGTTGTGGCATTCCGCGTTTTCCCTCAAGGCTGTTAATAAGAGCCGTTTCCTCTCCGCACACAAAAGCTCCGGGTTCAATTTTTATCGTGATATCGAGATTATAGCCGCTCGAAAAAATATTATGTCCGATAATACCATATTCCCTTGCCATGTCAATTGCATGCTGTACCCTTTTACAAGCATGACCGGAACCTGCTTTAAGATATAATATGGCATTTGAAGCGCCGATTGCATAGGCGGCAATAGCCATGCCTTCAATCAGCCTGTGAGGATCACTCTCGAGAATGGTTTTGTCGCTGAAGGAACCCGGATCGCTTTCCTTTGCATTGCAGATAAGATACCTGGCATTTGATGAGGTTTTAAGGGCCTGTTTCCATTTCAGACCTGTAGGGTATCCTCCTCCGCTCCTGCCCCGAAGGCCGCTGAGCTCAATAATATCACAAACCTCATCATAGGTATAATGCCGGATAGTTTTTACAAATGTCCGGTACCCCCCCCTGGCAATATACTCTTCAATGCTTTCAGGGTCATAGCATCCGCAGTTCCCGAGAATAACTCTTTTCTGACGGGCAAAAAAAGGAAGGTCCTCCATGAATGTTATCCCCGGCCATAATTCAAATCCTTTCGACCCTGCCTGGCCTAAAAGATCATCCTCATTAATATCGTTATGAAAAACCCCGTTAAGAAGAGGTTCAACTTTTTCCTCAGTTATATTCCTGAAGAAGAGTTTGTTCTTTCCGGGCATCTGAATGCAAACCACCGGTTCAAAGTTTGCCGGACCAGCACATCCCACCCTGATAACAAGTGAACCAAGGTTATTTTCCCCGACATATGATTTAAGGGCATTGAATGTTTTATCAGAACCGGCTATAATACTGCTTGTATTTGAAGACACATGGATAACGGGCACATCTGTCCTGTCGCGGCGCACCTGCTGCAATACCTTTTCTGTCTCAGTCGAAAGAGTATCGGATTCAAATAACAGTACCTTTTCTATAAGGAATGTCTTTAAATCTTCCATTTAGTCATTATCAATTATGTACTTAAGCTTTTTAATAAGATCAGGGATCTGTTCGGGACGCACATGGATATGGTACTCGTCATTAACCATAATCACAGGCCCGTGATAGCAGCCTCCCATGCATGCAACAATGTCAAGACTGAAGTTTCCGTTCCTGGTTGTCTGGCCAGGGATTATTTTCAGTTCTTCAATGAACTTATCGATAACCGGCTGGGAACCGTTCATAAAGCACGATGTCCCGTGGCATATTTTAATCTGGATCTTGCCGGAAGGGATAAATCTGAACTGGTCGTAGAATGTGGCCAGACCGAATATTTTGGTTGTACTTAGTCCGAGATGGCTGCCAACTCTGATTATTGCTTCTTCCGAAAGGTATCCCTGCTCAACCTGCAACTCCTGAAGGAGAGGGATCAGGTCTTCACGTCTGCCCTGCCTGTATTTTTTAAGGATAGTATCGAGATCAGATGCCATGTGGTTTTACCTGTTGATCCACACAAATATAGATATTTTTATTGTTATTTTATAAACATTGTTATTTTATTAACAATAAAATCAAATTCCTTCTTATTAGCAGATTTCCAACCCCTGACCCCCAAAAGGCGAATCTGCGGTCTTCAATCTGCGGAACCCTGCATACCGGCAGGCAGGTCAGCGAAAAGGAAAAACATTTCTCACAGAATTTATCGCAGAATACGCAGATTGAAAACTTGGTAAAATAAGGGTTCAGTTCCAATAAATGAGGCTTTGGATTTGACCGCATGACAGCACGACCAGTTGACTGCAAGACAATAAATTCTCAGCGTTACTCTGCGGGTTTTCATCTGCGGAAATCTGCGAGAAAGAAGAAAAAAGCACTGTTATTCAGACTCTTTGTGGCTAAGGTTGATATTGTTTCAGGTAAATTATTCATTGTAATACAGATAATATTCATCGTGATACAATAATTCATTCCAACAGTCCGGTGCAATACTGGAAATCCTTTTTAACCGCAAAGCACACAAAGTCAAAACTCTTATTAAACAGATTCAAAGTGTTGGTAAACAGAAGAACAATTATCTTTTAGGAGTTATAACAATTAACAAATGATTATAATCAGCCTTCAGCGATCAGCCTTCAGCTTTTGGCGTCTTTGTGCCCATTGCAACAACCCACCCCCAGCCCCCCGCTGGAGCGGGGCAGGCTCTCCCGAGAGGGGAGCCTATGGGAATGCCCTGAGCAACAAACCCACCCCGAGCCCCCCACTGGAGCAGGGCAGGCTCCCAGGAGGGGATCTTAATTTTGGCACCTAGCCCCTTGCCCTATGCTCCCTGCCTTTATAAATATACCAGTATGCCAGCGGAATAAAAAACAGACTCACCACAGTTCCAAGCGACATCCCTCCTATCAGCGCCAACGCCATCGGACGCTGAAGCTCCGATCCGATACCCTGACTGAACAGCATCGGGGCAGTTGAAAAGAGCGATGCCATGGCAACCATAATAATTGGCTTCAGCCTTCTTGAACCGCCAGTATATATCGCTTCTTTTAAGGCCATTCCTTCAGCTCTCAGATTATTAATTGTGTCAACCTTAAGGATCGAGTCGTTGATTATAACACCCGACATCACTATAAGCCCGATCATTGTCATGATATTGATAGTTCCTCCCCATAGCTTTATCAGCAAAAGGGCCCCTGCAATATCAATTGGTATCTCAAGAAGAACTATCAGGGGCTGTATCAGCGATTCGAACTGGGCAGCAAGAATGAAATAGAGAAGAAGCAGCGCAACTGCAAGTATTACACCAAGCTCTTTAAACAACCTCTGACCGGTGATCAGATCCCCGCTGAAATCGACAGAAAGATCCTGGCCTGATGTAACAAGATCTCTTATTTCAGCAGTGACAACGGCAGGCTTGTTTGTTTCAATATTCATATAAACAGGTACATACTCTCCGTTCATACCTCCTTTTATTGTCTTATAATCATGAACTCTCTGAATACCTACAACTTCCTTAACCGGAATGGTTTGTCCGGACTTGCTCAGGACTCCTTCAGAAGATATTATTTCACCTATCTGCTTCTCCCTGTCTGACAAAACAATCGGAAGCAGCTCGTAAGAGGCACGCAATTCCCCTATGTCGTTTTTATTAAGCGATGTTTTAAGCGTATTATAGAGAGTCATGGGTTCGACATCGTACAATAACAGCTTGTCGGGATCGATTTTTAAAAGTATCTTATCCTCAAGCGGTGGATTTGAGACTCCGGCTCCGGGCCAGCTCTTCTCAAGTTTGTCAACTATGCCTGTCATTATTTCCACCGGAGGAACTTCTTTCTCCTTAAGCAGGCTCACCTCTACTACAAGCGGAGTCTCCGAAGCAGAAAAAATCTTTTCAAAAATGTTTTTCTGACTTGCAATATTTACTGTAGCGCCTGGGTAATTTTTCGCAAGAAATTCATAAGAGTTCTTCTCTATAGCCTCCCTTACCCTGAAATTCTGTGCTTTAATATATACTGTCGACTGAGTATATGACTGGTCATAATCGCGGTTGAAAAGGAACTGCTGCTCACCTATAAATGAGTTTGACTGAAGAACCAGTTCCCCGTTGGCCTCAATCATCTGTCTGATTCTTTTAAGATTCTCATCAAGAACTATGTTCTCGTTCCAGTCAACCGACACAACAAGCTCATCCTGCCGTACTGCCGGAAACTTTTCTTTTTCCATTGTCGTGAGGAACCAGATCATTACAAGAATTATCACCCCGAATGAGACCATTGTTGCAGTTCTGTATTTAAAAAAGAAATCCATCCCGCCTTCATACCTTTCTTCAATACGTTTAAGGCTGATCTTCTTCACGAATTTTGTCAGCATTCCCTCCTTCCCGTTCTTATAAAACAGGTAATAGACAGTCGGCAGAAGCGTAATACCAACAATCAGCGAGACCCCCTGTCCTATCACGATCGCGATTGCCTGATCATAAAATAGCGCCCCCGAAATTCCGCTGAGAAATATCAGCGGGACAAAAACCGCGCAGGTAACAAGCACCGATGAGATCAGCGGGGTTATGACCTCATCTGTTCCTTTTGCACAGGCGTCTGCAAGCGAAAGGCCCCTGTCGATCCACTGGGTAATATTTTCAATCACCACTATCGAATTGTCGATCATCATTCCTATTCCCAGTATCAGGCCTGCAAGAGATATGATGTTTATTGATAATCCGACAAGATAGAAGAAGAGAAGACTTATGATCAATGTAGCAGGAATGCTGAACCCGATTATCAGAGGTGATTTACCATCCTTAAGGAATAAGAACATGAGCAGGAATGCCAGGAGTCCGCCGGTTAGCAGACTTCCTCTCAGGTTTGAGATCGAATAATCGAGAAGTCTTGTCTGATCCTGCGATATCTCAAATTCCATCTGTGGATAGTCTGTCCTGAAAATCCCGAGCATTTCGCTCATTTTGGCTTCAAGGGAGGCCATCTTAGCAGTCGATTCCTTAATAATAGCCAGAGATATTGCCCTGCTACCGTTGGAATAATACTCACCTCTCGGCCTCTCCTGCCTCATTCCCACATCGGCAACATCCTTTATCCGGAGTATTCTGCTGCCTGTCCTGAGGTAGATATCCCTGACGTCATTTAACTCTCTGAGATAAGAACTGAACTCGAGATTATAAAGATATTTCCCGTCTTTTACGAGTATACTTCCGATGTTGATATTGTTCAGCTGAACCGCCCGGGTGATATCATCATTGGTTATGCCAAGGCTTCTCATCTTTTTCTCATCCGGACTAATATAAATCTCCCTTTTGATCTGACCGGTAATATCGGCCATTCCGACTTCGGGCAGCTGTTCGATCCTTTTTTTGATAACTGTTTCGGCGAACTCACTCAGCTCAATGAATTTTTCATCACCGGTCTCTTTGCCGGCCAGTGTTATATTCAGTAAAAATACCGGGATATCTGTGGCGCTTGCTTTAATAATTCTGGGGCGTTCGAGATCATTGGGAAGATTGTTCATTGCGCCATCGACCTTTTCGTTCACCTCCATAAAGGCCAGGTTGATATCATTGCCGAATTTGAATGAGAGCCTGATGGTCGCGCTTCCGTTACGTGATTCGGATTCCATTTTGTCGATACCCTGAACCTGAAGCAGATTCCTGCGGAGTACCGATACAACTGTATTCTCCAGTTCCCGGGCACTCACATCCTGCCGGGATATTGCAACTGTTATTTCAGGAATGTCGATATCGGGCATTAATGATACCGGCAGTTTGATTGAAGCCACAATCCCCAGCAGCAATAGTGCCAGGAAGGTCATTATGACGGCAACGGGGCGGGTTATTAGAAATTTAACCATAGTCTTTAATTGTCGTGCAGGTCGTGCAGGTCGTGCAGGTCGTGCAGGTCGTGCAGGTCGTGCAGGTCTTTATTTTGTTTTAGGTACTGGTTTTAAATATTTCATAAAACTGCTTATACTATTAATCAGTTGTTGTGATTTATTTCTTCTTGACAAAGCTTCGTCATTTGAAATATATTGTTGATCTTCTGCTATATAATACATATTCTTAATTTCTCCTGCAGAACCTTTTGAAATATTAAGAAATTGTCTGAACTCTGCATCACTACCTCTGCAAAAACCTTCGCTTATATTGTTCATAATTGATATACCAGCCCTGGTAACCTGGTCCCTGAAACCAAAATCCCTGCATGATCGGAAGTCGATATAGATTTGATTTACTATTTCCCTCGACATCTTCCAGACAGCGAGATCTTCAAAATTTTTAATTGTTCCCATATAGCACGAGTATTAGTTGTTAAATAGTCTTCTTTTGACTTGCATGACCTGCATGACTTGCATGACCTGCAAGACTTGCATGACTTGCATGACTTATTTTGGTTAGCATTATTGGCTGGTAAATAAAAAGCCCTATCATACTGAAGACGAGTCCACCTATCGTGCCCGCTGCCAGGGCGAACCAGAACCTTTCATCTTTACCTGTAAGGAGGAACGGGATCAATCCTACAATGGTTGCAAGGATAGTCAGCACTATCGGAATGATCTTACCGTTAAAGGCCTTCAGATATGCTGCCCTTTCAGGTAATCCTGGCTTCCTTCGCCTTATACTGTTATAATCATTCAGGATATAAAGGGTTGCATTGACGACAATGCCGCACAGAAGGATCATAGCTGCAAAAACCCCTTCGTCGGCCGTGATATTGAAAATATGAAACGTAACAAAAACACCTATGAATGAGAAAGGTATCAGGCTGATGACAACAAAAGGCTGTTTAAATGACTCAAGAAGAATGGCGCAGATGAAGTAAATAATAAGAATTACCAGGAATATCAGATAATAATTTGTCTTCTGCTGATTCCATGAAAAGGTGTAAGTGTCAGTCCTGGCAGTATAGCCAAGCGGCAGCATCGAGTTCGTCTCATCGACGTTGCGGTCGAGGATCAGGTGACCGAGCTCATAGTTGCCGATGAAATCATAACCGACTGTGATAACATACTGCTGATCTTCGCGTCTGATGGTATTGTCAGATACTTCACGCGAGACTGACGAAAAATCCTTAAGTTTTACAAACTGTCCGGAGGAAGTTCTCATCGGAGCATTATTAAGGCTCCAGTAATCGTACTCTTCCGACTGAAGGGATCTGATATTAACTGGAGCTCTTGTTCCTGCTATATATGCTGTCTGAAGTATTGTTGTCCCTCTTGAATAGTTCCTTGCTTCACTATATGCAAAGGCAACATCCGAGCCGTTTTCAGCAAGGAAAAACTTATCCATTCCGAGCCTGTTCCTGTAAACCTTCCTGCTCCCCCGGCCCATGATAAAACCGCCATAATCCTCACCCAGGAGGAACACCTCCTTTATTCTTCCCTTACCGCTGGCAATAAGTCTTTCCCTCAGAGCTTCACAGTAAGAATACAGCTCATCATAATTGTAGCCTTTCATTAAGATCCTGTTAGTGGTTCTGAGATAATCGCTGTAAACCTGGTTGCTGAATGCCTTCCCCACACCATAAACCGAAGCGTGATAGCTTCCGATGCCATTCATATAATCTTCAATTTTGATCTTCAATATAAAAGGGAAGATCGTGAGATCGTGTTCCGGTTTGAAGGTGACTGAAACAGTTGCCTCTTCATCACTGTAAATGCTTGTAGTGAACATATCGATCTCATTGTATGCGGCAAGCATATTCTCAAGCCCGGCACAGGTGGTATTCAAATCCTCAATAGTGAGCCCCTCCTCGCTGAGACCTATGTTAACAGTAAGTCGTGTACGCTGAACATCTTCCGAACCACCGTAATAATAGAACCTGCTGTTTTTTGTCCTATCGTTGAAGAGCCGGAAGGTGCCGCCAAGCACCTTGTTAACAATTGGTTTTATATCCTGGACATATTTCCGGTTGCCAAGTGTTTTATTGTATATGAGCTGGAACCTGGTACGATCTTCATCTTTTACCTGGTTGCGCGGATCTTTCGGAAGGGAATCGGGCAGGTAAAACAGAGGAAGTCCGAAAATAAGGATGGCTGCTATTATGAATGCTGTTTTGTGTTTTATTATAAAATTTATGGTACTGAGGTATTTAGCCGACAGCCATACTACTCTTCTCTTTCTCTTTATTACCAGGGCGTTAAACTTAGGTGCAAGCTTTATCTTTTCAATAAGCGAAGGGATAAAAAAGAGTGCAACAGCAAGTGAAACCGAGAGGTTGATTATAACGACCGCAGCAAAATCGGCCAGTGTGACTTTTGATGCCTCGTCGAGGAAAAAGATAACCGACAACGCTCCAACGGTCGTAAGGGTAGCCGCCAGGAGCGAGACACCGACCTTCCGGTTCTTCTGAAACCTTATATGATCGGTCATTACTATCGTGTTATTAATGATGATCCCGAATGAGACCGTTATCCCTGCCAGGGAATAGAGGTGTATCTCAAGCTTAAAAAGATAATAGAAGATAAATGCAATCAATATATTGGCAACAAGGCTTATTGCTATGATAAAAAGGTATTTGAACTCGCGGCTTATTGCCAGGACAAAAAGCAGCAGAAGGATAACGGAGAGTATAGCACG
>JBBSAP010000073.1:0-17411 GCA_038252165.1 Bacteroidales bacterium | reverse complement strand
CAGATTGCAGGGATGGCCATCGCGGCAAACCGGCCTGTTCGCTAAAATAGCCTACAAGGCTATTTCTTAACGCTCCAGCCTCCCCTTGGGGGAAACGGGAAAGGGGGTCATTTGATATAAAATGGAAGTGCTTGAACATTAACATAATAAAAATCTTGCAGTTTGTTTTTACTTTTTTGTTATTGATTGCCGATACTCATATTAAATAATATCAGGTGGTATGTTAAATATCGGCAGCAGCTTTCGCCTCCTGTGAATTTCCCTGAAAGTGCAGAACATACTGATCTTATAAAGCTGAAATAAAGCAAGAGATGCATTTGAAGAATCAAGACGGATCTCCATCCTTTCCCTGTACTTTATGAAGATGCCTGCAATAATTCTTGTAAGATTAAGAGTCTTCAGTAACCAGAAGAGCCTGAGAAGGCTAACAGTCATGGAAAAAGTCTTTTTGTCTGTGACATTATCATAGAGCTTGCTCAGATTTTCAACGCTGTCCTTTGTTTTAGCAAGAAATTCCTTGTTTGATTCAAGACCTTCATGCACCAGCCCGTTATCAATATGATATATAGGTATGCCTGCTTTATTAAGCTGGTAGCTGAAAAGTGTATCCTCATGTCCATATTGTTTGAGTTCTTCATAGAACCTGAATTTTGAGAAAATCGACTTTTCAATAAGGACGTTAAATGTCGAGAAACTTGAATAAGGATGCTTTTTTCTTTCAGAAGCTTTTATCTGTTCTTTCTTTCTTCCGTATTTCCACCTGAGAAATTTGTCGGGATCACCAGGAGGGCTATCCTGATATAATATTCCACCATATATTACCCTCGCATAATCCAGGTGTCCGAGCCATTTTAGCAAATAAGCCTCTGCGGTTCCCCTTATCATAGTATCTGCATCCATGAACAGGAGATAATCTCCACTGGCTTCCATGATCAGACGATTTCTTATTGAAGCCCTTCCAATATTCTTTTCGGATGTAATAATCCTGACTTTATCTGCGGCAAGAGACTGGTATTTCTTTTTATATTCTTCTGACGATCCATCATCGCCAATAATGATTTCGTGAAATTCAGGAACCTGTTCCATCCCATCCCTCATACTGTGAACGAGTGCAACAATATCAAAATCATTCACAGGAATAAGGATTGAAATCTTCATTTTGATGAAACTCCAGGTTTGTCCGATCAAAAATACAACATATTTCCAATATTCCTAAAGCCAACCTTTGGCAAAGAAATTGCAATAACTACTTTTGTTATTCGTTATTCCATTCCATTTTAAGACAAATGAGAAATACTATTTTTTGCCTGATAATGCTTTCCACCACTTTTTGCTCCTCCGGGCAAATGAAGAAAGGGTATGAGATCGCGGTAAATATTTCGGGTCTGCAGGACTCAACAGTTTTTCTTGCATACCATATGGGTGACAAGCAGTATATTAAGGACACAATCACGCTTGACAGCAAGGGCAGTGCCGTCTTTTCGGGTGAGGAAACCCTTCCCCAGGGCATCTATATGATCGTTCTTCCCGGGAAGCAGTATTTTGAGGTCCTTTTGTCAACCGATCAGCATTTCTCCGTCAGTTGTACCTACACTGATTATTTCAACACACTGAAATTTTCCGGATCAGATGAAAACAACGCGTTCATTGTTTATCAGAAGCAGTGGGTCGGAATGCAGAAGAAGGCTGCTGCAATAAATAAGAGGCTTCAGAATAACAGGCAGAATACAGATTCACTGAGAATTATTCCGGAGATGCAGAAAAAACAGGAGGATTTGATGAAATCATATCTTCACACTGTGATAAAAGAAAACAACGACAACCTTCTTTCACTGCTTGTAAAAGCTATGTTACCAGTCGATGTACCAACGATATCAGTGCCCCCGGGCAGCAAAAATCCTGATTCGACAAAATGGGTTCTGACCTATCTTTATAATAAGGATCATTTCTTTGACAATATAAATATCAATGACGAAAGACTGTTACGGACACCTATTTTGCAGGCAAGGCTGAATACCTTCTTTACAAATGTTGTAATTCAATCGCCTGATTCAATCAGCAAAGAGATTGACAGAATGATCGGAAAGGTAAAAGACAACTACAAGGTCTTTCAGTTTATTTCCGTGTACCTGTTCAACCATTTCAGGGAAAGCGAAATCATGGGGCATGATGCCATTGTGGTTAAACTTGCAGATGAGATTTATCTTACAGGCAAAGCTGACTGGGTATCAAAGGATTTTAAGGATGATCTAAGGAAACAGGTTGACCGGATCAGGCCAAATCTGATTGGAGTAAAGGCACAGGACCTTGTAATGAATTCATATAAAGGAGTATTTGTTTCTCTTTATGATATTGATAAGGATTTCACCATACTTTATTTCTGGGAACCCGATTGCGGGCATTGCGCCGAAGCCACTCCGAAGCTTAAAGCACTGTATGATAAGGTCAGGGATCAGGGAGTTGAAGTGTTTTCTGTGTGCACTACAGGTGACAAAGCAAAATGGGGAAAATATATAGAAGAACATAAGCTTGACTGGATAAACGGTTGGGACCCTGAAAGGCGAACTAATTTCGGATACTATTACAATGTTGAATCCACGCCGATGATTTATATCCTTGACAGAGACAAAACAATAATTGCCAAAAAGCTTAGCGTCGATGATATCGGTCCATTTATTGAAAATTACAGAAAATACTTTAAAAAGTAAGATTATTGTTCCTGATCCAGTTGACAAGTCCGTAGACTGAATCAAATTCTCCACTCAAGCCGTTTATCCTGCATTTCCAGGTTGAATTCGACGAAGAAGGTACTTCCACCTCTATAGCCGGTTCTGATTCTACAATCCCATAGCCAGCCCTTACCAGAGCTTTTTCGGTCCAGTATCTCTTACTGCCTTCCCCCCTTACAATAATTCTTCCCTTTTCCTCATTCCTAAGCGTAAAACTCCCGTCATTTGAATTGAACACTACATTTTTACTATCAAAAAGTGTTTCAAATGATCCCTCAATCATAAGATCTTCAGGAGCTCCTTCGGTCAGTCCCTGTTCCTTCAGGAGCCAGATCTTGTCAGCCTGACTTACCGCTGTTGCAAGATCGTGAGTTGAGAATATAACAGTTTTATGGCGGTTTATCGTAAGCTCATTCATCAGGTGAATTATTTCATACTTGCTGCTGATATCCAGAAAGGCAGTCGGTTCATCCATTATCATTATTCCGGCATCCTGTGACAAAACCATTGCTATCATTGCTCTCTGCCGTTCCCCGTCTGAGAGTTCTGCAACCGGCCTGTCGATGAATTCCATCATTCCTGTTTTGGATATTGCCTCCATTATCATGTTATGATCAGCAGCCTCTATTCTGCCCAGCCAGTTGGTATGCGGAAACCTGCCGAGAGAAACCAGATCGTAAACCCTCATATTACTGACCTTGATAATTTCAGTCGAGATATATCCGATTTTTGATGAAAGCTGTAATCTTGAAAAATCATCAATGTTTCTGTCGTCTATTGTCAGCTTTCCGGCTATGACATCCTGCAAGCCGGCAAATGTCCTGAGGAGGGTGCTTTTACCAATACCATTCTTCCCTATGACAGCTATAAGTTCGCCTTTAGCCGCCGAACCATGTAAAGGAGGAAGCAGGACATGCCTGAATTTCCCTGATGTAAACCCGATTTCAAGGTCGCTGAAGGATAATATACTTTTAACACTCTCTTCCATCAGAAGATCTGCCTGTATTTTTGATCACGAAGGATAACCCATACAACGACCGGTATTCCGATTAAAGCTGTTACCGAGTTAACAGGCAGTATGTTGTCGGAACCCGGCATTTGTGAAATTATATCACTGGCCAGCATTACTATGGCCCCGGCAAGGATTGTTCCGGGTATCAGTATCTTATGATCTGATGTTCTGAATATTATCCTGGCCAGGTGGGGTACCGCAATTCCAATAAATCCTATCGGCCCGCAAAATGCAGTAATTGTTCCGGCCAGTATGCTTGTCCCTGCAATTATCACAAGCCGTGACCTTCTTACATCAAGGCCAATGCTCCGGGCATAATCATCCCCCAGAAGAAGAGCATTAAGCATCTTTACTGAGATCAGACTTAAGATTGATCCGGCCAGCACTGACAAAAGCATTACATTGAGCTGTGAGGCGGTCAGATTTCCAAGGCTTCCCATTGTCCATATTATATAGGCTTTCAGCATTGTTTCATTGCTGAAGTACTGCATTATGCTTACTATTGCGGATATCGCACTTGAAAGCATAATTCCAAGTATAAGTACAGTCATTATGTTCTTCACCCTTGAGGATATCATCATTATAAGGAGCATGACCAATCCGGCACCTGCCCATGCTGCTGCTGCTATTGCCCAGTTGCCTAGTCCCCTGATGCTTTCGGGGGAAAGTTCAGCTGAGAATCCCAGTATTACGAAAGCCACACCCAGGCTTGCTCCCGAACTCAGACCCAGGACGTAAGGTCCGGCCATCGGATTCCGGAAGAGAGTTTGCATCTGCAAACCGCTGATTGACAATGCAATTCCAACCAGAAGGGCAGTTATGGCCTTTGGCATCCTGAATTGTGTCAGGATAGTCCTTGTAGTGTCATCTGTACTATTGAATATTGCTTTGACTATTTCATCAGGCCTTATGATTACAGAACCGAGAAAAAGATCAAGAATGAAGAAGAGGATCATCACAATGGTCAATCCGCCAAATATCCACCAGTATCTGTCTGAAGATTTAAAGGAAGCGGATTCTTTTTGTTTTTTCCCGGTCATCAGAGGCGATCCTAATTTAATTTTCTATAATAATACAATTCAACTGAAGGAAGCAAGCCGGGGTGCAAAATGGATGCAATATCCCTAAGAATTATTTGAGGTTTAAGACAGCCACCTTCCCAGTAGTCATTTCCCCCTCCTGCATTTGTTCTTTTATTGTTATTGAAAACATTGCCGCTTATAAAACACGGGAGCCTGGTAAGCCTTGGATCGATTGAAACAATCTCTTCAAGGGAATTTACACTGCCTGAATTCAGCCAATAATCAGCAACCAGGGCTTTAAGGAAGACATTCTCCAGGCCTGTTGGCATTGATATGGACGATTCGGTATTCTTCCATAGATAATCGCCTCCGGCATCAGCGATAAGGGCGGAAATATAGGAGTTGCCCGGTGAGATGTACCAAGTATCCTTAAAGGGCAGTCCAAGCAGAACTGAAGGTCTCTTCGTAATATTTTCCCTGATAAATGACTTGAGGTTGTTGTACTCGTTTTCAATTGTTCTGAATATTGAATCAGCCATAGTCTCACTGGAGTAAAGTGCACCGATTAGCTTTATCCATTCAGCTTTGCCAAGCGGGTCGGTTTCAAGATAATCGGCGTTATAAATAACCTTCACTCCCATTTCTTTCAGCTTGGCTATGTAACCTGCCGATTCACTTCCAATGCCATAAACCATTACAAGATCAGGATCGAGCTTAAGGATCAACTCCTTATTCAAATTATCATCATAGCCTATTTCCCGTATATCACCTTTACCTGCATTCTGTATAAGTTCATTGGCATAGATGAACTTTAATCCGGAAAAACCCACCACCGAACCCTCTTTATCGAGTGCTGATATCATTGAAAGGTGAGTTGTTGACATACAGATGATCTTTTTTATGGGAACCTTTATAACATCTGAAGTGTCGATGAAAGAAGGTATAGTTTTACCTTCCGGAATTAAGTACCATTTCTGTGCAATATTCCTGGCTCCCTGCCACGGATTAAGGATGGAGACCTGCGAATACCCATCCAACTTTTCTATTATTAATCTCTTCGCATATGATATTATGGGCCTTTCAGCTATTTTTTGATTATCGGCAGTTTTTGTCGTTTTTCCAGTACATGATAACAGTAAAATTGAAGCATAAACCAGAAATTTCAACAGTTTCCGACGGATAAACAATCCTCTGTAAATTGGAAAGATCATTCAGATGTGTTATCAGGTTTTACCTTAAAACAAATACTTCCAGGAATAATGTCAGCTTCCATTTCAGAAATCAGCGCACCTCCTTTACTGTATCGCAGGATTTTTCCCTTCTTCACATAATCCACAACATCTGTAACGAATATCTCATCATTTCCCGGGTTAACGCCAAGCTTATAAAAAACATGGTTAAGCTCCGGTATAAATGCCTGAGAAGGCAAGCTTTGTGTTTCAATTGCCATTCTTCTGACACCGTTTAAGAGAAAATATAAAGTCTCACCCTTACCGTCAATCTGCAAGCATGTAGGTGAATCAGTTACAGAAGGAAAGGTAAATCTCTTTTCTATTTTATTTGTCCTGGTGCTGATTCCTATAAGTTCAGCGTAATTTTCCCGTTTCCATCCCCCGTTGCAAAGAACCCATAGTGTTTCATTCTTATCGACCACCATGGTTTCAGGTTCAGCTCCAACAACTATCGAGTCAGTCACCTGATCGGTTACAGTATTAATGACCATAACCATATTTCCTCCTGTCCAGTTTGCAACATAAGCTGTCGTATTAACTTTTACAATTGATTCAGAGGTTTTCTTAAGGTTAATATAACCTGATACCGAATTGTTTGCCAGGTCAATAATTGTAAGGGAATCAGAATAAAGACCGGTGACATATCCCTTATTATCGTTTATAAATGAAATGTACCTTGGTGAAATTATTTTATTTATTGTAGCAACAGACTTCAGGTAGTTTCTGTCAGCCACCTCTATCTTACCCGAATTATTGACCAATAAATATGCTTTATTTCCATGAAAGCCCATCGAATATGGAATATCTCCGAGTGGCCTCTGATTGATACTAAAGAAAACATGATTGTAAACTTTAAGGGAGTCATATGAAAAGAAAGAAAGAGACCCGTTCCCCGATCTGAAATTGCCTTCGTTAAGAATGAAAACTCCCTCGCCTGAAAGATATGATTCACCTGAATCAGTAATTACAGGATTGATCTCTTTCACACATGAGCATGAAAGCGATAATATAATCAATATTAATGTTTTACGTATCATTTATTTCTTGAATTGCAATACTATTGAAAGTAAGAAACTACGCCCCGGCATTGGATAATATGCAGTATTCTGATAACTGGCATTAAAGAGATTCTCAATTATCAATTCCAGATCGCAGGATATGTTCCCTGTATTCATTTTTGTTCCCAGGGTCAGGTTGTTTACTGAATATTGCGGAAGGTACTGGGAATTATCTGCCGTAAGGAACCGTTTACCCGTATATAGGGAATTGAAGGCTGAATAAAAATGTTGCCAGCTTAATCTTAACAGAGCATTAATTTGATTTTCGGGTATATAAACAAGCTGATTACCGGATAAGCCATGATTATCCGTTCTTTCTCCTGTAACAGCAGCTCTGGTAAAGGTATATCCGGCATTTATCCTGGCATTAAATTCCTGAACTTTATAATTTATATCAATCCCCGATTCCAGACCGGTAGTAACAATATTGCCCATATTTGATGCTTCCCAGTAATAAGATCCTCCAGGGCGCCATTGTATCATATTGCTTATATGATTTCTGAAATATGAGAGATCACTTTTTATTATCATGGAGCCGGATAAATTGCCTGTCATTTCCCAGGATATTTCAGAAATGTATCCTGTCTCATTCTCAAGATCAGGATTTCCGCCCGGAGACCAGAACATTTCATTAAGAGTGGGAATCTTCGAATTCTTGGAAAAACTTGCTTTGATTAAATAATACTTCTCCCTGAATGGTTTTATTTCAGTGCTTGCAGAAAAATCAGGGGACAGAAACCTGTCGTCCTGGATCATTTCACGGAAAAGAATCCTGGAAGTCATCCACTTCAAAGGATCAGCTTCGACAATCAGATCTGCTGATGCCAGATTCCTTGATTTATTGCCGGTATAATTATTTGTACTTATTAAATCCAGTTCATTATCAAATTTAAATTCCAGATTCAGCATTTTATTGATCCGGCGTTCGAGGCTGCTCTTAAGGATAATTCTATTTGAAAGGTTTCTTGAGTCAACTGAAGCAAGTTCATTTGAATAATTGAGTTTATCGGAAATAAATGCTGCAATCAAATGTATATCATTAAGCCCTTTATGGGATCCATATGTCAGCATTGTCCGGAGTGATTGGTCCGATTGTTTTTCAGGTGGATTCATAGTCGGGCTGACAATAGGAACAGGAAGATTCCTGGAAGCTGCCTGATACCATATCCTGGCTGAAAAGATCCTGGTTGAATTCCTGAAATATAATTCCTGGATAAATCCCTTCTGACTAACCTCGCTGTTTTCCCTGGTTTCCCAGACAGGTGATTCTCCTGCCACACTGTTAAGATACCGGAAGTTGTTCTCTGAATTTTTCACAAAAGCTTTTGTAATCGATTGAAAAGCTTCTGTTCCTCCTTTAACCTTTACCATTCCTGAAAGCTTGCCAAAGCTTCCGACGCCCGGATTAATAAAAAGTACTTTCTGATCATCCCAGTCAGGGGAAGTCTCAAGATCGATCACTCCACCGAACCCGCCACTGCTGATGCCCATTGATCCCCCTCCATAATATATACTTATATCGTCAATAAATCCTGCAGGAATAAGCGAAAGATCCAACTGTCCGACCATGGGATTATTAAGATTTATTTTATTCCAGGTAATCTGGGTATGACCAGGTCCGGTGCCGCGAAATGAAGGTGTTGCCAAGCCGCCTGAACCATAGGTTTTTAAATGGATTATTGAGTTTTCAGAAATCAGGTCAGCCAGGGTACGTTGGTTATAACTTCCAATTAAAGAGGAGTCGATATGAGTGGCTTTGAATCCTTTATAATCCCGGTTATCTGTATTTCCCCTGATTTCGACTTCTGTAATAAATATGGTGTCATTCCGGAAAGATATTTGTCCCTGCAGATGAAGGCTGAAAAATAGAGCAATGTATAAAAAGACTTTTTTCAAGGTCATCATAATTAATCTGCTGCCGGGATTTAGAAGGATTGGAATCATTTTGTGATTCTATGCTTTTCTTCCCGAAAGCTTTGAACATATAATTGCTTGGCAGGTCTTCTGACTTATCCCGGTTTTAAGAAGCCTTCCCATCCGCCGGCTGGCGAACAGTGGCAGGTATTTCTTAAAACCATCATCACGTTCATGACGTGATCAGGCATCACAGCAGCGGGTACTGTCGCGGATTCAAACCGCATTCCCTTTTCATTACAACGATCTTAATTCATTGTAACACCAATGCTGATCAAAGGTAATTTTTTTTTTTGAGAATGATTGATTCCAGATATCAACAATTGTTGATATCTGGTCAGATTACGCCAGCTAAATCGTTCCGCAGGAATTTCTGATAACAAGTTCGGGAGCAATGTTTACCTGTCTCTTGTACTTTGACTTTCCTGAGTTCCTGACTTCGGACCATATCATTTTGGCCACTTTCAATGCCATTCCGGTAAGCGGTTTTCTGAGGCATGTTACCGGTGAGAACAAGAGATCAAAACCTATCCCCTCTTCCATTGACACAAGTGCCAGGTCCTGCGGCACACGAAGTTTCTTTTTCCGCAGAAAGGTCATAACCTGGTAAACAAGTTCAGCCTGGAGTACGATTACGATTTCTGCACGGTAAGGAGGTCGAAGGTATTTATCGATCTGAACCGGGTCAATTTCTCTGCCTGTCATCTGGAGGTCAAGTTCTAAGATGGCAGGTTTGTTCATTCCTGCTTTTTTATCAATGGCGTTTTTGAGAAGCTCAATTAACGGCTTATCTTTTATAGCGGAAGACCTGTCGGTTGCGATCAGAATATTTTTGTATCCCAGTTTTTCAATATGGTCCACGATTCGCTGTGATCCCTGGGTTATATCAGTGCAAACAGTATTAAGCCGAAGATTTCTGATCGATTTCTCAAGCAACACAAACGGGTAATCCATTGCCCTCAGGGAACGGATAGTATAATCATCTGCAGCTTCACCAACGAGTATCAGACCGCTGTAGAACTTTTTTAAAGCCCCGACCAGTCTGTTGTATCTCCCGTCATCCGGATCTTTGGTCATAATTGAAAACCCTACTCCGATACTGGTAAATGCTTTCTGGAGGAACGGTGTTATTTCATATATGAAAGGATCGTGAAGTGATGGAACTATCATTCCTATAATGCCTGGCTTCTCTTCAACGGGAGATACTTCATTCTGTTCCTTAAGCAGATCGAAATATCCCATTTGTCTTGCCAGTGCAAGTACCTTTTCCTGCGTATCTTTACGAATTCCATGCTGGTCAGCTTTGTTGTTCAAAACAAGCGAAACCAAAGTACTGGAAACGCCAAGCCTCTCGGCTAAATCTTTATTTTTAACTTTTTTCCCCATATTTCCCCTAAAATTGGAATAACTAAAATTAGAATATTTTTTCCACTTAGAGTAAATGTTTAATGTTTTTTAACTTATCAGAATAACATTATATCTAAATATGTCATTAGACTCTGGTATTTAGTAAAAATAAATCTAAAGCTGAAAGATGGTTTATTTCTTAGGCGGCTGGATTCCTCTTTGTTTTGCTGCTGCCTCAAGCCTCTGCTGCCATTTTGATTTCTTCAAAGGCTTTTTCTTGTTCTCTTCCAGGGTCGCCAGGACCTTATCCCCGTCAATAAATCTCTTGGAAATGATATTCTGAAGGTAAGTCAGGATATTTGCCAGGAAATAATAGTATGTAAGTCCTGAAGAGAAATTATTAAGCATGAACATAAACATTACAGGCATCATATACATCATCAACTTCATGCCCGGCTGGTCGGATCCCGGAGATGATCCTGTCATTTTCATTGTAAGAATTGTAGATGCGGTCATAAGAAGTGTAAAGAGGCTTACATGACTGCCATATATGGGTATATTGAATGGCAATGTCAGTATTGAATCATAGGTTGACAGATCGGTTGCCCATAGGAAATGCTCCTGCCTCAATTCAATCGACACAGGGAAAAACCTGAACATGGCAAAGAGTATCGGCATTTGAAGCAGCATTGGAAGACAGCCTCCCATCGGATTAATGCCTGCCCGTTTATAAAGATCCATTGTTGCCTGTTGCTTTTTCATGGCATCTTCCTGCTTGGGGAATTTTTTCCCTATTTCTTCAACCATCGGTTTAAGAACCTGCATTTTAGCAGTCGACTGGTATGATTTAAATGTAAGCGGAAATAGAACTATCTTGATCAGTATTGTAAGGATCAGGATTATAATTCCATAGCTGTTAATATATTTTTCGAGCCAGTTAAATACCGGTATGATAATAAATCTGCTGATCCATCCGATAATGTTTTTACCGAGGAAAACCAGCTTTTCAAGTTCCATCCCTTCTTTTCTAAGAGTTGAGATTTGGTTAGGACCATAATAAAGTTTCATTCCCAAAGCAGTTTCCTGACCAGGGCTGAAGGGTACACCTACTTCAGAAGTATAGTATCTAATATAATCAGGTGACGCAGGTGTTTTTGTTGATTTAACAGTCCCGTTCATAAAAAATTCTTTGCTGATAAGCACAGAGGAAAAGAACTGATCCTGAAATGCAACCCAGCTCAGCTTAGTAGGCAAGTCCCTCTGCTCAACGTCTTTCGACTGGCGCAGCCTGATGCCTTCAACATCATCCTGATAGTATTTATACTTAATAGTTGTATAGTACTCTTCGTTTTGTCTTCCCCTCTCCTGTTGTGGAATGTACATCCTCCAGTCAAGTGTAATGCTGCTAACGTTTGATGCTATTATTCCTTCCATCGATTTGAATGTCACATCAAAGTCAACCATGTATTTATCTGGTGCAAGGGTATATTTGTATTCAATATACTTATTTTCACCAGCCATCAGTCTGAGCTGTACACTCTGTGACTCCGAGACAGCAGAAAATGATTTGTTGTCAGAAACCGGGGTAAAATAGAGATCATTAGTCTGGACAGCCTTATTATCAGCTGTGTAGAAATTAAAGCCAAATACGGTTGAATCGCCTGAGAACAGGATAAGCGGAAGTGAATCGAAGGTTCTGTAATCTTTAAGACGTGCAGAATACACCCTCCCTCCTTTTGGCATGATCTTGAGTTCAATTTTATTGTTCTCAAGGGTTATCAGACCTGTATCTCCGCTTATTGAAGCTCCAAAGGCACCATATTTGCCTGAATCTGCAACGCTAATTGCTGCTGTCCGTTCAGGATTCATGGGTTCAGATATACTTATTCCGGTGGAATCGGTTTTTTCAGGTGACGGAGTGAATCCGAGCTTCTTGTTTATTTCATTTACTTTTGCAACTGCTTCAGGCTGATTTGGCTTAAAACGCAGAGCATTTATATATTCAGCCCTCGCATTTTCAAGATCTCCTTTTGCATAAAAAGAATCAGCTACTTCAATAACTTCTTTATACGACTTATTCATCCTGCTGCCGTTGAAGACGCTGAATCCAATAAATATTGCAAAAATCAGTATAAGACCGGTAATCGTATTCTTGTCCATTCTTTGGTATTAATGTATTTAAACTTCAATAGTGCTCCTCAATCTATGCAGGCTTTGATGAAATTCACAAAAAGAGGATGCGGATTAACAACTGTACTGCTGTATTCGGGATGAAACTGAACGCCGATAAACCATTTATGACCTGGAATTTCCATTATTTCCACAAGATTGGATTCGGGATTTATCCCTGACGGAACCATCCCATTATTTTTGAAATCATCATAAAACCGGTCATTGAATTCGTACCTGTGCCTGTGTCGTTCTATTATATCAGTTTTCCCGTATATTTTATTGGCCAGAGAGCCTTTGGTTATTGTGCACTTATAACTTCCGAGTCTCATTGTACCACCTTTATCAATCACACTTTTCTGTTCCTCCATGAGGTCAATAACAGGATATTTGGTCTTATGGTTGATTTCAGTGGAATGGGCTCCGTCGAGATGCAGTACATTTCTTGCGAACTCGATAACTGCACACTGCATTCCAAGGCATATCCCAAGAAATGGAATATTGTTCTCCCTGGCATACTTTGCCGTTAAAATCTTTCCGTCTATACCACGCGATCCGAACCCGGGTGCAACCAGGATTCCCTTCAGTCCATTAAGCTTTTCATTTACATTCTCAGCAGTAATATCTTCTGAATGAATGTACTCAACATCAACTTTGCACTCATTCATGGCACCACTGTGTATGAATGATTCAGAGATGGATTTATAGGCATCCGGAAGTTCGACATATTTTCCCACAAGGCCGACACGTATAAAGTGTTTCGGATTTTTCAGCCTTTTAAGAAATTCTCTCCACTCAGTAAGCGGAGGTTCTTCAGATATGGGAAGTTCAAATTTTCTCAATACTGTCTGATCGAGTTGTTCCTCAAGCATTTTAAGCGGAACCTCATAAATTGTAGAGACATCGACGGATTCAATAACCGCTTTCTCTTCGACATTACAGAATAAAGCAACCTTCCTTTTAATATCATCAGTGAGGTTTTTCTCGGTTCTCAACACCAGAATATCGGGTTGTATACCTGCCTCAAGCAGTGCTTTCACAGAATGTTGAGTCGGTTTTGTTTTAAGTTCCCCTGAAGCTGTCAGATACGGAACCAGAGTAAGATGGATAACAATACAGTTACGCGAACCCACTTCCCACTTAAGCTGCCTTACAGATTCTATATATGGCAGAGATTCTATATCACCAACGGTACCGCCAATTTCAGTTATTACAATATCAAATTTGTTCCCTGATCCTACAAGTTTGATTCGTCTTTTTATTTCATCAGTAATATGCGGAATAATCTGGACAGTTTTACCAAGATAATCTCCTTTTCTCTCCTTATTGATTACTGTCTGGTAGATTCTTCCTGTTGTAACATTGTTTGCCTGACTGGTTGGAACGTTAAGGAATCTCTCATAATGCCCAAGGTCCAGATCAGTCTCAGCCCCATCAATGGTAACATAGCACTCCCCATGCTCATACGGATTTAAAGTCCCGGGGTCTACATTGATATAGGGATCAAGTTTTTGGATGGTAACCGAGTATCCCCTTGCCTGCAGTAGTTTTGCCAGTGAGGAAGAAATAATACCTTTTCCAAGGGAGGATGTTACTCCTCCGGTTACAAATACGTACTTAACGTCGGCCAATTCAAGGAAATTTTAAAATTTAACTTCTGATATCTATAATTAATCATCAAGACCTTACTGGTCTATCATTCTGACTTTTTCTTCCAGTGTTTTTATCATTTTCTTCGCACTATCAATTTTTTCCTGAACTTCCCTGATCATGGTATCAGCATTAGTAGATTTTGCAAAGAATCCAATATTGTTTTCCCAGAGGACAATGTCGCTTTCCATCTGTTTAATCTTGGTAAAGAATTTGTCTCTTTCATTACGGACTTTTCTTGAGGCCTTGGGATTGGCTTTAAGATTATCAAGCTTTGTTCTGTACTTAAGAATACTCTTATCCTCATCGGCAATTTTCAGTTTGTCAAACTCTTTATTAATGGCATTTCTGTAACTGTTTGTTATTTCTTCTTTCTTGTTGAAAGGGACAAACCCGATTTCAGTCCATTTTCTTTGCAGCTCCTTTAGCTTTTCAAATGCAGCCTGAACATCCGTTCCAGATTCAAATTTTTCAAGTTCTTCAATTATAGCTATTTTAGCCTTAAGATTATCTTCGTAAGAGGTATCCAGGCTTGCAAAGTAATCTGCCTTCCTGTTAAAGAACTGATCACAGGCTTTACGAAATCTCTTCCAGGTTTTCTCAGATTGTTTTCTCGGAACTGGCCCAATTTCCTTCCACTCCTTCTGAAGTTTTATAAGTGCATCAGATGTTGATTTCCAGTCGGTGCTCTCCTGAAATGATTCAGCCTGAATGCATAATTCTGTTTTCAGCTGAAGGTTGTTTAACTGAGTTTCCTTGTTATCTGCATAAAAGGTTCTCTTCTTTTCGAAAAAAGTATCGCATGCCTCCCTGAATCTCTGGTACACCTTATTATTTTGCTTTTTAGGTGCAAATCCGATTGTCCTCCACATTTTCTGCAGAGAAACAATTTTGTCGGCTCTTTCATCAAAATCCCTGAAATTTTTTATTTCCATCAGGTTGATAGCTTCCACTTCTTCGCACAATGCAATTTTGGCGTCGAGGTTTTTCCTCTGGTCATCCTTCTGCTTCTCAAAGTACTCGTGATGCCTCTTATTGATCTGAGCTGTTGCCTCCCTGAATCTTTCCCATATCTCATTTTTTGACTCCAGGGGAACCGGACCAACTTCACGCCATTGATTATGAAAATCCTGCAGTAATCTGAAAGCATTCACCGGATTCGGTTCAAGCAGCAATTCCTCGGCTTTTTCACATAAAAGTACTTTTACTTCAAGATTTTTTTTAAGGTCAAGATCCCGGAGCTCTTTATTTATTTTTATGTAATCGTAGAAAACTTCAACACTGTGGTGGTAATTCTCCCACAGGTCCTTTAAAGAGGCCTGAGGCACTACCCCAATTGAATGCCAGTCATTCTGCAAAGTTCTGAAATCATGGAAAGTCTTGTTTATTGACTCCTCACGGTTAACAAGATCTTTAATCTTGTCAATGATATCATATTTCTTTTTAAGGTTGTCATATTTTTCGGCATCCTGGACTTTTGTAAAGTCATTTTTCTTTTCCCTGTATTTATCAAGGAGTTCCTTTACCCGATAGTCGAGAGGATCAACCCATATTTTATAATCTTCAATCTTTCCTCCTCCTTCAAGAAATTTTGCTTTCCGTTCCTCGTTCTCATGTTTTAACTTCTTGTAAAATAAAGTTTTGATTCTTTCAACATCTTCGCGGATCTCTGAGGGAGGTCTGTTTTCGATTATAAGGCCAAGTGTATCAGCCAGCTCATTCTTAGAGAAACCAGAATAATCAACCGGAGGAAGGTCGATTTCTTCAATATCGTGAAATCCAACAGGTGAGGAGGAATTTTTTATGGTTTCATTGTCTGCAGAAGCATCATTTTCTTCTGACATTTCAGCTTTATTCTCATCTTCAGTACCGGCAGCATTCATTTCTGCTCCGTTCTGTTCTTCCCGAACAGAGTCTTGCGGATCTTCTTTAGTCATATTCAATCCTTTAAGGTTCAATATCTTCAATAGTACGTCATACCATGGCCACCCATGGATTTTTCAGAGTACGAAAATATTGAATTATTTGTTAAAACTCAAAGATTTAAAGAAAAATAAGAGAAAAGCCGATTCAATGAGCGGATGCAGAATTATTGAAAGAATAATAATATATTTGGAACATAGTATTTCGTTTCCTATGTTAAATCTTTAAATGAAATAATACCAAAATGGATACCAAGGATATTTTCATTTTTATTTTAGTGTTTTCAGCTTTGGGATTTAGCCTGTACAGGAAGTATGTCAGGAAGAACCAGGGCGAAAAGCCTTTTAATAAAACCGGCACCGGAAGCACAGGTTCATCTTTTTCTTCTGTAAAAGATGATTACGAGCCCTACTCCAAAAAATAACCTATCTTTTATTCCTTGAAATCATGTAGCGGAATGGGTTAATGATCTTCTGGAGCAATCTCAGATCCTCAGTGATAATCTCTGCGGTTCCCTGCATATTCTGTGTAAAATCAAGTTTTTTACCATACAGTGTAGTAAGTCCTGAAGGCAGTATCAACTCAATTACGTATGAATCGCCTGATGGTACAAGGGATTTTGATTTCACGATTCCTTTAATCATCCCGTATTCAAGGTATGGGTAGCCGCTAAGCTTAATGTTAACCGCCTGTCCTGCTTTTACCTTGCCTGACCGGTTCATTTTAAGATTTATTCTACCGACATAGTCCCCGGTCTCCAGGGGAACAATGCTTAAAACGGGTTCATCTTTATTGACGATCTGATTTTCACTCCAGAACTTAGTAAATGTTACAAAGCCGCTTACTGGTGAGATAAGCAGATAATTGTTCTCCCAGATTTTTATCTGAGCCTTCAGGTTCAGGAATGATTCGTTAAGCACCGAGTAATATTTTTCCCTGTCTTCCAGCTTTTTTATTCTGTGATCTTGCAGAACCTGCTTTTTTTCTGCAAGTTCTATCGATTTAGCTGAATGATCGAGGCTCACCTGCTGCAGTTCAATATTTAACCTGATCAGCGACTGGTGTGATTTTTCCAGATCGCTTTCAGAATAAACTCCGTTTACGTGAAGAAGTGAATCCCTTTTAAACTTTTTATGTTCAAGTGCCTGGTTTTCAGCATACAATCTTTCTTTTACTTTTACCCGGCCTATATAAACCAGAATACCATCTATCTCTTCGGTAAGGGATATAATTTTATTCCCGTAATAGTCATTAAGATTATAATTGTTGAAATCAGACAGACTTTTCAGGAATGATCCCCAGTAACTCTGGATCTCTCCAAGTTCTGTAAATTCAGGCAAAGAAGACAGCATAAT
>JBBSAP010000072.1:0-18389 GCA_038252165.1 Bacteroidales bacterium | reverse complement strand
GGTGAAAGGTAAATCCATTGTTCTTCCTGTAACGGAAATAATCAGCAAGAATGAATTCTTCGATTATGAGGCAAAATATACTCCCGGGAAATCTGACGAGGTAACTCCTGCCGATATGCCGCCGGAAATCACTGACAGGATTCAGGATCTCAGCTCGCAAGTGTACGATCTACTTGGCTGTAAAGGCATTGTAAGGGTCGACTTCATAGTTGTAAAAGGGAAACCATTTTTTCTGGAGATCAACACGGTTCCCGGAATGACTCAAGAGAGCCTCATCCCTAAACAGGCAATGGCAGCCGGGATTGACCTTTCAGAACTTTACTCAATGGTAATTGAGGATCTCTTTGCATAAAAGTCTCAAGGCGTGGAGGCGTGATGCCGTGATGCCTTCACACCTTATTTCTTTGACAGTTTCAGGGCGCCGGTTGTAGTGTAGTACTTTGTAATCATCCCCGGAACTTCCCAATCGGGCAGTTTGCCATCTTTGAGATATTCAAGGAACCTGGCTGTTACCTGTCCGAAATGTTCCTCATGAGAAACCCTGTATTTTTTCGGCATGATGATTTTCAGCGTTTTGCTGTCAACAGCATCGACCTGCAGACTATCAAATGGCAACTTGCCCAGTGCATCTTTAAGTTTCGAGGTGAAATCGGGCATGGTTGATCCTTTGACCTTTTCAATATAAAGAGTCGGCAGAAATTTTTCATCTGGACCCTGTTTTATCACAAGGTCGCATTTTGTACCGCGCAAAACAGAATAATGAGTATCACCGCCTCCGGAAGGAGGCATATAGTTCCAGGTTACAGACACTTTTGCCCATATTCCCTTTATCTGGTAGATAATCTCTCCGTTTGAAAAAACATCCAGTTTGCCATTCTTAACATCCTTCAGCAGGAATTCCGGGAAATCGTCAAATCCCGTAATCCCTTTGAATTCTTCCCTTGAGATTACAGTCGGCCACCTTCTTGCAGATGCGATGGTAACATCCGATGGGCTTAAAATTTGTTCGGGGAAGCACTCCCACTGAACCAGGTCAACGAGATGGGTTGTTACATCGACGATGCCTTCACCCTGCTGTTCAACATCAAAAAACCATGCAGGACGCTGAAGCGGAGATCCGGATACTATCTTTGAAAAATGATGCACGCTTACTTTAGTTACTGCCGGCTCCTTTTTGCTTCCGGTTTCAAGAGTGCCGAAAACCGTTTCGTCGTGAGATAAAAGCTTTTGGAGAATAGTTGTGGTCTCAAATCTTTCAGTCATTATGTCATATAACAGAACTCCTTTTTCTTTTGCAGCTGTGAAAGCTTCTTCAAGCTTTTGAAAATCATCAGGAAATATGATCATCGGCTTATCAGCCAGGACATTTAATCCTGCATTTATCGACCTGGTTATATATTCGGCTTTTTTTCCGTTATTGCCGGATAATACAACCACATTGCCGGCTTTTTCAGAAAGCATCTTTTCAAAAAAATCATCGCCTTTGTAAACTATCTCATTCCATGATGTCGGATCAGCGGTCCTGGTATTATATGATATTATTCTGTTCAGGTGCTGCTGAATATCTGGCCCTTCAGGGGCATATACATGTACATCCGGAGAGACTTGCGGATACATTGTCTTCTGTACAAGGGCTGCATGAAAATGGCCTGGATCAACAGTCAAAAGCCTTACTGGGTAATTTTTTTCCATTGAATCAGTCGTTTTTTCAGATGTCTGCTTCTTACCTCCACCCGATCCGCATGATGTCATTATCAATGCAGATACTAAAATTATTGCTGATCTTTTCATAGTTATTTATTACTAAATTCAAATTGCTTGTTGCTTGTTACTTGTTGAAAACCAGGAACCAGGAACCAGCAACCAGCAACTTAGTTAACAATTCTCTTTTACTGCATTAAAAAATGCTTTTATATTTTCATTTCTTACATCCGGGGGCATTCCGCCTCCGGCCGACCAAATAACCCGGTCGTGATTGAGTATTTCTCCGGAAGCTTTTTTAACTGCGTCAAGAACCTTATCCGGATTTCCTGCTGCGAGAACATCTCTTGGTGGTATATTACCTACCAGAATAACATTATCACCGGTAAGTTCCCTGATCTCACCCATTGAATGATTGAACGAGAAATTGAAGACGTTGACCCCCATTTCATTCAGGTGACTGGCAGTGATCAGTCCTTCTGCATCATTATGCAGGAATCTGACCTTTGCCCCTGTGCTTGAAAATATTTTCCTAAAATAAGGAAGCACGAACTCACTGAATTCTGTCTCACCTACGAAACCAATAATATCGTCGAGAAGAAGTATACCTTTGATTGATGGGAAACACTCCTTCTGCCAGGCAAGCCAGTCGCAGATAAACCCTGTTATCTTCCTCAGCAACCTGTGAGATCCTTCGGGGTCGAGGGCAAGGGCCATCATGAATTCGGTCGTTCCCAGAAGAAAGCTGGCAATATTTAGCGGCCCGCGTGCGACAGCGAATCGTATCTGGTGATCTGCATCTCTGATTTCACCCTCACTGTGCTTAAGCCTGTTGATCATAAATGGCAGAAGTCCGTCAGTTTTGACATTGGGCTGGGGCAGCCGGTCAGCATCCGAAATATCAGCCAGAATCTTTTCTGCATGAGGGAGGTTATTTTCAAGGAATATCATCCTCGATCCAAATGCTGATGGCTCAGTGCACATACCGTATTCTGACCAGAAACCTGGCATGAACCAAATGTCCGGAAATGTGTTAATTACTTTCAGGTTAGATTTTAACCACTGTTCATCGGAAGCGTAATAGTCTATAACAGGTATCCCGTACCATCCTGGTATCCAAGGACTATCGACAATAAATCCGACGGGCTGATAATCAAGTTTCTTACCGTCAATTAAAGTCAGAAGATCGTTCCAGGAAGAATTTCGCATTAAAGCTTCAGGTTATAGTTAAAGATCGGACAATAAAATTGAGAATTTATTTCAAGAGAAAAAAATTTAAATTTCAAATGTCTCCCTTCTGTACGAATCTATCGGATCGCAGGTGCATACAAGGTTGCGGTCACCGTAGCCGTCATCAATACGGCCAACTGACGGCCAGAACTTATTCTCTGAAACCCATTTCAGAGGGAACCCCGCCTTCTGACGGTCATAACCGTGGGTCCATTCATTTGCCGTTACAACTTTGGCTGTATGTGGCGCGTTATGTAAAACATTGTCTTCCTTGTCTTCTTTTCCTTCCCTGATCTCATTTATCTCGTTCCACACCGATTTCAGCGCATCAATGAATTTATCCAGTTCCTGAAGGGATTCAGATTCGGTGGGTTCAACCATAAGTGTGCCATGCACGGGGAAAGAGAGAGTGGGAGCATGAAACCCGTAATCCATAAGTCTCTTTGCAATATCTGATTCGGTTATGCCTGCTTCAGTCTTAAAATTCCTGCAATCAAGAATTAATTCATGAGCAACAAATCCCGTGGTTCCTGTGTAAAGTGTTTTATACCAGTTTTTTAATGCAGCAGAAATATAATTTGCATTCAGAATTGCATATTTTGTTGCCATGGAGAGGCCGTCAGGACCCATCATCAGAATGTAGGCATGTGAAATGGTAAGTACATGGCCGCTGCCAAAGGGTGCTCCTGCAACTGCTGTTATTCCATGGCTTCCCCCGGTTTTTATAACCGGATGCGATGGAAGGAACTCAGCCAGCCTGTCAGATACCAGGATGGGTCCCATACCCGGGCCCCCACCGCCATGAGGTATTGCAAATGTCTTATGCAGGTTAAGGTGGCACACGTCAACACCTATCTGACCCGGGCTGGTTAATCCAACCTGAGCGTTCATATTGGCACCATCCATATAAACGAGTCCACCGTTTGCATGAATTATGTCGATCATGGTGGTTATTGCAGCTTCAAAAACGCCATGGGTTGATGGATATGTGATCATGAAGCCTGCCAGGTCAGCCTTGTTTTCTTCTGCCTTCTTCTGAAGATCCTCAATATTTATGTTTCCCTTCTCATCGCACTCAACAACAATTACATGCATGCCCGCCATTGATGCACTCGCAGGGTTCGTTCCATGAGCTGACGACGGGATAAGGGCAATATTTCTGTGTGCTTCTCCTCTGCTTTTATGATATTCCCTTATAACCATCAATCCCGCATATTCACCGGCAGCTCCTGAATTTGGCTGAAAAGAGACTGCAGGGAAACCCGTTATCTCTTTAAGAGCTTCACCGAGTTCATCCATAAGCTGGTAATAACCCTCAGCCTGATCTTTTGGAACGAAGGGGTGTATGTTGCCGAATTCAGGCCAGCTCATTGCAAACATCGAGGTAGCTGGATTAAGCTTCATTGTACAGGAGCCCAGCGGTATCATGCAATGAGTCAGTGAAAAATCCTTTCTTTCAAGCATTTTGATATACCGCATCATCCCGGTTTCATTATGATATCTGTTGAAAGAAGCAGCTTTCAGGAAACCTGTTCTTCTTTTAAATCTCTCTTCAGTAAAACTGCAGTCGCAAAATGATTCAATAACTTCTGCTTTTTTACCTGAGGCTTTTGCAAATACTCCGACAATGGAATTTATCTCTTTTAATGTAGTCACTTCGTCGGTGCTTATTCTGACACTGCTCTCGTCAGGATAAAAGAAATTAATTTCCATTTCATGCGTCAGGTTCATAATGTCCTGAGCTGAAACTCCTGCAGGTAGTTCAACCTGCAATGTATCGAAGAACTGGCTGTTTACCTGTTTATATCCTAATTCCTTCAGGGCACAACTTATTGTACAGGCAGTCTTTTGAATGTCCGTGGCTATATTCCTTAGTCCTTCTGGGCCGTGATACTGTGCATACATACCTGACATAGTAGCCAGAAGAGCTTGTGCGGTGCAGATATTTGATGTAGCTCTCTCCCTTTTGATATGTTGTTCCCTTGTCTGCAGTGCCATCCTCAGAGCCTGATTTCCCTGTGCATCGACCGACACACCGATAATTCGTCCTGGCATATTCCTTTTAAGCTCATCCCTGGTTGCAAAAAAGCCGGCATGAGGACCTCCGAAGCTCATAGGAAGGCCAAATCTCTGATTTGAGCCGACCACTATATCGGCACCCCATTCACCTGGAGGTGTAAGTAGAATGAGACTCATAAGATCGGCTGCAACTCCTACAAGCAATCCGGCCGAGTGGGCTTTGCCGGCGAATTCACTGTAATCCTTTATCTGTCCCGATGCAGCAGGATACTGAATAAAAGCACCAAAAAATGATTCATCGAAAACTACTTCATCATATTTTCCCTTAACAAGCTGAATACCCAATGGTCCGGATCTGGTTGTAATCACGTCTAGTGTCTGGAGGAAAATATCATCATCAACAAAAAACTTGCTGGCACCTGCTTTAACTGAACTGCGCGACCGTGCATTGAACATCATTATCATAGCTTCAGCAGCAGCAGTCGACTCATCAAGCAGGGAGGCATTTGCAATCTGCATGCCTGTAAGTTCAATTATCATCGTCTGAAAATTTAAGAGTGCTTCCAGCCTTCCCTGCGAAATTTCAGCCTGATAAGGTGTATATGAAGTGTACCAGGAAGGATTCTCAAGAACGTTCCTTATAATCACTGATAATGGAGCTACCCCGTAATAACCCTGCCCGATAAATGATCTGAATTGCTTGTTTCTTGCACCAATTTTCCGGATATGACCAAGGTATTCAAATTCGCTCATGGCTTGGGGAAGCCTGAGTGGCTTGTCGAGTCTGATACCAGATGGAACAGTTTTTTCGATCAGATCGTCGAGGGAATCAACGCCGATAGTCTTTAGCATAACCGGCAGGTCGTTTTCCCGCGGACCAATATGCCGGCTGGCAAAAATATCTACTGACATATATTTGAAATTAATTTATTTACAGAATAGAGCTTCAATAATCCGGAAGCTGTGAAAATAACAAATAGTAACTATTTAAAAAAAGGGAAGGATCAGTTGTGAATAAAATATGGATTTGATTCTTTTTCAGTACCAATATCAGTTTCTTCCCCGTGCCCCGGATAGACCATCGTTCCTGAAGGAAGTGTAAATAGCTTGTTTTTTATACTGTTGATAATTGTCTCATAATTTCCGCCCGGAAGATCAGTCCTCCCGATACTTCCTGCAAAAAGAGCATCGCCTGTAAAAACGACATTTTCGTTCCCGGAATAAAATGCAACGCCGCCGGGAGAATGGCCAGGAACGTGAATAACCGAAAGTTCAGTTTGTCCGAATGATATCTTCTGGCCATCCGTCAGGTATCCTGCCGGTTCCGGAGGCATTTCCATCGATAATCCGAACATCTGTGCATGATGTGCTGAGCTTTTCCGGTTGAAAGTGTCATCTTTGTGACAAAATGCTCCAATGCCATATTTTTCCATCATAAAAATATCTCCGAAAATATGATCGAGATGGCAATGGGTGTTCAGCAAGAGAACCGGCTTTAGTTTTCTCTGTGCAATCAGGTCTGTTAGTTCAGTGAATTCATCCTTGTCATAGCATCCGCAATCAATTATGGCACAATCACCTGTAGCATCAGCAAGTACATAAGTATTTACATCGATCGGATTAAAAACAAGCTTGTATATCTCCATATGAAAGCAATTATTCGCTGACAGTTCCCTTAAGCATCGGTACAAAAACAAAACTGCCGTGCGATGAATACTCATAATCATCTTCGCCTTTCCGAATCACAAGGGTCATCACCTGGGAAATAGTGTTTCCGAGAGGAACAACCATCCTGCCGCCAATCTTAAGCTGAGGAGGCAGTTTTTCAGGGATCTCCTTTGTGGCTGCAGTAATTAAAATACCGTCGAAAGGCCCGTACCGGGACTTTCCTTCATAACCATCGCCGTAGAAAAAGTCGGCCGAATATCCAAGCGATACCAGAGTCCTCTGGGCTTTAAGGTATAGCTCCCTGTAACGTTCTATAGTATAGACCTTTGCTCCCATTTCTGCAAGAATCGCACATTGGTATCCCGATCCGGTCCCGATCTCAAGGATCTTGTCTCTCTTTTTTATATGGAGTAGCTCGGTCTGTACTGCTACAGTATAAGGCTGTGAGATTGTCTGACCCGAAGAAATGGGGAAAGCTTTGTCGATATATGCATGGTTGAGAAATGCAGGATCCATGAAATCATGTCGTGTCACTGTATTTATTGCCCTGAGAACCTCCTCGTCAGTTATTCCTTTGCGTTTCAGTTCCTCAACAAGTAATTTCCGTTTCCCTTTGGCTAAAAATGAATCTGTCATCAAAAATCAGGTAGAATGTGCAGGTAAAGATGGCAAAAAATCATGAACCACAAAACAGGTATTACTAATCAGGGAAGAGGTGCGAGGTGGGAGGGTCAGCGAACCTCTGCGGATTTTCATCTGCGGAACTCAGCGAGAACAAAATATTTCTCGCAGATTCACGCAGAGTTAAACGCAGATTTACGCAGAGCAAGAGCTCTAATAATACAGGGTTGTATTCATGGAATGAATTAGCTCTAGGTTAGAGAAAAGTTGCCAAGTGATTTATAGATGGGACCTGTTTGCATCAGGATGCTTTCGAAAAGTACCACCTCATTGACATGTATGATCTGTAACTGCTGATCACTGTATTTTTCAAGGGCGGATTTCAAATTTTCAGTATTCCTGACTGACTTTATTCGTCCAAACGTCATGTGAGGTTTGAATTGCCGTTCTTCAACTTCGAAACCATTGAGTTTTAAGCCTTCGGCTATAGTATTATTAAGTTGAATAAGTCTTTCCGCTGATTGTATGCCCACCCATAATACTCTGGGATCCCTGAAGTTTTTAAAAACTCCCGTTCCTGTCAGATTAAAATCGAACACCCCAAACCCGGAGCATTTGTCGCTTAACATACTTTTTAAAATCCCGATCCTCATTTCATCCGTATCTCCAAGAAATGCAAGGGTCAGGTGAATATTGGCAGGATCGACCCATTTGATGTTTTCCTCTGCAAGTATTGCTTTTAGCGAAGAGAACATTCTCAGCAGTTCGCCTTCCGGATTCACATTAACGGCAATAAATATTCTTTTCATTAATTAGAAATTACAATGAAAGCTAAAGATTACCTGCTTCCAGTTCTTTCAGGACTATTTCCATTACGGCATCTTCTCCAAAGGGATCATATTCTGCCTTAAGGTCTGTCCCGAAAATACGTGCAATGCCCTGCCAGAAGGCTGCTGAAAAATTGCTGCGGTACTGGCGGATAAGCTCATAGGAAGTATTGAGGGTCTCCCTGTCGATAAGCTTGATTAGTAATCTTCCCTGTGTTATTGTCATGTCACGGACATCATCCTCGTATTCGCCGAAAATGTCTTTCTCAGCCTGCCTGAGGTATTTTTTCCTGTCCCGTTCATCAGGGATCTTTTCGAGTCCCTCATTTATCGTCCCTAATCTGGCTCTTACCACTAACGCGTAAGGATAGACCTTTTTTAGATTATAGATAAGCCGCTGATATCTGTAGAACGGAAATTTTTTACCGGTTGAAGGACGACCAATGATCACCACCTCTTTAATATTTATTTCAGGAAGGCTTATCCCTTCTCTTTCAACAGAATGAAGCCTGTATAAATTATCAGGCAGGGTATCACTTCTCTGTTTGCTGGTATCAGTCTGACTGGAAACAGAAGCTAAAAATCCAATAGAAAATAGTATTGAAAAGAGAATTCTCAACCTTGTTTTGTTTTTACAAAGTTATCAAATTACGGGCCATTTGCTAAATCTGTTTCTCCTGAATCCGACCTTGCCCCCTTACGAACTTCGCCCACTTTGAGGGAGAGGTAACTTTATTTGACTTGCATTGTACTATTTAGTAAATTTAACTGATTGAAAATAACTGCTATGACCGAGCCCCTTTCCAGGGATCAGGCATTTATTGTTAAACTCTCCGGTATTGTTCTTGCCAACCTTCAAAATAAGAACTTCGGAGTGAATGTCCTGGCACGCGAAACAGGCTTGAGCCGCTCTGTTATTCATCGTAAGCTGAAGGCTGCAAACCACCGGAATATCACCTGGTTTATCCGTGAGATAAGGTTAAAACGCGCTATGGAGCTATTACAGCAACATTCCGGTCCTGCCTCTGATATTGCTTTTAAGGTCGGATTCGGCAGCCCGGCTTATTTCAACAAATGTTTCCACGAGTACTACGGATTACCTCCAGGGGAAATCAGGAAAAAAGATTCTGCAGAATATCTGAGAAACCATCCTGATGAGCAATATTTAAAATCAGGGACGTATAACGAACTTAAACCAAATAAAAACGTCGAATCAGTTTCAAAAAGCCTGCATCGGAAAAATATCCTTATCGTTTCATTTGGCATTTTATCCGGACTGATTTTAATCTATTTTTTATATGTTCTGTTAATCCAGGACCGGGGCAGCGTGTTGGGGAATAAGCAAACCGAAAAATCCATAGTAGTGCTTCCATTCAAAAATCTCAGCGATGATCCTGAGAACCAATATTTTGCTGACGGAATAATGGAAGACATACTTAATTATCTATTCGAGATCAGTGAAATTACTGTAAGATCAAGGACCACGGCTGAACACTTCCGGGGAAATCTCATGACTTCACCTGAAATTGCCAGGAAGCTGAAAGTTAATTATGTCCTTGAAGGTAGCGTACTCAGATCGGAAAATAAAGTAAGGATATTTATTCAGCTAATTGACGCCCGTAGTGATAAACATATCATGTCTGAAAAATTCGAAGGTGAGTTCGCTGATGTTTTAGCTCTTTCAAGCGATATTGCCAAGAATGTTGCAGGCAGACTTGAAGCAGTTCTTTCGAGGGAGGAAATAGGACAAATTGACAAAATGCCTACAATCAATCCTGAAGCTTATGACTATTTCCTGAAAGCCAGGTTTCTGTTCAATAAAGCTAATGATGAGCAGCGGGTCGATATTGACAGGGAGGGGCTAATGGGCAGTGCCCGGAATTATCAAAAAGCTGTTGATTCAGACAGTACTTTTGCAGAGGCATATGCAGGTCTGGCTGATGCCTGGTTAACTTTGTCAGCATGGGGCTGGTACCAGCCTTACTTTGAAGGTATAGGAAAGGCCAAAGAGTTTAGCAGGAAAGCTCTTGAGCTTGATCCTGATTGTGCTGAGGCTCATCTTGTTAAAGGAGGTTACCTCATCTGGCCTGAACGAAAATGGGAAGAGGGCGGTAAAGAGCTCCTGCTCTCAATCCAACTGAATCCTAACAGTGGTTATGCTCATCAGGCATACGCTCAGTTGCTTATGATAACAGGACCCATTGAAGAGGCTCGTTTGCACATGAACCGCGTCCTTGAGCTTGAGCCATATTTCTGGGTGATGCATAACCTGAATGCCTGGATATACTATTTTGAAGAAGAAAATGCAAAAGCTTTAGAGGCCTGCAGAATGGCCCAGGAACTTAAACCAAACTATATTTTAACTAACTGGCTCTTATTCCTGAACTATGCAAAACTTGGTGAAGGAGATAAAGCGGTAAAGGAATTACAAAAAATAGCCAGCAGTAATCCTGGAGGTGGCAACCATGATGATGAAATAATGGATGCTTATAAGAGATCAGGAATACCGGGACTTTTTGCATGGCTTACTGAAATAAATACTGATAAACCCATCCCTGTTATAGGAATGAGCGGAGATAAATTCTTTACATCATGGTGGTATGCTATCCTGGAAAACAGGGAAAAATCACTTTACTGGCTCGAAAAAAATATGGAATCACAATACAGAAACTATACTTTTTTTAATCTGGTGGCTACCAATCCCGATTTCGATATCCTGCGGGATGATCCCCGGTTTCTGAAAATTATCGATGAGATTGGGCTTACCACATACAATACCAGAATAGCTAAATAAAACTAAACGAGAACCCCGGTTCCCTTTTTATTCACATGAACTCATCCCTAAATCCCATAGCCGTCAACCTAAGGATTCTGAAAAAGGATTACAGTGAGGATTAGTAAAGGTTAAAGGATTTTAATGCTGAAATTCAGCTAATATTTAATACTTTCCCCTCCTTTTGAAGGAGGGGTGGCCGGAGCATTTTGATAATCAAAGTATTGCAAAGACTACTGCCGGCCGGGGTGGTTGATTGTTGTATCAGATCGGTTCTTTTCTTTATTGATAACCTTCCTTATCTCATCTATAATATATTCGGGTTCCTGGAATACAAATCTATTTTCAAACCTTATTACAGTGAATCCAAGGCTCTCAAGGTATTTATCTCTGTTTTCATCTTTATTTATTTTGTGATATTCACCGTGAGGATCTCCATCAAGTTCAATTATAAGTTTTTCTGAAGGACAATAGAAGTCAACAATGTAATTACCAATACTGTGTTGTCTTCTGAATTTGCTTCCGTCAAGATTTTTTGCTTTTAAAATGTCCCATAATGCTGCCTCAGCCGAAGTAGACCTGTTCCTGAGAGATGATCTGAACGATTTAAGGCTTTTTTTATTGAAGAGGTTGTTGTTTTTCATAGATACAAAGTTAAGAAGAAAAGAATGAATCAACCACTCCGACCGGGAAATAAACCTCGTAAAGATCAGATAATCAATTGCCCCGGCCACCCCTCCTTCAAAAGGAGGGGAAACTTTTTTCAATCTCTGTATTTACAATTCAACTCTTAGGTTGACGGCTATGCCCTAAATCCCCTCTCTGCTGCGCAAAGAGAGGACTTAACACTCTGATTAACTCCCCGGATTCATTACGATGATATTTTTTGTAAGTTTTTGAAACATAATTTCAATAACTGCACAAAAATTTAAACTTTTTGAAACATAATTGCTATGTACCGCACTCTTTTGTATCCGAACTTTATATAAAAAGGGCTTCATCGTTTAACCCAATACCGAGGTTATGAAAACACAATTTAGAATTCCGTTCATTATTGCACTTATTATCTGTTCATTAATATGTCTTAATTCCTGCGAGAAAAAACCTACGCCGCCAGTTGTCACTACTGCAGGTGTGTCGGGGATAACTCAAACAGCATCATCATCGGGAGGAAATGTTACCGGCGATGGAGGAGCAGAGGTCACTGCCAGAGGTGTCTGCTGGAACACATCAGAGAATCCGACAACAACTAACAGCAAGACATCCGACGGTACTGGAACAGGAACCTTTACAAGCAGTCTGACACAGCTTACACCTGGCACCAAATATTATGTGAAGGCATATGCCACAAATGAAGCTGGCACAGGTTACGGCAGCCAACTGTCATTTACAACTTGGGAGGTTTTGCTTGCCACATTGACAACCTCTGATGTTACTTCAATAACAAAGATAAGTGCAGTCTCGGGTGGTAACATAACCTCCGATGGAGGAGGCACTGTTACAGCGAGGGGTGTCTGCTGGAGCACAAGGGAGAATCCGACCACTGCGGACAGTAAAACAAGCGATGGCTCAGGTATTGGCAGCTTTACAAGCAATATTACAGGACTTAGTGCCGGAAATACTTATTATGTGCGTGCTTACGCTATAAATAATGCAGGTACCAGTTATGCCAGCCAGCGGAGCTTTAATACACCGGAAGACATCGGTGCTATAATTTTTAATCCCAGTCTCACTTATGGAACTGTTGCAGATATTGAAGGTAATACTTATAAGACCATACAGATAGGTACACAAATATGGATGGCTGAGAATCTTAAAACCACAAAATATAATGATGGTACTGCAATACCAAACGTTACCGGTGGTACGGAATGGGGAAGTTTAACTTCAGATGGTTATTGCTGGTATAATAACGATCCTTCTACATACAAAGCTGTTTATGGAGCATTGTATAACTCATATGCCGTTAACAAAGGCAATCTCTGCCCAACAGGCTGGCACGTTCCAATAAATGATGAATGGGCAACACTGTTGAATTTTCCAAATGTTCACGGTGAAAAGCTAAAAGAAACAGGCACCATACATTGGTCCGTTTATGGAGGAACTAATGAAAGTGGTTTTACTGCCCTGCCGGGAGGGGTGCGAGAACTACCTTCGGCAGGTTATTATGAAGGTTATCATATTCTTGGCTCCAATGGTTATTATTGGACTTCATCTCCATACTATTCTCCGCCAGGTCAACAAGGTTGGGTAATTATCGACAATTTTACTCATTCGGTAGCATGGGCTAACTATTACAAATATTTGGGTTGTTCTGTTCGTTGCCTGAAGGATTAACTCTCTGAAATGGTTTGTATCTGAAATTTCCGGGGCTATTTTGTGTGAATTATGGATGACTATGTAACTTGCTTCCCTGTCGATAGTGAGGCAGCCGGAAGGGTGCATCCCTCCTGAACTAAACAGTAAATAATCATACAAAGTTCAGGGACAACTCATATGCTAAAAACAGACTTACACATTTGGAAGGTTGTCAGACCTGCCGTTATGCCGGATCTGTGATTCGTGTTTTTTGAAAATTTTTGCATTTGTTTAAGCGGCTTATTAAATTTGGCATAGGATTGAACGAATTCAAATCAAAACTATGCTGAAATCTGACAGGATACCAATCACTGTAGGCGTTGTAGGGCATCTTGATGTGATAACAACTGAAGAACATAAACTTCAAATTGAAAAACTGTTTACAGATTTGGCAACAGAATATCCCAACTCCCCTGTCTATCTGTTTTCATCAATTGCAGAAGGTGCCGACAGATATGTTGCCAATATTTTCCTGGATCTGAAAAAAAACAATGAAGATTTCAGGGAAAGATTCGAGCTGATTGTTCCCATGCCTTTTGAAATAGAAGAATATAAAAAAGACTTTGACGATTTATCAGATAAGGAGTTCGAAAAATTGCGCGAACAGGCAAAAAGAAGCTTCTGCATTGGGTATGACGGGGGGAAAATTGACAGGCCGCAACAATATTTAAAAACAGGTAAACTTGTTGCCGACAGTTCCCTAATCCTTATTGCTCTTTGGGATGGGGAGGAAGGAAAAACCGGTGGCACCGCCGACATAGTCAAACATAAGATAACCGGGGATGATGATACGGTTGCCGAAAGCACGTTTGAATATGACGGAACTGTTTTTGTACTGCCCAGTGGCAGAAGAAAATCATCATTACAGATTTCGAAAAAATCTGAACATACAAATCCATTATCCCTTGGACTGGTATTGAAAGATTCTGCACTGAAAGAGGCTCTTGAAAAGATTGAGGAGATCAATTCGGATTCAATAAATATTAAACAGGCAGAACTGGAGGAGTCGCAATCTTATCTGTTCAAAAATCCCGGGATACTTAATTCACCCCAGAAGTCTATTCTGAACTGGTATTCAATAATGGACTTATTATCCCAGAAGTTCAGAAAAAAAGATGTTCTTATAACTATCTGCCTTTTTTTTCTTGGATTGCTGCTTATACTTGCTCTGGAGTCATATTCAAATCTTACAATGAACAGGCTGGTTTTAGGCGCTGCCATGCTTATTCTTGTTTTTGCCACGCTGATCTATTTCTATTCAAGGTCAAACAGATACCATATAAAATATCTGTATAACAGAACTCTGGCAGAAGCGTTACGAATTCAGTTTTACTGGAACTTTGCGGGGATCCATAGAAATGTTTCTGATTATATTTTAAGAATATACCGTAAGGAATTCACCTGGGTAAAGCATATTTTATCTGCTGTTTACGGAATTACCTACAATTTTAAGGAAATAAATACTGATACAATAAACGAACTGACTGTCAACTGGGTGAAAAACCAGGCGGATTTTTTCGAATCATCTATCAGAAAAATGACAAAACGGATTACACTTTACCATAGAATTTCAAATATATCTTTCGTAATAGCTTTTTTCCTTTTCGTTTCGGTTTTCTTTTTCGGGGATTTCTATGAGACTAACGATTATCTGAATTTAGTTCTCGTGATTATCGGGACCCTGCTAGGACTATTTGCTCTGATAAGGGGATACATTCAGATGAAAGGGTACGAGCAGCTGCTGAATCAGTATGAGCTGATGAATGTCATTTATCAGAGAGCTGAAGCCAAAATCAATGAAGTCAATAATTTACAGATGAAACCTGACCAGAGGCAGGCATATCTCGAAGAGCTTTTCTTTGTCATAGGAAAGGAGGCACTTATTGAAAACGGAAGCTGGTACCTGATTTTTAAAGAGAAAGAGCCGGAGATCGAGGGAATTTAGAAACTGTTTCATCCGTGTCAAAAAAAATTTTGCTTTTGGTTATTCTAAGGTTTAAATTTGATAATGAATTATTAAGCAGATATAAAGAGCGTAATAAGATAATCTGAATGCTATGGCAAGTATTATTCCCGGTTACGAGTACGACATTTTCATAAGCTACCGACAGAAAGACAACAAGTACGATGGTTGGGTCACTGAGTTTGTCGACCACCTGAAAAGAGAAATTGAGGCTACCTTTAAGGAAGATGTCTCAATCTATTTCGATGAGAATCCTCATGATGGATTGCTCGAGATCCATAATGTAGATAAAAGTCTTGAAAACAAGCTTAAATCCGTTGTGTTTATACCTGTAATTTCGCAGACCTATTGTGATCCAAAAAGCTTTGCATGGCGTAATGAATTTGTTACTTTCAACAAAATGGCCTTAGCTGATCAGTCAGGCAGGGATATTAAACTTGCAAGCGGAAATGTTTGCAGCAGGATAATACCCGTTAAGATCCACGATCTGGATGCTTCAGATACTGAACTTCTTGAAAATGAAATGGGCTGCCGATTAAGGTCTATCGAATTCATTTATTCAAGCGCAGGTGTAAATAGACCTTTAAAACCGACCGATAATCCGGATAAGAACCTGAACAAAACCTATTACCGCGATCAGATCAATAAAGTCGCCAATGCGTTAAAGGATGTAATCTATGGAATCCATCCGGATCCGAAAAAGAGGGCCACTAAATCATACCAGGCGACTACTGTACATGATTACAAAGATTCTGTAAAAGGATTAACGCCTGAAAAAGCCACAGGAGGAAAACGACTTTCTGGTAAAACTATCCTTCTGGGATCACTTGGTATCCTTTTACTGGCCGCACTCTTGATTTTTGTTCCGAGATTATTCAATAAACTGAAATCAGAAACAGATGGCGCTGATATAATCAAAAAAGCTATCGCTGTTTTACCTGTATCCAACCTTACCGGAAATCCTGATCTGGATTATATCGCATCAGGAATCCAGGATGCTTTAATCGGCCAGTTAGGTCAACTAAGTAATCTAATTGTCCGACCGGGAAGATCAACATTGCAATTCAGTAAAAGCGATGAACCAATCCAACAGATAGCTAAGAAACTGAGTGTTAATAACATCATTGAATCTTCGATAAAAGGTGATGAAGACAATCTTCAGATTGAGGTCAGACTAATTGAAGCCTTCCCTGCTGAAAAGTATATCTTGAGTTCAACATTTAATCAAAACTGGAATGAAATTGCATCTATTTACAGCGACATTGTCCGTCGGATTATGGATGGGATCCAGATAAAGATTTCACCTCAGGATGAGAAAAAACTTACCAGAAACCGTAATCATAATCCAGAGATCCTTAAAGCTTATGATAGAGGAACTTATTTTATGAATAAGCGCACACCCGAGGATTTTGCAAAAGGCGTTAAATGTTTTAATGAGGCAATTGAAATCGACCCTGCTGATCCTTTACCTTATCTTGGGCTTGCCATCGGTTACGGTACTGCCGGGCATACATCTGCTGTAACGGAAGATGCAAAAAGCAGAGCAAAGGGTTACGCTATAAAAGCACTCTCGCTTGATTCAACACTTGCAGATGCCCATGTTGTACTTGCCGAACAATACCTCTACACTGAGTGGAATTTCCCTGCCGCAGAGCAATCATTAAAACGTGCTTTGGAACTAAATCCAAATATACCATCAGTTCATTATACATACGGATGGTATCTTGCCCTGCTCAACAAAATTGATGAAGCAGCGGCTGAAATGAGAAAAGCTATTGAAATTGATCCTACCGATCAGGTAAGTCAGGGATATCTAGCCTGGCTATACCTGTTTTTTGGAAGTTTTGAAGATGCAATAACTGAAGCGCAAAAATTACTGCAGCTCCCGACTGACAGTACCCTTGGATTCTACCTGATTGGGTCAGCATATGCTGAAATGGGGATGCATTACGAAGCCATCGAGATGCATAAAAAGAGCCTGGCGATCAGCCCCGGCTATGAAAGCGGTTTGGCAATTGCGTATACCCGAGCCGGGCAGAGAGATAAAGCTCTTGAGGTTGTTGCCGTAATGGAAAAGAACCGAGACTATTGGTGGTATGCCTGGGGACTTGCAGAGGTTTATGCGACACTTGGAGAAAAGACCAAAGCTATAGATTGCCTTGAAATAGCTTATAAAAATCATGGGGATTTTATACCCTGGATTAAAACTGATTTCTATTTCAAACCGTTATTTAATGAGGCAAGGTTTAAAGAGATAGCCAGTCGGCTGAAACTTCCTGTTTAAGGCAGGAACTTATTTTTTTAGTTTTATTTTCTCACTATTCCTTTGCAAAGCTTTCTCAAAAAATTAAATTTGAGGAAAGCTTCTTTCATTATGGCTGTAACAATTGAAGAGCTGGAGGATCCTTGCAAATACAAGCAGATACTTAAAATCCCGTACGACGAGCTAGTGACGTTTGTTCTTGATTATATCAGGAGAAAATCAGCACTTATGGTTTTTTTCTGGTCGTCATGCATAGTCTTTCTGGGAATTGCCCTTTTCGTCCGGATCAATATAGCAGGGTACTTTCCTTTCAGGCACATCTTCCTTCATTCCTGCCTGGGACTGATAGTATTCCCTGTTCTTAGTATCCCTGTACATGAGCTGCTTCACATAATACCTTATTATCTTACCGGAGCCCGGAATATAAGGATTGGCATGGATCTGAAGCAATATATGTTCTATGTCACAGCCCACCGGTATGTGGCATCTGAAAATCAATTCAGATTTGTGGCCCTTGTCCCGTTCCTGCTTATAAGTCTTACTTTGTTGTTTCTGGTACTCTTTCTTCCGGGGTTATGGAAATGGAGCCTTTCGCTCTTCATTTTCGTGCATGCCACAATGTGCGCAGGCGATTTTGCGATGATGAATTACTATGCGCTTCATCCGGGGAAAAAAATCTTCACATGGGATGACTTCAATGAAAAAACAGCATATTTTTATGAGGAGATATAGAAGAAATGAGAGGGGAAGAAACGGTGAATGAAAGAATTGGAGATAGAGAGAAGTGTTTAAGAAGATGAAGAATTAACCTTGAAATCCCCTCCTGGGAGTAATGGTGCTAACATAACATATTTATTTATATTTTCGATATTTTCCCTGTTTTGTGCGCCGATCATATTTTCTGTTTGGTTTCCGTTTCTGTAGCACCTGTTTTAGTATCAATTGCTTCAATTCTTCTACGACCCG
>JBBSAP010000071.1:0-18730 GCA_038252165.1 Bacteroidales bacterium | reverse complement strand
TTTCAAGTTCTATCTCTTCATCATCCCTTACTTCAACCATCTTCCCGTTTTCACATTTGATGGTCCTTGCACTGAATTTTTTGACTATAGTATAATTATGGGTCGCAATTATAACAGCCCTTCCAGTGCTGCTGATATCTTTAAGGAGTCTGATAATACCTTCAGATGTTTCCGGATCGAGATTTCCGGTGGGCTCGTCGGCCAGGATTATTTCCGGATCGTTAAGAAGGGCGCGTCCGATAACCACACGCTGTTGTTCTCCACCCGAAAGCTGGTGGGGCATTTTATAACCTTTAAGATTGAGCCCTACCTTTTCGAGTACTTCACTGATGCGCTTTTCAATATCCGCACTACCTTTCCACCCGGTAGCCCTGAGAACAAACTCAAGGTTGTCATTTACGGATCTGTCGATCAGAAGCTGGAAATCCTGAAATACTATACCTATTTTCCGGCGCAGGTAGGGTATCTCCCTTGATTTTATCTCCGAAAGATTATACCCTGCAACGATACCAGTTCCCTCTTTAAGGGGCAGCTGGACATTCAGAGTTTTGATAAGACTGCTTTTCCCGCTTCCGACCTTGCCTACGAGATATACAAATTCGCCCTTGCTTACACTTAAGTTGACATCAGTCAGAACCAGATGATCCTGCTGCCAGATTTTACATCCGGTAAGTTCTATTATTCTGTCGGATGATATGGGATCCATCATTAATTGTCAGTTAGCAGTGCAAAGTATAAAAAGAATTGATAAATAACATTTATATGTTAATAAAATCAGTAATAAAGGCCTGAAGCCCCCGTTTTATAATAGTATTTTTACAAGTGCTGAAAAGAATCGGTTTTTGTTTTATGTGGCTTATTATTAATTTGTTATTGAATTGGGAAAACTCCTGATGCAAAGTAAATTGTATAAATTATAAGCCAAAAAATATAAGTTATGAACAGTAAGAAAGCAATATTGATTTTCAATTTCCTTTTTATCATTATCATACAGGTCATGTCGCAGGCTTCATTTTCAGGCAATGACCTCGGCTCGGATTTCAACAGGGCAATGGACCTCTATAATAAGGAAAAATATGCAGCGGCAATACGACTTTTCGATTCTTACCTGAAGAATGACAAGGATAATAGCAGGATTCATATTGCTGATGCTGAATATTTTGCTGCTTTATCGGCATTGAAACTGTTCAATCCTGATTCGGAATACAGGATGATAATTTACCTGGCAACACATCCGGAGAGTCCGAGGATCAATGAAGCAAGGATATCCCTCGGAGATTATTTTTACCAGAATAAAAGCTTCAGGAAGGCCTGTTCATATTATGAGGTCGTTGACAGAAATGAGCTGGAGATTGATAAGCTGTCCGAATACTTTTTCAGATATGGATACTCTTTATATGTGAAGGGAGATAAAGCCAAAGCGCTTTTGATGTTTTCTGAAATAAAGGATATTGACACGGAATATACTGCCCCGGCAATTTATTATTTCTCGCATATTGCCTATGAACAGAAAATGTATCAGACTGCATTGGATGGCTTCATGAAGCTTCGCGGAGATGAGACTTTTGGGGCCATTGTCCCTTTTTATATTGCACAGATCCTTTACCTGAACAAGGATTACGACGGTATCATTGAAATCTCCCCGGATCTTCTGAAATCGGCCCCCAGGGAGCGTGCAATTGAAATGTACAGGTTTATAGGTGATGCTTACTATAACAAGGGTAATTATCAGGAAGCGCTTACATATCTTGAGCAATATGCTGCCGGAGCTAAGTCAAGCGAGAGGGAAGATAAATACCAGCTTGGCTTCTGCTATTACAAGACAGGCAATATAGATCAGGCAATAAAGACACTTCTGACAACAGGGGCAAAATCAGACATCCTGAGCCAGAATATCTGGTTTGTTCTTGGTGACTGTTATCTGCAGAAAGAAGATAAGAAAAGGGCTCAGTTTGCCTTCGGCCAGGCTTCGAGGATGGATTTTGACAAAAAACTAAAGGAAGAATCACTCTTTAATTTTGCAAAGCTGACGTACGAAACATCTTCTTCTCCTTTTGGTGAAGCTATAGCAGCTTTCCAGGAGTATATTGACCTCTATCCGGGCTCTGATAAAATAGAGGAAGCTTATAATTATCTTGTTGCGACCTTTACTGAAATAAGGAACTATAGAGCAGCTCTGACCGCGCTGGATAAAATCAGAAACAAAGACAGCAGGATTGAAGCGGCTTACCAGAGAGTTGCCTTTTTCAGGGGTCTGGAAATGTTTAAAAACATGGAAGTCGAACAATCAATCGATATGTTCGATAAATCACTTAAATATGAGAAGTACAGCAGGGAGCTCAGGGCAAGGGCAATCTACTGGAAAGCTGAAGCTGAATACAGGATCGGACAATATGAAATGGCCAAAAATGATTATGAATTGTTCATGGGGATTCCCGGGGCTATGTCACTTTCTGAGGCTGATCTTTTAAGGTATAATCTTGGTTACGTAAATTTCAACCTGAAGGATTATAACAGTGCTATCACTCAATTCAGGGCATTTGAATCAGCTTATAATGGAGCTAAGCCAGAAATACAAATTGACACAAAGCTAAGAATAGCTGACTGCAATTTTATCACTACAAATTATCAGCAGGCTGTAAGCTATTACGACAAGGTTATTGACTACGGGAAAACTGATGCAGATTATGCTCTTTATCAGAAAGGCTTTTGCCTCGGGCTTACCAACAACCAGAAGGGGAAAGCGGATATCCTGACTTTGCTTACAACTAAGTATCCGTCATCTTCATATGTCCCTAATGCAATCTATGAAAGAGGGAGAGCCTACCTTGTAATGGAGGATTTCAGGCGTGGTGAGGCTGATTTTGTCAGCATAATTGCAAATTATCAGTCAAGTCCCTTTGTGCCAAGAGCTATTGTACAGCTCGGATTGCTATATTACAACCAGGGGGAGAATGAGAAATCGGTTGCCCAGTTTAAGAAAGTTATTGAAAATTACCAGTCTACTCCGGAAGCCCGGTATGCTCTCACAGGTTTAAAGAATACCTATGTGGAAATGAATGATGTGGAGAGCTATTTTGCCTATGTAAAATCCCTTGGATACGGCGATGTTAACATTGCTGAGAAAGATTCCTTGCTGTATATTTCAGGTGAGAACCTTTATATCTCGGGAAAATGTGACAGGGCTTCTGAAGTATTCAGGAATTATCTTCGTGAATTTCAGTATGGAAGCTTCAGGCTCAATGCACAGTTTTATCTTGCGGAATGTCTGAACACATCAGGAAAGAAGGATGAGGCTCTTGCGCTTTACAGGGAGGTGATAAAAACCCCGAATAATCAGTTTATGGAGCAGACACTTATTGCAGCCTCATCAATACTCTATGACATGGATGAATACTCAGCTGCATTTGATTACTTTGAACGACTTGAGAAAGTCACAACATCTTCTGAAAGTAAACTGATTGCCCTTAGGGGCCAGTTGAAATCAGCCTACCAGGAAGGCGATGCACGGAAAAGCATAAAAGCTGCTGACCGCATCAAAAATTCAACAAATATGCCTGAAGAGCTTACCCGTGAGGCAATATTCGTAAGTGCTAAAGCTCATTACAGTCTTAATGAGTTTGATGAAGCATTAAGGGATTTCAGAAGATCAGCAACCGAGGTGGTCAGCATCGGAGGAGCTGAATCTAAATACAGGGTGGCTGAAATCCTTTTTAAAAAAGGAAGTACCGAGGAGTCTGAAAAAATCGTTAATCAATTTATTGAACAGAATTCCCCTCACCAGTTCTGGATGGCAAAAATGTTTCTCCTGCTTGCAGACATAAGTATTAAAAAAGGAGACACATTACAGGCAAGGGCTACACTTCAAAGCCTCAGAGAGTATTACACAATCGATAACGATGGTATTCTTGATGAGGTTAAAACGAAACTGGCTTCCCTTGATGCAGTTAATTGAAAAGAGTTTTAAAAAATTGAAAATGCTGATATGATAAAAAGAAACATTATCATTTTTTTCCTGATAACTGTCTTTTCCCTGCCTGTGAAGTCGCAGGTTAAAAAGGAAGAATCGGATATGAAAAAAGAGGTTACGCTATACAATCCTTACAGGCCTTCGCTTGCTGATGCAAGAAAGAAAAGTTTTCTGCCTGAAATCAACGATACCGCACGGGTTTATCCGGTTTTTGAATATGAGGTAAAATCAAAACCATATAGCCCGACATATACAATAAGCACTATCAAATCTGCTTCCCTGCTTTCCGACCCCCTTCCCAAATTATATAAAAGCTATATTAAAATAGGTTTGGGGAATAATAATACCCCACTCGCAGAACTCAGTATTACCAATCACCGTTCAAAAAAGGGTGCAGTAGGATTCTATGCCAAACACTATTCTTCGAATGGCAGGGTGCCACTTGAGAATAAACAGAAGGCTTTTGCAGGCTTTATGGATAACGACGCTTCATTGTTCGGAAAGAAATTTTTCGGGAAAAGTTACATCGATCTTTCAGCAAATTTTCTGCAGAAAATGAGATACGCATATGGTTATGATACTGAAGTGCCTTTCGAATTTAACAAAAAGGATATAAAACTCAATTATTATGATGTTGGTGGGAAATTCTCCCTTGCGTCTCTTAACCTTGACTCAGCTGATCTTTCATATGACTTAGGACTGTCCTATGATTTTTTCCATAATACAAGCTATAGAACTATGAATCATGTGGGTTTTGCAGGAAAAATGTCCGGCCTTTATCAGGGGTTTTATGTCGGATCAGGACTGAAAATTGATCATTACAAGCTTTCTGAATCTCTTGATCTCGAACCAAAATATATTCTTTCGCTGAGCCCATTTGTAAGAAAAAGCAGTGATCAGTGGAATTTCAATCTGGGTGTAAGCCTGTCGGTTGAGAAGAATCTTGAAGACAAAACAAATGTTTATTTCCATCCTGATCTTGCCTTTGGCTTCAGCATTGTTCCGGAATATATGAGATTCTTTGCCGGACTGGGAGGGAAGCTCGAAAATAATGAACCCTTGAATGTCATTTCCCAAAATCCATATATGGTGCCGGATGGTTCAATTTTCAGGGTTCCTAACACAAATCATGCACTGATAATTTCTGCAGGATTAAAGGGAAACAACGGTTTGGGAGGGAACTATCTCGCATCTGTTTCCTATTCTTTGGTAAATGATCTTCTTCTTTTTTCAAATATTGTTTACCCGGATACAGCAGGATCAATTGAAAGAGGTAATTACTTTGTAATTACACCTGATGATGCTGAGGTTCTTAATTTTCACGGTGAATTAAGCGGTAATTTCACGAAACGACTTTCGTTCAATACATCAGTAAATTATTACAAGTATACACTCTCAGCTAATGAATATGCATGGAATAAGCCTGACTGGGACGGAAAGCTGGGATTGTATTATAATCTCCGGAACAAGATTATTGCGGGGACTGAACTGACTGCTCTTGGAAAAAGAAAACTTATGGTAAGCCAGAGTCCGACCGGATGGATGACCCTCGAACCTTCCCTGATCGAAAAGCCTGTCCATGTAAACCTCGGATTCAGCGGGGAATACCGCTATACAAAAATCCTTTCGTTCTGGTTTAAGGTAAATAATGTCTCCTGGACCCGATATTACGAATGGGCTTATTACCCTTCTCAAATGTTCAATTTCATGCTTGGATTCACCTATAGTCTCTAGACTGGATTCAGGACCACACGACCGCATGACTGCAAGGCTGGCAGGCAGCTTAAGAATGTTAATTTCTTTAACAAAATGTGCATTACTTTTAACTTGTTTTAACTAAAAAAGACAGTTAATAAAAGTATCTTTGTTGAGATTATTAAAATTCATATAATCAATAGTTTATATAGGGGATACAGCTGCTGGAAACGCAAATTAAACTAATAATTTTATTTTTTTTGTAATTTATTGAGCGATGACTGAAAACGAAAAAAAATTGCAGGAAGAAGCTGAATACTCTGCAGAGAGTATCCAGGTGCTGGAAGGTCTTGAAGCCGTGAGGAAAAGGCCTGCAATGTACATAGGTGACATTGGGGTAAAAGGACTGCATCATCTGGTTTATGAAGTTATAGACAATTCCATTGATGAGGCTCTTGTTGGATATTGTTCCCGTATCGACCTTATTATACATACGGACGGCTCATTGACCACGATAGATGATGGCCGCGGGATTCCTACAGGATTACATGAAAAGGAACAAAAGTCGGCACTGGAGGTAGTAATGACAGTTCTTCATGCCGGTGGAAAATTCGACAAAGGCTCTTATAAGGTTTCAGGCGGTCTTCACGGAGTTGGTGTTTCGTGCGTGAATGCATTGTCAAGTCACCTCGATGCCATCGTAATGAGGGAAGGCAAGATATTCAAACAGGAATATGAACAGGGTAAGCCAATTACTGGAGTCCAGGTAATAGGGGAGACGGATAAATCGGGAACAATTATCAGATTCAAACCGGACGCGACAATTTTTCAGACCACGGAGTTTAATTTTGAGATATTATCCTCAAGGTTACGGGAACTTGCATTTCTTAACAAAGGGATCTTACTTACACTAAAAGACGAAAGAGAGCTTGTTGAAAACGGGAATGGCGGGATACAACGTTATGAAGAGTTTCAATCAGAACTGGGACTTAAGGAATTTGTTGAATATCTCGACTCCAACAGAGAGCGCATTATTGAAAAACCTATCCATATTTCTTTCGACAAAACGGATATCCCTGTTGAGATAGCCCTGCAGTACAATAACTCTTTCACAGAAAATGTTCATTCTTATGTGAATAATATAAATACAATTGAAGGCGGGACCCATCTGGCTGGCTTCAGAAGGGGATTGACCCGTACTCTTAAGAAATATGCAGATGACTCGGGAGCTACGTCAAAACTGAAATTTGACATTAACGGGGATGATTTCCGTGAGGGACTTACAGCAATAATTTCAGTAAAAGTTGCCGAGCCCCAGTTCGAAGGTCAGACCAAAACCAAACTGGGGAACTCTGAGGTCATGGGAGCAGTCGATCAGGCAGTCAGTACAATGCTTACAAACTACCTTGAGGAGAATCCGAAAGATGCAAGAATAATTGTTCAGAAGGTTATCCTGGCCGCAACTGCACGTCATGCTGCGCGTAAAGCCAGGGAGCTTGTTCAACGCAAGAATGTTCTTTCAGGTTCAGGGCTTCCGGGTAAACTGGCCGACTGCGCTGACCGTGATCCTGAAAAATGCGAGATATATCTTGTCGAGGGTGATTCAGCAGGTGGAACAGCAAAGCAGGGACGTGACAGGAGATTCCAGGCTATTCTTCCCCTCAGGGGAAAGATCCTGAACGTCGAAAAAGCTATGCAGCACCGTATTTATGAAAGTGAAGAGATAAAAAATATCTTTACTGCCCTTGGCGTGAATATCGGAACGGAAGAAGACAGCAAAGCACTCAACATCTCAGGTTTAAGGTACCACAGGATAATAATCATGACCGATGCCGACGTGGACGGGTCTCATATTGACACCCTTATTATGACTTTCTTTTTCAGGTATATGCAGGATCTTATCAAAGGCGGTAACTTATTCATTGCCATGCCTCCTTTATATCTGGTCAAGAAAGGGAAAGCCGAAAGATACTGCTGGACTGAAGAGGAACGTGTTGCCGCAGTAAATGAACTGGGGCAGGGTAAAGAATCGCTCGTAGGGATTCAACGGTATAAAGGTCTCGGTGAGATGAATGCAGAACAACTATGGGAAACAACAATGAATCCTGAAACAAGGACTTTAAAACAGATCACTATCGAAAGTGCTGCTGAAGCGGATCATATTTTCTCGATGCTTATGGGTGATGAGGTTCCTCCGCGCAGGGAGTTTATCGAAACCCATGCGAAATATGCTAAGATTGACGTGTAAAGGACATATAATGACTAAATAACAAAAAGGGTCAAAACTATTTGTTAATTATTGTCTCAAGCAGTATATCCTCTATTCCTGTAATGACCCTTTTGGAAGGACCTGAATAGTTGTTAACTAATATGCTGAATGCCATTTCATTACCTGATAGGGTCCTAAAATAACCAGCATAACTTCTTACCCTGGTAATTGATCCGCTTTTAGCCCTGAGATTCGAATCAAAAACCGGATTTCTGAAATAATTTTTAAGTGTACCCTTCCTGCCGGCAGCAGGCAAGGAGTTATAAAACTCACTGAAATATTTTGCTTTGTTTTTCATGAAAAGCAGAATCTGAGCAAGACTTCGGGAGGTAACAGCATTCAGCGGCGACAAACCGCTACCGTCTTCGAGGAACATGCCGGAGGAATTCACCCCTGAATCTTTTAGAAACCTGTAAATTACTTCGATACCTGCTTCAGTTGTTCCACGATTGTTAAATGTTCTGCCAATCTCTTTTAAAAGATGCTCAGCATACAGATTTACACTTTCATGATTAAGGACCTCAATAATTTCGCTGAGCACTGGTGAACTCACTTCTGAAATGATCACCAGCTCATTAACAGCTGGTTTCTTTTCAAGCCTTATCGTTGAAGGGCTTCCGGAAACATTTATGCCGGCAGAGTCAAGCATGCTGTCAAACACTTCAGCAATTAAAAGGGGAGGATCCGTTATTGAAGCTTTAAGCACAAAATCCTCTCTGTTTACAGGGATTGATCCTGCAATCCATCCGGATTTGTTGTACGGGGCTGAAAAAACATAACCGTTATCAGTATCGCCTGAAGCGATAAGCTGATTCGAAACTTCATACCTGCACTTATCAGGGAAAATACCGGTAATTTCAGGGATTGAACCCTCATCCCTGGTTCTGAAGTGAATTTCAAATGTGTTGTCAAAGACAGATAACCCGTAAGCTCCTGCCCCGTAATAGTTTCCGGCATCTTCCCAGAGCCATTTTGCCGGGACGGGCTGGTAATCGTACCACGAATCATCAACAATAACTCTTCCTTCTATCTTTTTTATCCCAAGCTTCCTGATTTCAATAATCCAGTTTTTAAGGAAATTACTGTAATAATCCATAAAATATTCTGATCCCAATGCTGGATCACCTCCTCCTTTGATTACAATATCTCCCGTCAGCCTGCCGTTACGTTTATTAAAGTTACCCGTATATCCTAATTTCGTTATGAAACGGTAATCAGGTCCGAGTAATTCAAGTGCTGCCGAAGAGGTCACAAGCTTAAGAACAGATGCCGGCATTAGACTTTCTTCTGCATGGAATTCAAAGACAGTTTCCCCATTTACTGCATTTAGGATGCATAGAGAAACCGACGAACTTATCATTGAAGAGTCAGACAGAAGCAAATTCAGAGCCTTTTCCTGTCCTGCCAGCAGAAGGGGAATACACAGAAGAATTACAATAAGTTGTCTTTTTGGCATAATGATCAGGTTTTATTTTGCTCGAGTGTTGATAAAAGTCCACATGCAGCATTTATGTCAACTCCTTTGCTTAACCTGATTGTCGAAAGAATTCCCTTGGCATTAAGCGCTTCTCTGAAAGCAAGTATCGCTCCCATACCAGGACTTTTAAGATCGGATCCGGGGAACTGATGGAACCGGATAATATTTATTCTGCATTTTATCCCGTTAAGGATACGTGCAAGTTCCTTAACATGCCGGGGAGAATCGTTTATCCCCTCAAATAGAATGTATTCGAATGAGACTCTCCTTTGCTTGCTGAAATCGAAATTTCTTATAATTTCAAGCACCTCTTTGACTGTGTTAGTTTTCTGAACAGGCATCAGTTTTTTGCGTTCTTCATCAAAAGGTGAATGCAGACTGATGGCAAGGTGGCATCTGCTTTTCTCCAGGAACTCTTTTATGCTGTTAATCAAACCAACAGTGCTGACAGTAATTCTTGTGGGGCTCCATGCATAACCCCATTCATTAGTAAGGATACTAAGGCTTTTCAGCACTTCCTTCAGATTGTCAAGCGGTTCCCCCATTCCCATATAGACCATGTTGGTCAGCTGTTTGAATTCCGGAAGGCTACGGAACTGGTTTAAGATTTCATTTGAGGAAAGGTTACCCTGGAATCCCTGTTTGCCAGTCATACAAAAGATACATCCCATTTTACAGCCTGCCTGTGAAGAAACACAAATTGTCGCATGGTCATCTTCAGGAATAAAAGCAGTTTCTATGTATTTATTGTTCAGTACTTTATAAAGATATTTTTTTGTCCCGTCACTGCTTAAGGAGAAATTCACTGGCTCGGAAAGCCCTATCTCATGATCATTTGAAAGAAGTTCTCTCATTTTTATTGAGAGATTGGTCATTTCGTCTATTGTATGGATCTCCTTCTTGTAGAGCCAGTCGGCCATCTGTTTTGCTGCAAAGCCAGGCATCCCGAGTCTCCTGGTGACTACTATCAGCTCATCTAAAGTCTTACCGAAAAGTTTCTCTTTAGGCATATTAGTTAAATCCATACCCAGCCTTCTGAAGGTACCTGTATCCCATCTGCGCAATCAGATCGCTCACAGGCACAGCTGTCAAATATTTATTTTTCCTTCAAAAACAAAAGTAGCTGGTCCGGTGAGCCATATCTCTTTTACCAGACCTTCTATACTATCAAACTCCACCCTGAGGTTCCCTCCCTTGGTCCTGACATTTATTGGTCCTCTGACAAAATGTCCTGATAGCACCGAAGCAATGGCAGAAGCAGTGACCCCAGTACCGCAGGAAAGAGTTTCATCTTCCACTCCGCGTTCGAATGTTCTGACATAGATACCGCCGTTTTCTGCCTCAACGAAATTTACATTTGTTCCGCCAGGTTGAAAATCTTTTGACCACCTGAATTTCTTTCCTTCAGTAAAAACATCAAGATTGTCAAGTCCGCTTGTAAATATTACATAATGAGGTGATCCGGTATTAATGAAATAATTGCCTGCCACTGAACGGGTTTCTTTTACATCATTCATTTTCAATCTTATCAAACCATTTTCCGAAATAGCATCATGGATCCCATCAGTAGCATTGAAACTCATTTTATTTCCTGCAATTCCTGACTTTATAGCAAAATCAGCTGCACACCTTCCACCGTTGCCGCACATTGTACCCTTATATCCGTCAGAATTGAAATAGATCATTTCAAAATCAAACTCAGCTGATTTGTTTATCAGGATCAATCCGTCCCCACCAATACCAAATCTTCTGTCACAGAGAATGTTTATCAGTTTGTAATCATCAGGATTAAAAACGCTATTGCGGTTGTCTATTATAATGAAATCATTTCCGGCGCCCTGGTATTTGTTAAAAGCTAATGGTATCATTGTTAAAGTGTTGTTAAATATTTGTCAATTAGTCATGAGCAATTAAAAAATGCATGAACTTTGCAGAACAAAAGAGATCAAAAATGGTTATAAAGATATGAAACTTTTATAAAGGCATAATAATTGGAAAACTGACATTATTTAATTTGGAATTTGAAACTTAAAAAGAAGATAGTTATGAAAATGAAGTATTTGTTTGGAGGTTTGTTTACAGCTCTTTTGGGAGCAGGAATAGCATTGTTCGCATATACTAGAATAATTGAAAAACCAGCCGGAATTCAATTAAAGGATAGTTCACAGACTGAGGTAAGGAATGCAGAGGCTCTACTTACTTCTCTGACAATGCAGGAGGGCCAGATAGATTTTACTTACGCAGCTGAACAGACTGTGCATGCTGTGGTACACGTGCGTACAAAAAGCACGATTTCGCCCCGGGCCAGCAATCCCATTATGGAATATTTTTATGGCGACCGTAATAACCAGCCAAGGGAAGTAAAGGGATATGGCTCAGGAGTGATTATCTCTTCTGAAGGATATATTATTACAAATAATCATGTTATAGAAGATGCTGAAAGCATTGAAGTTAAGCTTAATGATAACAGAACATTCACGGCTGAGATCGTCGGCCGGGACCCGAGTACTGACATTGCACTTCTGAAAATTAAAGCCGATGGACTTCCTTTTGTGAAGTATGGCGATTCTGAACAGCTACGACTTGGAGAATGGGTCCTCGCAGTTGGTAATCCATTTAACCTTACATCCACCGTGACTGCAGGTATAGTAAGTGCAAAAGGCAGAAACCTTGGTATTCTTGATTCGGATTTGAAAATTGAATCATTTATTCAGACTGATGCCGCTTTGAATATGGGTAACAGCGGCGGGGCTCTGGTTAATACAAAAGGATTGCTGGTAGGGATCACCTCGGCAATATTATCTCCGACCGAGGCTTACGCCGGGAATTCCTTCGCCATCCCCGTAACTATAGTAAAGAAGGTAGTTGAGGACCTGAAGCAATATGGTGAGGTTCAAAGAGCAATAATCGGTGTTAATATTATGGAGGTTACTCAGGAAGATGCTGAAAAGTATAAACTTAGTGAAGTAAAAGGAGCCCGTATTTCTAATATAATTAAGGATGGTTCAGCCGAAGCTGCCGGACTTAAGGAAAACGATATAATTGTCAGGTTCAATGGTGTGGCAGTTGCTACTCCGTCTGAACTGCAGGAACAGGTCGGAAAGTTCCGTCCTGGTGAAAAGGCAAATATTACCTACATCAGAAATGGAAAGGAAGTCACAATTCCAATAACTCTGAAGAACCTTGCCGGAAACACCAACGTGGTTTCACCGGGTATGAGCGGTACAGGAATTGTCTTTGGCTGCCGTCTTGAATCACTTGGATCATCAGATAAACAAAAATTCGATGTTGATTATGGTGTAAAAGTTACGGTAGTAAATGATGGAAAGTTCAAAGATATAGGATTGAAGAAAGGATATATAATCCTGAGTGTAAACGGAAAAAAGGTTAAAACTGCTTCTGAAGTCCGTCAGGCAACTGGTAATGAAAGCGAACTCAAATCGATTGAAGGCATTCAGTCAGACGGGACCATCTTCAGCTATTCTTTCAGAAACTAGAATCAGATTGGTATAAGTAATTGTATTACAGGGGATTTTTATTATAAGATCCCCTGTTCAAAACAATATCGATTTAATTTTGTTTTATATATATTAAAGCAATATCTTTGCGGAAATTTTTTCGGAGGCATAATGAGACAGCTAAAGATTACCAAATCCATAACCAACAGGGAAAGTGCATCACTCGACAAATACCTGCAGGAAATTGGTAAAGAAGAGTTGATATCTGTAGAAGAAGAAGTTGAACTGGCACAAAGGATCAAAAAAGGAGACAGGGCTGCTCTTGAAAAGCTCACCAAAGCTAACCTCCGTTTTGTGGTCTCTGTGGCAAAACAATACCAGAACCAGGGATTGAGTCTTCCGGACCTTATAAATGAGGGGAATCTGGGACTAATCAAAGCTGCTGAGAAGTTTGATGAGACCAGAGGATTCAAGTTCATTTCATATGCAGTATGGTGGATAAGGCAATCGATACTTCAGGCTCTCGCCGAGCAATCGAGGATTGTAAGGCTTCCGCTTAACCAGGTCGGTTCGCTGAACAAGATAAACAAGGCTTTTTCGCGCTTTGAACAGGAAAATGAACGGACTCCGTCACCTGAAGAATTGGCTGACGTTCTTGAATTACCAAAGGAAAAGGTTACAGATACCCTGAAAGTATCCGGACGGCATGTGTCGGTTGATGCTCCATTCATTGAAGGAGAGGATAACAGTCTGCTGGATGTTCTTACAAATTCTGATTCACCAGTGGCTGATAAGCTTTTAATGGATGAATCACTCTCAAGAGAGATATACAGGGCGCTTGCTACACTTACCGAACGGGAGAGGGATATTATAAGGTTTTTCTTCGGCATCGGATGTCAGGAGATGACACTTGAAGAGATTGGTGAAAAATTCGGACTTACACGTGAAAGAGTAAGGCAGATAAAGGAGAAAGCTATTAGAAGATTAAGACATACCTCAAGAAGCAGATTGCTGAAGGGTTATTTAGGTTAGTAGTTCAGGGTTTTAAATTATTGAAGGGGTGTTTTTTACAACACCCCTTTTTTATGTCCTGAATACTCCCGGCATCCCGATAGATATCGGAACGAGTCAGGTTGTAAAAGGTATAAGAATTGTTTTGTATTTGTAACCCCCTTTATGGGACAGGGGGCAAACAAATGTAAAATGAGCCCCGGGGAGAGGCTCATTTTTTTAAAAGCTCGCAAGCATGTAATGTGCGAGCAGGGGAAAATCGTGCAATTCTAAAAGTACCTTTTAATATTATTTTATCATAATCAATTTATGATTTAAAAATATATTTTTAGGTTGATTACAACAATTAGAACTAACAGATTGTCCAATCTTACTAACAGGAAACTAAATTCAGAACATTTTCGTAGTTTTATGGATGCAATTTAACTTGATTGCTTCGAAGATTATGAATAATAGTATTAAAACTGAGTTTGCTTTCCGTTTAAATAGGTTATCGCTATTTAAATTACTGATTAGTAATTCGTTTATCAAGTTAAGGGTTTAATCATTTATTTTGGATTGTCTGTCAAAAACTTTATGATATATTCTGTGGAATCTATACTTTTATAAAAAGTAAAATGGCATAAAATTAGACTGGAGAATAAATAGAATTAATCTGGTAAACTATTGATGCACAATAAGAGCTATGATGAATTTCCTGTTTATAATATTGATATTTTTCGGAACGAGTTTTAATAAAGAAAATTATGCTCATGATTCTGTTGAACCTTTAATTCCACGATTTTCTTTTTCTCAACAGGAACCATTTTATTTTACCAATTCTGTTCCGGAGAAAATAAAGCTCTTTAACAGTATTGATCTCAGCTTTTTTTGTAATCAATTAATCGTTCGTTTATACAGATTAAGACTTGAAATTCCCTTTGGGGGAGAAACTGCAATTGACAGAAACTTAATTAAGTGGTCTGCGTGGGAAAATATTAATGAAGGCTTTACAAAGATCATAATCCCCGAGCTTGATCAGGAGGGAGGATATAAATTCACAATTGAGTATATGACACGTGCAGGCAATGAAACGAAAAAGTTCGAAAAATTATTCTATGTATATAGAGCCAATCCCATGGCAAAAGCAGAAATTTCTAAACCTGAATCAGTACTGTCGACTGAAAAGACAACAACAAAGTCAGAACCAGTGTCTTACATGACCTCGAATAAACCAATACCTGTGGCAAAAAAAACTACTGTGAAAACAGAACCAATTACTAACAGTACTGCTAAAAGAAAGACTCCAGTGATCAATAAAATAACAATTAAAACCACAACTATTGCTATACTCCATAACACTGACAATACTGTTCCGGAAGATAAGTGGGCTAAGAATAATAAAATTGATTTGAAAGAGGGTATAAAAGAAGGGAATGAGGACAAAGCAATATCTCTTTACGAAAAAAAGAATAGTAACCCTTTGTCGGATCGAGCAGCTGCTGGAAACAGCAATAACCCGGACAACAGGCTTATTAGTGAGGCTATTGAAAAAAAAGATGCAGCATTGTTCAGAAAATATATACAGAATGGGTCTGTAAATGAAATCAAAGGAGCAACAGGAGGAAATATTTTTCATTTAATGAATGATGTTGTCGCAAATGAGGAACTGATTTCTATCCTTAAAAACAAAGGGATTTCAATAAATAAAACCGATAATTATGGTAATAGCCCTTTACACTTTGCAATTCTTTCAGGAGAAAGCGAGTATGCCAGATCTTTGATAAATCAGGGTACAGATCTGAATATGAAAAATCAAATGGACCTATCACCATTACATCTTGCAGCATTTTTTAATAATGAGGAGATTGTAAATGCACTGCTTAATAAAGGAGCCGAAATTAACCTGAAAGGAAATACTGGTTATACGGCCCTGCATATTGCTTCTGAAATGAATCATATTGAAATAGCAAGAGACCTTGTAATATATGGAGCAAAGAACAGCTTAAAAACCGACCAGAAACTAACGCCAAAAGATATCGCTAAAATTCAGAATAATAATGATATGGGAAAGCTGATTGGCAAAAAGGGTTCTTATGCTCTACCCACTAATGGATCTATTTTGGCTAAAAGTAATCTACCCATTAATTCCATTAAACAGAAGCCAAACATTAATTTCGACCTGCCCTATAATCAGAAATTTGTCAAAAAAAGACAATTTAATAAGGTAATTCAATGGGTTTCTATTCCGGTATTTGTTGTAAGTGCGGCAGGTACGACATATTTTAAAACCGAAGCTAACCACTACTATTCGCAATATAAAAACTCTCAAACCGAAGATGTAGCCAAATATAATTATGATAAGACCAAACAATATGATAAATATACATATATCTCAGGAGGCGTTTCTTTATTATCTGTATATGGTATTATAAGTTCAATTATAAGGAATAAGAATATTTCAAATAAAATGTGTAGAACATATTATTAGAGATATATATCATAAATCAAAACAAACAAGTTTTAAAAAAGGAATATGAAACGTATAAATTTTGTACCATTTAATATTCTGATCATAACAATGATTTTTCTTGCTGGTTGTAAAAGAGAAGAATTCCTATGGGGTAAGAAAATCGGTGATATTACCTATACCGGGAATATCGTTTTCTTAGGTGCTGCTGAACTTGCATCACTTAAAGAAATTACGGACAACGGCTTAGTTTTTGGCGATCAGACAGGTGAAATTGCCAGAATAACTGATAAAAGCATATTGGTTATGGGGGTCTCTGAAAAAACACCTTCCGGTTCGTTGCGGAAGGTAAATAGTATCAATGTAAACGGAACGGAGGTTACAATAACTTCTTCTGATGCTCTCCTAACCGATGTTGTAAAAGAAGGGACCATTAAACTGCATGAAAAACTACTTGAAAGAGATTTTAAACTAAAATCTAAAGTTAATGGAGTTCTGGTAAAAGGACCTGATAAATCGTTTGATGGCCTGGCAGTAACATTGGATAATTTAGAGATTTTTAGAAATGGAGCAATAATTGCCATACTTAACGGGTCAATAGGGATCAGTCCTGAAATAGATATGACAATAAAAGTTGAATCTAATGAAATAAATGAAATTAATCTGGTTACAACTCTGAATAAAATTGATGAACTTACTGTCTCCTCAAATGGAGCATTCAGCGGTGGGAAAGAGATTGTTGTCGCTGAATTTATTCATTCTCCGATAGTAATTGACAGCCTTGTTTTTGTGCCAGAGGTGAAAATAATATGTGGTTTTAATGGCACAATTTCATGTGTAGTTTCATCCGGAGTAAGACAGGATAGGGTAATAACTTCAAAATTAAACTATAGAAATAATCAGTGGTCAAAAGATGCATTGATTCACACTGAGAGTTTTGATTTTATTAAACCTCAGATCACTGATAATTCAGATTTGAAAATATTTTCAGGACCTATTATTGACGTCAGACTTTTTGGGTTTCCGGTTCAAACTGTAAAAGCAACAGGATTTTATTCACTGGAAGCTGTAAAAACTGGTTCTCCGTGGTGGAAATTACTTATTGGAAGTGATGGAATAAATACCCTTAAAGCTGATATACTTGGATTTGGCGAGGATTACTCAACAAACATGGCAATTCAGGCTGCCGAAATCGGTAATGCTAATAGTAAATAACGATTATAATTAATAACCGGTTACGAATTTTTTGATCTGTTTTCAATTCCACGTTTAATATAGTAACGCTTATGGTTCCGAGCTGATAATTAATCAAATATGAAAAGACTTATAAGTATTACAATTATTCTAGTCCTGACCTTAATAAAATTGCATTCACAGTGTAGTACTACACCGCCGGATACAGCCACAGTCAGTATCACTCAGCCTACCTGTGAGGTGGCAACAGGAACAATAGTCATTACAGCTCCGTTGGGAGACTATGAATACAATATAGACGGAGGCACATACCAGTCCTCATTGACATTTAGCGTTGTGGAAGCAGGTTCACATAGTATACTTGTAAGAAGGTCAGCAGAAATTACATGTATATCGACTATAACATCGGTAACAGTCAGCGATCAACCAACACCGCCGTCAATGCCAACGGTTTCAAGTACGACACAGCCTACATGCGGAACACCAACAGGGACTATAGTTTTTACCATACAGTCGGGAGTGGAATATAGTGTAGGGTCAGATTACCAGTCCGATCCGACCTTTTCAGGTCTGGCACCAGCAACATATACATTAACAGTACACAATACTGCGGACCATACTTGTATAACGTCAGCAGCTTCGACGGTAACAATCGATGCCCAGCCTGAAACCCCAACAGCCCCAATTGCAGGAACAGTTACACAACCAACATGTGCTTTTGCAACAGGGAGTGTGGTATTAAGCGGACTTCCCTCATCGGGAACATGGACGCTGACAAGGACCCCAGGTGGAACGACTACCTCAGGAACAGGAACAAGCACAACAATATCAGGACTTCCAGCCAATGCAACTTATACCTTTACGGTGACCGATGCATCAGGTTGTATTTCTGCAGCATCAGGTAATGTTGATATCGATGTCCAACCATCAACACCAACTGCTCCGACAGTAGGATCAATTACACAACCAACATGTTCTGTAGCAACAGGGAGTGTGGTATTAAGCGGACTTCCCTCATCGGGAACATGGACTTTGACAAGGACTCCCGGTGGAACGACTACCTCAGGAACAGGAACAAGTACAACAATATCAGGACTTGCAGCCAATGTAACTTATACCTTTACGGTGACCGATGCATCAGGTTGTATTTCTGCAGCATCAGGTAATGTGGTTATAAATGCAACACCGTCAACGCCTTCAGCCCCTA
>JBBSAP010000070.1:0-18742 GCA_038252165.1 Bacteroidales bacterium | reverse complement strand
TAATTCTGCCTTCTTCTCCGATCCTGCCTCTGATCTATTTTTGTACCTGCCCATCCCTTGTCACAATATTTTCCGGGGTAAAATTACTCCGCAAACTCCTAATTTGCAAGCATTGTTGTAAAAGCCGGAAGCATTGACCACATTAGGGTGGTCAGGGGGAAATTTATAGCACAGACGATTGTACAACAAATTGATAGTGTCTGGCTAAATGGATGAGATTCTTCGCTCCGCTCTGAATGACAAGTAATTATAGGATCAAGCGGAATGAGGGGATGGTTGGAGGCAATGCCTCCAACCATCCCCTCATTAAAAACAGAAGTACCTGTCATTCAGAGCGAAACGAAGTGAAGCGAAGAATCTCATACTCGTCTTATTAGTTTTGCCGGACAATAGTGATAACAAATTAATAATTCTTATTTCTTATTATGTTTGCAAATCCTCTTTAAACCATTAATAGTAAATCAGGTTTGAAAAAGGGAAAAAGCGAAGCGGTGCTTTTTTAGAACCGGCAGTTCTTTTCAGATATCATAGATTAATTAAAAAACGGATTATATTATGAAAAACGCACAGTTCAGGGTTTATGGCTATAGATGGATAATGCTCAGTGTTTATATGCTTATTGTAGCTGTAAATCAAATGCTGTGGATCACTTTTGCGCCAATAACAAGTGATGCATCCAGGTATTATGGTGTTTCGGATCTGAAGATCGGCATACTTTCAATGTGTTTCATGATAGTTTACCTGATCGTTTCAATACCTGCATCGTGGATCATAGATACATACGGTATCCGCAAAGGTGTAGGGATTGGTGTTGTGCTTACAGGGATATTCGGATTGTTGCGTGGCCTGGTTTCAGAAAATTTCACCCTGTTGCTGTTATCACAGATTGGTATAGCCACAGGTCAGCCATTTCTTCTGAATGCAATTACAAAGATTGCTGCGAGATGGTTTCCCATTGAAGAAAGGGCAACAGCATCGGGCCTTGGTACCTTAGCCATGTATATAGGTATACTTTCAGGGATGATTCTCACACCATATCTTGTAATCGGTTCCGACATAAGTGGAATGCTTTATATATATGGGATTTTTTCGTTATCTGCTGCTGTAATTTTTTTGGTGTTTGCTAAAGAACGTCCGCTTACTGCTCCTTGCCATCCTGATCAGGAAGAACGTGCTCTCGCAATTGATGGACTTAAACTTATTTTCCGAAACAAAAATTTTAACTGGCTGATGTTTATATTTTTTATTGGACTGGGAGTATTCAATGCAGTTACTACATGGATTGAAAACATTCTGGGTCCACGGGGCTTTTCTCCCGTACAAGCCGGGATCACAGGCGGGTTAATGATTATCGGTGGCATTCTCGGAGCTCTCATTATTCCGATATTATCAGACCACTACAGAAAAAGAACACTGTTTATCATAATTGCACTGGCCGGCGCCACCTTAAGTCTTGCAGGTATAACTTTTGCTACAAACTATTTGATTCTTCTGGCTTCCGGAATGGCATTTGGATTTTTCCTGCTCAGTTCGGGCCCCATAGGGTTCCAGTATGGCGCGGAAATAACTTACCCAATTTCCGAAGGCACCTCAAACGGCTTCCTTCTGCTTATGGGGCAGGCTTCGGGGATTATATTTATTTATTGCATGGATAGGTTTAAGTCTTCGACAACAGGATCGATGACCCTGCCATTGATTGTTCTGATTGGTTTTATGCTAATCGGCTCCTTAAGTTCTACCAGACTAAGGGAATCGGCACTTCTAAAAAGACAGGGTGAAAAGAACTAATGCTCAGGGCAGGAGGTTCTGAAACCAGAAAAAGAGTGGGTGGTAATTGTCTCACCGGGAAGAGTTGCCCTCAGACTTGTTTTTTAATAAACTGCAGAAAGCGGCCCTTATAAACAGATTTCGTTTGCCATTTTACTTTAAACCTGCAGTGCTAAGCAATTAGCATTTAAATCCAGTCATATATAATCACCTTACCCTGATCAATTTTGATCGGGGCAATGGGTTTTATATTAACTAATCCGTCTGGTATTTCAAAAAATGATAACTTGGCATAAGATGAAATTGAAAATAACTTTTTCATTTATTCACTAATCTGAAAAACTTTGAAAACACTTAAGAAAATTCTCAAAATCGTTCTTGTAATTATTGCAATTACATTAGTTGGCTTTATCGGACTTATTGTGTATGCTATAACTTCAGACTATAAACCCGCGGAGAAAGAGTTGATCGCCCAGCCGGAAAATCCTTCAGTACTGAAAGATTCGCTGAGTATCAGCCTTTTGACCTGGAATATCGGTTATGCCGGATTGGATAAGGATATGGATTTTTTCTTTGACGGCGGAACTAAAGTAATTACACCTGAGGATAATTGCCGGATAAATGTTTCTCAGATCGGTGATTTCCTGATGAGAAACGACACAATTGACTTCATAATTCTCCAGGAAGTTGACAGGAAGAGCAAACGAAGTTACAAAATAGATGAATATGAGGGTATTTCAAAAAAGCTAACTGGCTTTAATCATTTCTTTGCAAAGAATTATGATGTATTCTTTGTTCCCACTCCTCCCTTACACCCTATGGGAAAAGTCCTATCAGGAATTGTAACTTATTCAAGATTTACTCCGGTATCTTCAACAAGATATTCCCTGCCGGGAGATTTCGGTTTCCCGACCCAGCTCTTTTACCTCGACAGATGTTTTATGGTCAACAGGTACAGTACTGAGAATGGCAGGGAACTGGTTTTGATCAACACCCATAACGAGGCATTTGATGAAGGCGGTGATATACGAAAGGCTCAGATGGAAAGGCTTAAAGAATTTGTTTTAAATGAGTATAAATCAGGTAACTATGTAATAGCAGGCGGAGACTGGAACCAGTATCCTCCCGATTTTAAACCTGATTTTCCCGGGAATAAGGTTTTCACTGGTCAGATTGGTAATTTTAACCTCATGGGTATAGAATCAGATTACATGCCGGGGGAATGGAAATGGATTTATGATCCTGCGACACCTTCTTTCCGAACCCTTATGGCAGCATATAATCCTGCCACCACACCCACAAGCGTTTGTGATATCTTCCTCATTTCGCCTAATATAGAATCGGTTTATGTAAAATGCCAACATCTTGGTTTTGCCAATTCAGATCACAATCCTGTCATAATGAAGGTAAAGCTTAAATGAACAAAAAGATAAACCCGGCACCAAATATGATCCTGCCGGCAGTTACGAAAATCCTGTATATGAGGTTTGACCACATCCGGACGGTCAGTATGCCTTTAATCCAGGTTAAAAAGCACGGACAGCACGCACATATGGTTCATTGTTGTCTTTGACATATGTTCTTTGTTCACCAGTTAAAATATTTTGTACCCAGGCATAGCAACTTTGGCTGATTTCGCCCATGATTGCCTCTGAAGAGGTCCAATAAAAAAATCCGTTCAAATTATATTTTCTATCCCAAACTGATAAACTTTTCTTTAAACAATCAAATTCCTGCAGGGAAGGTAAAAACCAATCACTATATCCATTCAGGACAAGGTCATTACATATTTTTGCCGGATAATTACCCAATCCAAGTATTATAACTATCCTCGTAGTATTTGCTTGTCCGCTTCCTACTGTTGTTGCAGTAACATTGGTTTTAAGACAGTTCGTGCCATTATCCCATATAATTCCTGCACTCTGGTCAGTTTCAGCAGCTATCAGTCCATGTTCACCGGTATCATCCAAATAGATAATAAATCCACCTCCATAGGCTTCTCCAATACCAAATTTAGTGGTAAATACCATATCGTTGCTATACGTTGTCCCAACTGAATTAACTGCCTTTACTCTGAAGTGATATATAGTGCCTTTTGTTAAAAAAATAATATTTGCCATTACTTTATTTTCAGTATTAAATATTAGATCAGGCACACTTGAAACAGAATTTCCGTAGGTTAAAGAAGTTCCATACTCAAATGTTGTTGTAGTCGGCAAATCGTTTTCTTTTAGTGTAGCTTTTAATACAGCACCAACTGAATAAATGTCAGTCACTGATTGTGAAACGACTGTGGGGGCTTCCGGCACAGGTACATTTCCATTGCCGTTTTTCTCACAACCTGTTAAGATCATAAGTCCAGATGACAAAACAGGGATTAACCATAGTGAGCAATAATTCCTTCTTTTCATTCCTGAAAATTATAGAAATAAATTCAATCACTGACAATAATTAAATTTAAGCAAAACTTCAAAAGTTTAAAAAGCTTAATTTTTTCGTGGGTACTGTCATTTTCAAATGAGTTTTTATAATTTAGCGCGGCACAAATAGCAGGCTTTTTAATTTCGGTCAGTGTGTTGGATTTCTTGTCAGCAGGATACCAGAATTTCTCAGTTGTGCTGCGATTTTATGGAAATATATGATTAAATCTACAGATGACGATAGTGCTCTTACCTCTGCTCTCAGAAAAGACAGTCTTGACGCTTTTAAAATTTTATATGATCGTTACAGCAAGGTAATTTATCGTTTCTCGCTGAAATATCTTCTCGACACAGAGGAATCAAAAGAACTGGTTCAGACAGTTTTTATCAGTCTCTGGGAGCGCAGAGAATTTCTTGATGAATACAGGTCCGTAAAGAGTTATATCTTCAAATCTGCGGTGAATACCATCTACAATATACTAAAGAAAAAAGCAGTCAGAAAAAGATTCATGCTTGATCAGTTGCAGAAGCCTGAAGGTTTTTCCAATCCTTACGAACAGATCTTTTACAGGGACCTCGACGAAAAAATCAGTGATGTCATTGATTCACTGCCCCCACATCAAAGGAAAATATATAATCTTAAAAGCAGGGAAGGACTCACCTGTGAAGAGATCGCGGAGAAGATGCAGCTCTCGGTCAGGACAGTTGAAAACCAGATTTACAGGGTCAATAAAGTTCTCAAGGAAAAATTCAGGCCTGAATTATTATCCTGATCGTATTAATCAGATCAGTCTCCTTTTAAAGATTTTCTTGCATTCCCGTGAGTACTTCTTTCTCCAGAGATGTATTAATACTAAAATAGCCCTCTATGAAGTACCGGAACCTCCTTGAAGATTTATTGGATAAGTATCTCCAGAGGAAGCTGACAATTACTGAAAGTCGTCAGTTTAATGATTTACTAACTGACGATCTGAATGAGGACGCTTTTAAAGAAGTAATCTATAAACACATAAATGAATTTCCAGAAGGGAATTCTGTGTATGACAGTGGTGTGGGGTTCGATAAAATATACAGCAATATCTTATCGCAACTTAAAACAAACCAAAATATCATCCGAAAACGTTCCCTCTCAGAAATAGTTATTTATATATCATCAGTTGCAGCCATACTGGCGGGTGTATTTCTGCTGGGGAGATATCTTCCTTTTTCACGATCAGAGAATAAGTTAGTTAGTCAGCCTGCTTACACTGAAATTAAATCGCCGTATGGATCAAAATCTGAGATTAAGCTTCCTGACGGAACCCGGGTGATTTTGAACGCCGGAAGTGAGATGACCTACAATAATGATTACAACTCTACAAACAGGAATGTTTCACTTACTGGCGAAGCATATTTTAAAGTTGCCAGGAATGAGACTGTTCCGTTCATAGTAAATGCCGGTACTATAAGCATCAAAGCACTTGGAACCGAATTTAATGTCAAAGCTTACGCCGACGAAAACGTTATTGAAACAACGCTTATCACAGGTAAAATAACGATCACATGTGAAGGAACAGTCAATGCAAATCAGAATATTGATCTGATCCCCAATCAGAAAGCTATCATTTTTAAGGACGAACAGGGCTTTCGTCTTGAGGACCTAAAAGATTACGACAGTGCAACGATCAATTTAGTGCCCTTACAGCCCATTTTGTCGAATATCCTCATTGCTCCGCAGGTTAATATCGATCAGGTGGTCGCCTGGACCGAAGGAAAACTTATATTACGGGGCGAGAGTCTCGACAGGTTATGTGTGGAGCTTGTCAGGAAGTACAATGTAACTGTTGTTTTCCGGGAAGAAGAAATAAAGAAATTCAGGTTTACAGGTGTGCTTCTCGATGAAACGCTGGAACAGGTGCTGAATGCCATCAGTCTGACTGCTCCCATCAGATACTCGCTTGACGGCAAGACAGTGTACCTGAGCTCTGATCCCCGCTCATTGAATGATTTTTCAAAATATATGAAATAAGATAACCCTGATTAATTAACTTAAACTCAATGCCTATGCAAGTATTAAAGAATTAAAAAAGGGAAAAACAGTTCGCGGCTGCTTTTCCCATACCTAAGTCATTGTTAATAACAATTATGGGCCGATATTCGATCAGCGGCCACTCATGTTTAACCTAACTTAACATCTTTCAAAATTATGAATAAATTATTGATTTATTATCCTCCGGACAGGAGAATTCACAAAATACTCTTATGTATGAAACTTACAATTATTCTGATGCTGGTTTTTACCCTGAATCTATCGGCTACCGGATTCGGGCAGATCTCATTTGAAGCTAAAGGTAAATCAATCAGGGATGTATTTGGAATCCTGGAAAAAGAGACAAATTATCGTTTCTTTTATAATGATGATCTGAAATCTGTTGATAAAACGATCGATATGAATGTATCGGACCAAAGTATTGATCAAATACTTGAAAAACTTTTTGAGTCTACCGGATTAGGGTATAAGATCCTTGAAAATGATCTTATCGTTGTGACTCCGAAGAATGACCCGCAGCAGCTGATGATCAGCGGCAGGGTTACTGACGCCTCAACCGGGGAAGGGTTGGCGGGAGTAAGCATTGCGGTAAAAGGAACGGTGATTGGCGTGAATACCGATGCAAACGGTTATTACTCTATTAATCCAACTGCACAGGATGCAACTCTGACCTTTTCTTTTATCGGGTATGTAGCTCAGGAGATTGTTGTTGGTGGCAGGACAAAAATCGATATAGCCCTGGCCATTGATGTTACCACACTTGATGAAGTCGTAGTTGTTGGTTACGGAACTCAGAAGCGAAGTGATATAACTGGAACAGTTGCCTCAATGCCAAAAGACAGGCTGGAAAATTTACCAAACCTTAATATTGCACAAGCAATACAGGGAGCTATTCCTGGTGTAATGATACAAACATCTTCTGCAGGAGCTGTACCGAATGAAGCGATCATGATAAGGGGGCGTAACTCGATTACAGCCAGCAATAACCCTTTAATTGTTGTTGATGGGATACCTTACTCCGGAAGTATAAGTGATATTAACCCAAATGATGTTCAGACAATCGAAATCCTAAAAGATGCTTCAGCAGCAGCCATATATGGATCCAGGGGGGCAAATGGGATTATTCTTATAAATACTAAGGATGGAGTAATTGGGAAAAATACAGTATCATACGAAGGGAAATTTTCCATACTAAGTTTTACCAAGTTGCCTGATCTATTAACCGGTCCAGAATATTATGAATTTAAGATGGAGAGAGATCCACTGCAAATGTCACTTGAAGAACAGGCTGTCCATGATTCTGGCAAGTGGGTCGATTGGATGGATTTTGCTTTTCGCCAAGGTTTCAGCCAAGAACACAACTTATCTGTGTCAGGTGGCTTCAATGGTACCAAATATTATATTGGTGGTGGTTTGATGGATATAACAGGTATTACAATTAATGACAATTTTCAGCGCATTTCGACTAGAATAAATGTTGAAACAAAAGTTGCTGATTGGATTTCATTTGGTACACGCACACAATTAACCATGGATGATGCTAGTGGCGCTTCTCCAGATTTAGCATCCTCAGATGGTGTATTTGGTGCTAATCCTAACACTATTGCTTATGATGAGAATGGGAAGTTAACCGTCTTTCCCTGGCCGAAAAAACCTGATGGCAACCCACTTCAGAGCATTTTATTCGATGACGTTGATAAATCTTACCAGATTGTTTCTAACAACTACGCTAATATTAATTTCCCCTTTGCTAAGGGATTGTCTTACAGGATTAATACCGGTATACTTATGAAGTTTATCGACCAAGCACAATATAAGGGTAGAGATACCCAGGAAGGATCTGAAGTACGCGGAAGTTCAACCACAAACCGTTACAAAAACAACAATACTGTGATTGAGAATATTCTTAATTATAACAAAGAATTTGGGAATAATTCTATTTTCGCCACAGCACTATTCAGTTACGAAGGAAATAGAAATAGTTCAAATAGATTAAATGCAGTAGGGTTTCCTAATGACTTTCTTTCTTGGTATTCATCAGCACAGGCAGAGTTATTATTGCCAAGTTATACTTTTAATGAAACAAATCTTATTTCTCAAATGCTTCGGTTGAATTATTCCTACTCTAGCCGTTATCTTGTTACAATGACTGTTCGTAGGGATGGATACTCAGGATTTGGTACCCAAAAAAAATGGGGTATTTTCCCGTCAATTGCCTTGGGCTGGAATCTGGCGAATGAAGATTTTTTCCCACTAAAAAATTTATTTAGTGAGCTCAAGGTAAGAGCATCCTATGGATTAAATGGTAATCAGGCTGTGGGAGCATATGAGACCATCTCCAGATTAACCACAGAAAATATGGTTTCGGGTAATACATCTTTGCCGGGATATAAACCCAGTGTATTGGGACAAGATGAACTTGGATGGGAATCATCTAAGGTATTAAATCTGGGAGTGGACTTTGGATTATTAAAAAACCGTATTGCTGGTAATATTAACTATTATTTGACATATACAGAAGATTTGTTATTAGCAAGGACCATATCGCCAATTCATGGTATTACTTCAATTGTTCAAAACATAGGGAAAACTAAGAATAACGGTCTTGAATTGTCTGTTTTTTCAAGGAATATTATTACTAACAATTTTCAATGGTCAACAACGGCTAATCTTTCTTTTAATAAAAATGAAATTCTCTCACTATATGGCCTTTTAGATAATGAGGGAAAAGAAGTGGATGATATCGCCAATGCTTGGTTCATCGGCAAACCCATTGCGGTCAACTATGATTTTGTTTGGGATGGTGTCTGGCAATTGGATGAAGCTGTTGAAGCTGCTAAATGGGGTTCGCTTCCGGGTTATGTGAAAATAAAGGATATTGACGGAGATAAAACCCTTACCGGCAATGACAGGCAAATTATAGGCCAGACAGATCCCAAATTAATGTGGGGTATGACCAACTCATTTTCTTATAAAAATTTAACGCTTAACATTTTCGTTCTTGGAGTACATGGGGTGACAAAGTACAATGAGCTAATGAGAGACGATGTGTTTCGGGATATACGACGAAATGTAATAAAAAAGAACTGGTGGACTCCTGAAAATCCAACAAATGATTTCTATATGAATAAGTTTGAGGCACAATATATGGCCGGTATTATAGGGCCTATTTACGAAGATGCTAGTTTTATCCGAATTAAGGACATATCGCTTTCATATGATATTCCAGAAAGCATGATAGATAAAATTGGGATCAGTAAATTACAATTATTTATTACAGGCCGCAACTTGTATACCTTCACAAAATGGTCAGGACTAGATCCTGAATTAGACAGCCAAGTATCTTATCCTCTTCAAAAAGAATATGTTTTTGGTTTGAGGCTTGGATTTTAAATTAAAATCTCTAGTTAGTACCTTAAAAATCAAATATTATGAAAATATTATCATTAAATATTACTAAAGTTGCATTGATAATTATTTTGTTGTTTGGCTGTTCGAAAGATTATCTAGATGAAAACCCGCCAAACATTATATCTAGTGAAACACTTTATAAGGACCTTCCTGGCTTTGAGAGCGGTCTAAACGGCCTTTATTCTTTAGTTAGAGAAACGAAAAGCTATGATTATTGGTTTGAAAATGTTCTAAACGGAGTTGACAATATGTGTAGCAATTATATTAGTAATGAACTTTATATGGTTTGGGGAGGTTTGAATAACCCTGTAGACGAGGATTTACAAGCGGTGTTTGAGGGGCTTTACGAAATTATTAATGCTGCAAACACAATAATAATTAGAGGTAATGATGAAGATGTTGATTGGACCGGAGGAGGCTCAACATCTGATGAAAATAAAAACAGGGTGTTAGCTGAAGCGAAAGCTATTCGCGCATGGGTTTATCGTTGGCTTACTTATAATTGGGGGGATGTTCCTCTTAACCTAGAGGAGTCTGTTGGCTCATCAATTAAGACGGATTGGGAACGGACACCGATTGGAGATGTAAGAAAACAAATAATATCAGATCTTAAGTTTGCAGAACAGTATATACCTGTTGAAGCATCGCTCCAAGGAAGAATAACAAAAGGCGCTGTTCAGCATTATCTCGCCGAGATGTATCTTGTTATGAACAAACCAGACAGTGCACTTTATTGGACAAATCAAGTAATCAATAATCCTTCATACAAACTTGTTACCAAAAGGTACGGAGTAAAAAGTTCTGAACCAGGCGTCCCTTTTATGGACATGTTTATTGAAGGCAATCAAAACCGTGAAGAAGGAAATATAGAAGCCCTCTGGGTATTGCAATTTCAATTAAATGTAAATGGAGGTGGTGAATCCCAAATCCGGCGTAACCATGGTGGCAGGTATGATCAGGTCGTTATTGGTGGTATAAAACCGCTGGCACTTACCTATGATAGAGGAGGGAGGAACAAGGCCCACTTCTCTATGACAAAATATGCAATTGATAATTATGAACCTCAAGATGACAGAGGTTCAAACTTTGTAATAAGAAAATACTTTATTCTTAAAGATGCTGCGGGTAATGCACCATATGCAGCCGATCTTCTGCCTGCTGGTTTTAACTATGGTGATACTATCAAGATGAAGTGGGCTGCTGACCTTACGGAATCAAAACATTCGAGGGCGGATTGGCCGTGGTCAAGGAAAGCTGATGGTACTGATCCAAATAATGTTATATCGGATTGGAATTATAACGACAAGGTTTATCTCAGACTGGCTGATACCTATTTACTGAAAGCTGAAGCACAATTACGGCTCGGTTATTCTGAAGATGCTGCTTCAACTATTAATATTATTAGGGAAAGATCAAATGCCACTCCTATTACTGGTGATGATATAGATATCGACTTTATCTTAGATGAGAGATCCCGTGAACTTTTCTTAGAAGAAGAGCGCAGGTTTACATTAATAAGAACACACACTTGGTATGACCGCACAATGCTATACAATCATAATGGAGGAAATAAAATTGCAAAAAGAGACACCCTTTTCCCAATTCCACAAACTGTTATTGATGCCAACCTGACAAAGCCAATGCCACAGAATCCGGGATTTAATTGATCTTTCAGATTTGTGTGCATTTGAGCGAATGACTTAAAAAACCACCTCTCCGAAGAAATTCCGGAGGGGTGGTTTTAATTAATCGAAGATTTTACGGCGACTTCAGAAAGTCGGTCTTTAATAATAAATTTGCCGGATACCAGTGATAAAAAATAATTTAATTTCACTTAATTTAAAAATTAACCATATTCCATTATGAGAAAATTAATTTACTTCCTTCCGGTACTCATATTCTTAACTTCCAGTCCTGTCAGTGCCCAAAATCAAAAAACCGAAGCCACCGAATCTTCTTATCAGAATACTTCATTTTATGACATTTCTACTTTCCGTCAAAAATTCTGTCATAAGAAGCCAAAGAATGTGATCCTGATGATTGGCGACGGAATGGGTATTGCCCAGCTTTATGCCGGTATGACCGCCAACCGGGGGAACCTGTTCCTGAATAACTTCAGGCATGTAGGTTTCTCAATAACTTCTTCGGCAAACCGGTATGTGACTGATTCGGGTGCAGGCGGAACTGCTATCGCCACGGGCCATAAAGCAAATAATTATTCTATTGGAGTAGATAGTGCTAATAAACCTGTTCCATCAGTACTTGAAAAAGCAAGCGAAAACGGACTGGCAACCGGAATTGTTGTAACCACAAACATACTGGATGCAACACCGGCCGCTTTTGTGGCTCATGTGCCGAACAGGATCATGATGCCTGAGATAGCTATTGAATTTGCCGAGTCGGGTCCGGATGTATTTATTGGAGCAGGAAAAGAATATTTTAATAACCGCAAAGACGGCCGCAACCTGATTGAAGAATTGTCCGAAAAGGGCTATCAGGTCTGTGATACCATCACCGAACTTGTTAAGATAAGAAGCGGAAAACTGGCCGGATTTCTCACTGAGGCAAGGGTTAATAAGCGCGGTGACCAGCTTGCAGTAACAACAGAGGTTGCTCTTGACATTCTCGATAATCATAAAAAAGGATTTTTTCTGATGGTTGAAGGCTCGGAGATAGATGGAGGAGGCCATGCAAACAATATGGAATATACGGTAGAGGAAATGCTTGATTTTGACCGTACCATCGGAAAAGTTCTTGAATTTGCTGCCAGTGACGGTAAAACCCTTGTAGTTGTTACAGCCGATCATGAAACAGGAGGGTTAACCCTTGTTAACGGGGATATAAATTCGGGTAAAATAACAGGTCGTTATTCAACTACCAACCATACCGGACTGATGGTTCCGGTTTTTGCATATGGGCCAGGAGCAGAAGAATTTACGGGAATAAATGAAAATACTTCATTTTTTGATAAATTTATAAGACTGCTGAAGCTGAAGAAATAAACACATTCATATGAAACCTAATCCGCTTTCCCGTTTATACAGCCTTGTTATATTGTTCTTTCCGGAGCCGTGGCAAATGTCTGCTTTAGCACGATTAGCTGTTAAATGTTTTTTGGAATCTGACAACTATGTCTGTTAATTTTTCGTCCAGGAAGCTATATGCTTTTGTCACCCACTTGTCTGGTACTTTTCCATAGAATGCTTCGGCAATTCCTCCAGTAATACAGGCTAAAGTATCACTGTCTCCTCCAAGCCAGATAGCTTTTCTAACAGCATCCTCGAAATTCTCAGATTCCAGAAAACAGATTATCGCTTCAGGAACTGTCTTCTGACAGGTTTCATTAAAGGTGTAAAAAGGTTTAATCTCAGCAAGAGTCCTGTTAAGGTTATATGAGTAGCTCTTTTCGATAAACTTCTTTATTGCTTTTTTATCATGACCAGTCCTTGCAAGGAATATTGCAGCAGCAACAACTTTTGCCCCCTTTTTACCTTCACGGTGATTATGCGTTATAGCTGAGCTTCCTTCAGCTTCTTTAAGGGTCTCGCCAAGTGAATCAAATGCCCATCCGATTGGGGAGACTCTCATCGCTGATCCGTTTCCGTAACTGTTGTAGGGTTGCGGATTGTCCATGTATATCCATTGATTAAACCATCCGCCATATCCTCTTCCCGGGTAATTCAATGCATATTCCCTGACCGTTTCAACATAATCTCTTTTTGTTAGAATTGAATCGGCTATAGCTACTGTCAGGACTGTATCGTCAGTAAAAGATGAGCCTGGCGGAAAGGGATCAAAATCATACCTGTCGGTATTTTTAAACTCGTAAGTGGAACCAATGATATCACCAATTATCGCACCGAGCATGGGTTCTGATTTGTTTGTCTGATTAGCTAAAGATACAATGTTTATTGATATCATCTTTTGTGCTACAGGCACTACTTTCGATAGCATCCTTCCGATTCAGATACAATTATGCAGTTTTTATTGGATTAACGGAGTTTACTCCTCATCCGGTATTTGACCCTTCCCTGTTTCCAGAGATCAGGAAAAGAGTTGGTCATGAAGTTTTTGATATCCTGAATGCTGATCTGATCAAATCCGTAAGCCAGGAGAAAGATAAAAAGCACAACAAGAAAAGGAAAGATGATACTGATACAAACAGCTGCCAGGATCGGATTGATTATCTTAAAGAATTGAGAATGAAAAGAAGCTGGTGATTAAGTGATTGTAAAGAGAAAATAATTAAATTTACATTAATCCCTATTCTTGACAACATGTTCAGGAAATGTTTGTTATCAGCTCTGATTCTAATCCTGTTCGCAGATTGCCAGTGTCTCTTTTCCCAGAATCTCAGGATGGATGGTTATAAGGGCATCTGGTATAGTTCCGGCCCGCTTCTGGAGTTTGGTTACAGATTCTCAGGTGGTACGGCCACATTTGATTCCAGGTACAGACCTGTTGCTGTTTATTCCCCTGAGGTTAAAAAAACATTCTTCGTATATGGAGGTACAACCAGTGCTGATGAGAGGCACCTGCTAATAATGGTTTCTTATTTTGACCACAGATATCACGTTGTACCAAACCCGGTTATGGTCTTTGATAAAATGGGGGTAAGAGAGCCGCATGATAATGCTTCTCTTTCGATTGATTCAAATGGTTATTTATGGATTTTTGTCAGCGGAAGGTACAGAACACGTTCGGGATTGATATTTAAAAGTTCGAAACCCTATTCTATTGAAAGTTTTGACAAGATAAAAGAATGGGAGATGATTTGCCCCCAACCATGGTGGATAGAAGGTTATGGATTAGTTCTGATGTTTTCAAGGGTCACAAACGGGCAGGAGCTTTACTTTTCTTCAAGCCGTGACGGGATAATATGGGATGAATGTCAAAAACTTGCCGGAATGGGTGGACATTTACAGGTATCAGGTGTTTTTGGGAAGAAACTTGTGACGGTATTTGATTACCTTCCGGAGGGAAATGTCGACAAAAGAACAAATCTTTACCTGCTCCAGACAGAAGATATGGGCAAGACCTGGGAAACTGTAGACAATCAGATCGTTAAAACTCCGGTTACCGATATTAATAGTGAAGCCATTATAAAGGATTATAAAGCCGAAGGTAAACTCGTTAATATCAGTGATCTTAATTTTGATAAAGATGGAAATCCGGTGTTGCTTGTCATCCTGAGCAGGGATTATAGACCGGGGCCGAAGGGCGATCCAAGAGAATGGATGATTATTAACTGGAAAGATCATAAATGGAATTTTAATAAGGTGTGCGAATCAGACCACAACTATGATATGGGAACTCTTTATATCAGGGATAATGAATGGAGAATAATTGTTCCTTCAGACCCCGGATTGCAGAAATATGCAGCCGGCGGCGAAATTGTTTTATGGGTCAGCAGGAACAAAGGGATCAGCTGGGAGAAAGTAAACGATATAACAAAAAACAGTTCAGGTAATAACTCTTTTGTGCGCAGACCTATGAATGCTCAAAAAGATTTCTATGCATTATGGGCTGACGGTAATGCAGATAGTCTTTCAATCTCGCATTTGTACTTTACAAATGAAAAGTGTAAAAAGGTGTGGGTCCTGCCATATATAATGAAAAATGATACTGAAAAACCCATCAGGATCAGATAGGATCAGGGAAGATTATACAATTTTGACGCATTATCAAAAAGAATCATTTTTGCTATTGTTTTTGCTTCTTTCTCAGAAAAATAGCCATCCCTGACCTTGTTGCATAAAACATTTGAAATGATCCGCCTGGCTGAAGCCAGTTCGCTGTAGACATTCTCTACTGCCATACAGTCGCCGCCGAAAGCTATTAATCTGCCAGCTGGCACAGTTTCAAGCCATTCGTTCAGGTACCTTTCGCTGTATGTAGGTGAGATGGACCAGACCCAGTTCATATCGATATAAACATTTTTGTAATTCTTTGCGATAGCTGAAAGCTCACCCCCAAAAGGATAGCTTCCATGGTATAACACAAATTGTATACCGGGATATTCCCTGAATATATTAGTCAGCAAAGTCGGGTTGGAGTTACCTATTATGTTTCCCTGGCCTGCCTGTAATCCTGTATGAAAAGCTACCGGTATTTTATATTTTTTTGCCAGATCGAGCAAGCGATAAAGCATATAATCCTGCAATGGTTTCGCATCCTTGAATGAGAGTATGTGATCCTCATCACCATTGACAAGTGAACGGAAAACTTTCCTGGCGGCTTCAGTTTCAACTTTTTCAGCGCTCAGAGTACGGGAATAGGCGATGAAAATTTTAACAACTGTCATCCCTTTTTTGACTTCCTTTTCAAATGCCAGGTTAAGCGACTTTACAAAATCTTCAAGAGTGAATATCGGATCAAGCTGCAATATTGCCAGTGAATCAACCCCGTATTTTGATTTTATATTCAGCCAGTTTTCAAATCTTTTTGCGTACCTGAAATAGTTGTCCTTTCCGGACATATAATATCCATCCTGTATAATATAATCGATCCGGCATGAATCTCTCAGGATACGATCGAACCAGTTGGTATCATAAGCTTTCTTGATTTTATCAGAAAGCGGGCCTACGGTTGTCTCATTTAAATCATTTATGCCATAAAGGTTCCTGATACCGTTAAGAATAATTCTGTTGAAGGAGGTATTGAACGAATTATCCCAGTAAGGTTCAATCAATCTCCACTTTTGTAATGGTGTTACCGGCTCATTAAATAATTTGTCGAACAGGGAATCGGGCAGCCCGGCAGATTTCAGATCCTCATAGCCGTTTGGCTGAAAAAGCAGTAAGAAATCGGGAAAAAAGCTTCCCTTAATCATCTCCTGAGTGAACAGATGTTCATGAGTATCAATAACCCTTAATGTATCAACATAATTTCTGATCCTGTACTCATATCCTGAGACGGGGACCAAAGAAGACTTATTCAGTTCCTGTGCTTTTCCGTGAAAAGTTATAGCAAGCAGGAAAATGAATGTAATGTTAAACTTCATCAGACAAAGGAATGAAGGCTTTTTGCCCGAGCGTTAGACTAATATCTACATTGAATTATTCCAAATAAATATTACAGTTAAGGATTTTTAACTTTAATTATTCTGATAGCTAAAGGTTTATTCAGGATGTGGAAACAGAATAAAAAGCAAACCGGCATAGAACAGTAAAACTGATTATCTTTGAATTAAAGATCCGTACTTTCAATCAATAAGCTATGAGCAGGGGATTTGTTAAGGAAGATGATCAGGAAGAAATTCCGATAGTACCACCAAGGGCAGATTTACCTGAAGGAGTGACAAACTATGTGACTCAGGCTGGCATGAATGAACTATTGGCCGAAAAGCAGAAACTGGTCAATGAAAAAGAAAATCTGAAAAATACCGACGAAAATGAGAAACGAATAGCGTTGAACCATATTAATGCAATATTACAATTGCTGGACAATAGAATTGTTGAAGCCAGGATTATTACTCTGAACAAGCAGCCACCAAATGAAATAAGGTTCGGAGCATTTATTACTCTCAAAATAGAAGCAACCAAAAACATTCAAACTTTTCAAATAGTAGGTGTTGACGAGGCAAACAGTGCCAAAGGAAAAATTTCCTTTTTATCACCACTGGCTAAAGTATTGATAAATAAAAAGATTGGGGACAAAGCTGTTTTAAAAAGAGCCAGGGAAGATATTGTTTATGAAATTATGAATATCTTCTATGGTTAAGAGCGAAATAAACACCTTAGTATAAAACAGAAAATACTGATTATATCGGAAAAGCCGTTTCCCCCGACAACTCCTCGCCGGAATAAATTGACAATCATAAGCCTGATTTAAATCATGGATGTTAAAATAAATATTATTGATGGCGCATGACCGGCCAAATGTGGTCATTACGTCAATTCCAGGCACCCAAACCCGAAACTTGTATTATTTGGTGAAATATGTGAATCATGTAATCTTTTCCTGGAATTGTGTAAAACGCAAAAATATCTAATAACCTATCTTTACAATGCTAATAATCTGTACTGATTTAAAATCATGAGAAAATAAAAAAGATCATTTTTGTCTTATTCTTAACGGTTTTCTCATTAATTGTATTTACAGCTAATATCTGACAGGATTAGAAAACCAACTCAAGTGTGAGCTGATGGCATTCAGATAAATTATTAATAAAAAAATAATATTTCATTGGTAAGATATGATTAAGATATTTGGCCTCTGAGAGTAAATAGTAACAAGTATAAACCAAAAAAGAAAATTATGAAAAAAGGACTATTCGTTATTCTATTATTAGTTGCAGCCATGGCAGTTAATGCACAACAGGACACCATTAAAACTACCAAGGCAAAGTCTACCACAACCACCGTGATAAATCAGCAGGCTGTGCGGACTGCCGTTAAGGCAGCCGAAATTTTGAAACCTATAACAGACAATGTTGCTAAAGATTTTTCCGGTTACACAATTAAAGAAGCAACAAGTGTCAACCTCAACAATACAATAACGTATGAGGTAGTTATTGTTAAAGGGATGACAACTGAGACTCTTGTCTATGACAAAGATGGTAACTTCCTTAAGAAGATTGAACTATAGTTTTCTAAAGTAACAGTCAAAGCAAAAAAAGGAATGACTTGAAAGATCTAAACATCTTAAAGACGGTGCTTAAAGCACCGTCTTTTGTTTAAATAACCCCCGGGCAATACATTATTAAGTCACTCAAACAGAAGTGACATTGCCCTCTGAAATGTGTGAATCATATAACTTGTTAATAAAATTATGTAATACATTTCAGAATAGGAGTTATTACCTTTATAGTGTAACAATATAATTATTATTTAAACTAAAAAATCAGTTATGAAAAACAAAAACACTGGAATATTAAATTTAATCTCATTCATAATGAAAAGCTTAACCACCAAAATAGTTGGAATACTATTATTTGCTACGCTATTTTTTACAAATTCCGTTTATGCGCAAAGTGATAAACAAAATATCAGATTCGGGATTAAAGGGGGTGTAAATCTTTCAAACATGGATGCCAAAGACTTGTCTGATAAAAATATGATAATTGGGTTTAATGGAGGTCTCTTTCTTAAAGTGCCAATCTCTGAGAACTTCG
>JBBSAP010000069.1:0-19031 GCA_038252165.1 Bacteroidales bacterium | reverse complement strand
TTGGTGAATCAGCTCCGCGCGAATTTTCTCTCCGCAGTACAGCAAGTGTCTTTCCGTCTTCAGGCAGAATGGTTGTCGGATGACCCGGGTACTGTCTCTCTTCCTTAATTTATTCGACCTCACCTCCTAAATCCCCCTCTCACAGGAGAGAGGGGGACTTTCTAGGATTCCTTACAAGTCCCTCTCCCATGGGAGAGGGATTTAGGGTGAGGTTTATACCTCAAAACTGTCGCATTCGCGGTAAGCCTGAATAACACGTGCTTCTCCCTCTTTGGTTCCTCTCTGGCTTATTCCATGTTCCATACAGATGGTACCGTCATATTTTTTATTATAAAGGTATCTGAAGATATTCTTATAGTTTATCTCACCTGTTGTGGGTTCATTCCTCCCGGGATTATCGCCGCAATGGAAGGCAGCAATCTCACTCCAGGCAGCTTCAATGTTGGGGATCAGATTCCCTTCGCTTATCTGCTGATGATAAATATCGTTTACAATCTTGCATGAAGGCCGGTTCACCGCCCTGCAAATGGCATACGCCTGGGGTATTCCTGTAAGGAAAAGACCCGGATGATTAGTATAGTGATTCAGCGGTTCAAGTACAATCGTCACACCTTCAGGTTCCATAACATCACAACAATATCTGAGGTTGTCGACAGCGTTGGCTGTCTGGTAATCCATGTGGAGTTTGACATCATACCGCCCCAGGACTACCAGTGCCTGTTTAGCACCTGTTCTTTTAGACACCTCAACTCCTTCCTTCATCTGGGCAACCAGCATATCGCGAACTTCCTGGCTATTCAGCACAAAGTCCTGCTTACCCGAATCAGCCCGCAGAACGAATGGACCGAAATCCATACCAAGGCGTTTAAGTTCACTCATAATTTTTCCCTGGAGTTCAGGAGTTCTCCTCATCAGGCCGTTATCAAATACTGCACGGAATCCCTGGTCATGACAGAACTTAATATTATCGATGGGATCCTCTCCGGCATGCTGGCGGAACATTCCCAATCCGGGAGCATATTTCAGGTTGAATGGGGTTATTGGATCGGCAGCTTTCTTTTGACCATAGATTCCCGATGATCCAATAATGGCAGGTGCTGCCATTATTGCAGCACCTGTTGAAGCCTTTTTTATAAAATCTCTTCGTGAACTATTCATAAAAATTATTTTTAAGTTTATTTCTTGGCCGCAGCAGCTGCAGCTTGTGCGGCCTCTCTTTCAGCCCTTCTCTTTGCCTGTTCTGCAAGCTGCTCAGGTGTAGGAGGAACATAAGCTTTCCCTGCAATCGGAACATCCTTTGGAATATCAACAGGACCAAAAGCGAATACTGTTGGCCCAAGCTTAAGGTCGGAGTTCATCATCTCTTCATATGTGGTTTCTTTTCCGGTATAAGCTGAAATACGGCCCATGATTCCGATCATTGTCGAGATGGCGGTAGCTTCAAGTTCATTGAACATTTTGCCTGTACGGATGGCAGTAACAAGGTCGATATGTTCCTGAACATATGGATCGACGCTTACGCGTGTTGTTGGCTTTCCGTCCTTATCAAGCGGATATTCATATTTCCAGAGTTCGGTTCCGGCAAGGTCAAGTACCGAACTATGGCAGTCGGTTGAGCCTTTTGCTCCCTGAAGTCTTTCTGAAACATTATTGGCGCATCCGTCTATCTGGCGGCACATGCTGTGAACATGCATACCGTTTTCGAATGTATAATCAACACTGAAATTATCATATTGATCTCCTGTTACACGACGAAGTCTTGAACCAAATCCGACAGCTTTTACAGGATGTGTACCAAAGAACCAGTTCATTACATCAAGGTTGTGAACATGCTGTTCTACAATATGGTCGCCCGACAGCCATGCCCAGTTGACCCAGTTGCGGATCATCCATTCCATTTCGCTCCATTTGGGATCCAGGTCGCGGTGCCATAGCTTGCCTCCGTTCCACCATACATTACCACCTGTCAGATCGCCAATGAGACCCTGTTGAACCTGCTGCCAGTTGGCCATATAATCGCGCTGATGGCGACGCTGGGTTCCTGTTGCAATACTTAATCCGAGGCCTTCAGCCTTTTAGCCGTGGCCATTACTGATCTTGCACCAGTCGGGTCGACGCAAACCGGTTTTTCCGCAAAAATGTGCTTCTTAGCCTGAACTGCCGCTGCCAGATGCTCGGGGCGAAAGAAAGGAGGGGTTGCCAGAATTATAATGTCAACACCTGAATCAATTACCTTCTGGAAAGCATCAAACCCTACAAAGCAATTCTCAATCGGAACCTCCTGGTTCTTCTGCTTGAGAATACTTTCCCTGCAAGCGTCAACACGGTCCTGGAATGTATCACCCAAGGCTGTGATTTGCAGGTTTGGACCTGCACTTAGAAAATTTATAGCAGCTCCTGAACCGCGGCCGCCGCATCCTATAACACCGGCTTTAAGAACCGGACCATCGGGAGCCTGATCGAGGAAAGTTGGAATTGCAACAACTTTTTTTGTTTCACGCGCGCAGCTTGTGATGATCGTAGGAACCACAACACCTGCCACCCCCACAGTTGCTGCCTTGCCAAGAAAATTACGTCTTGAGATACTTGATTTTTTCATATTAGATCAGATTAGATTATAAGAACTTAAAATACCAGGTTTTCAAGAATACAGATTGTAACCAAATGTAAATATATGGATTTTAAAAACCAAAGAATAAAGGGAATTTAAAGATTTTTAACAAAGAAGCTGGATTTGGGGAAGGTTGCCGGATGTTTCGTACCTGAGGCACAATGAAATATCCCGGGAAAATTAATCCTGCTTTACCACAATAACCACCTTAAATTTTTAAATATTACATTTGCATGCTTCAGGCGTCGCCTTATAAGATCCTTATGAGACTATCTTCAAAATATATTTTCTATATAATAACTTTCATCACAGCCCTTTACAGCTGTTCCGGCAAACCCGGCGGAAACATTGACGAAACCGGGATACCTCCTTTAATCGATCCCGATTATTCAGGGGTAATAATTCCACCCAATATAGCACCTCTTAATTTCAAGATAACCTTAAATGGCACTGCATTCTTTGTCCGGGTTTCAGCAGATACAAAAACTATCATTGAAACCGGGAGTAAAAACGGGATAATCAGTCTCCCTGAGAGAAAATGGAAGAAAATGCTTGAGGAGAACAAGGGCAAAGACCTCAATATTGATATCTGGGTGAAAAATAAAGATACCGGATGGTCAAAGTTCAAAACTATCACGAATAAAATTGCCAGTGAACCTATTGATCCATATATAACTTATCGTCTGCTCTACCCCGGATATGAGAGCTGGAAAGAGATACTCATAAAACAGCGAAGCCTTGAAAGCTTCAGGGAAAAATCCATTATCGAAAATAGTCTTGTTGAAGAGAATTGCCTTAACTGCCACTCATACAATAATACGGGGAAATCAGATAATTTTATGTTTCACATGAGAGGCAGCCTGGGGGGCACATATTTCTACTCAGGAGGGGATTTCAGGAAGGTAAATCTTAAAACCGATGAAATGAAAAATGGTGCGGTCTATCCGCGCTGGCATCCTTCGGGAAAATTTGTTGCCTTCTCATCAAATAAGATAGTACAACAGTTTCACTCTGCGCTGAGCAAGAAAGTTGAAGTAAGCGACCTTGAATCTTCACTGGTCCTTTATGATGTTGAGAAAAATGAAATTATGGATATAGATCTTACTGACAAAGAGCTATATATGGACACCTATCCTGAATGGTCGCCGGATGGAAAATATCTCTATTTCTGCAGAGCTCCAAAGGCAGGGGAAATATTTGTGTATGATAGCGTCCGCTATAATCTCTGCCGGGTACCTTTTGATCCTATAACACGAAAAACAGGTGCTGTCGAATTGATCTTCAATGCTTCAGCAATTTATAAAAGTGCCTCCTTTCCAAGGATCTCTCCCGACGGTAATTACATTGTAATTACGCTTCATAACTACGGATGTTTCCCTATCTGGCACAAGGAAGCTGATCTTTATGAAATAGATCTCAGGACCATGATACCTTCGACTATGGATCTTAACAGTGATTTCACCGACAGCTATCACTCATGGTCATCTAACAGCAGGTGGCTTGTCTTCAGCAGTAAACGGATCGATGGACTGACTGCAAGATTCTTCATTTCATATATTGATGAAAACGGAGCTTCGGGCAAACCATTTATTATGCCGCAGAAGGATCCTGAATTTTACAGCAGATTCCTTAAGAGCTTCAATCTTCCGGAACTCTCCACTCTGAAAGTTAAAGTTAATCCGGGGAAAATAAGGGAAAGTGCAGCAGGAGATGCGTTACAGGCGAAATGGACAGAGAATTAACAGGAACACATGCTATATGAAATCCATTAACCCTGCCTGCCGGCAGGCAGGCGCAAAGGCCGCAAAGGTTATTCGCAAAGGTCGCAAAGTAAAGAAACCAGGGAATGACTATTAAACATCCGACATATAGTTCCTTTATTAATTATCTGCCCTATATTGTTTTCTTCACAGGGTCGTTTTTATTTTTCGGGTTTATTGCTGATTATGTTGAGTATTACCAGGAAAAACTGTCCCTCTTCGTATTTTCAGCCGATTACCTTAAATCCAGCCTTTCACAGCCGGGATCACTGCTTGTTTATCTTGGCAGATTCCTGACAACATTTTACTATTATCCTGTGGCTGGAGCAATAATTATTACACTGATAATCTGCATGATTATTTACATGATCTCAAAGATCATAAGTTTTCTGACAGGCAAAGCATCAATCCTCCTGCCTCTTCTTTTCGGAACTTCATTTTTCATTCTGCAGACCAATTATCAGTATCTTATTTACAACAGCCTTGGGGTGCTTTTGCAGCTTGTCCTGTTTTACCTGTCAATAAGATATCTGAAAGGCTTTCTCCCCATTGTCCTGTTCCCTTTCTGGTATTTTGTAACAGGTGGTTTTGCCTGGATCTTTGCGCTGATGTATACACTTCACCTCTCCCTGCAATCAATAAGAAAAGAGTGGCCTAAAATCATTTCGCTGTTTGCCTTCTCTTTTATTGTCATTTATCTTCTTAAAGAATTTTTCCTCTTTCAGCCTTTTAAAGAGCTGATGATTTTCCCGGTTTCTGATGAAGAGGCAGGTTCGCAGTTCAGATTATTTATTCCGGTAATTAGTTTGATCATTCTTATTCCTCTGACCTGGAAAATAAAAATCAGCTTATCTGACCGCATCAGGCTGAAGGATACCTTTAATAAAATAGTTCTTTCGCTGGTTTCATTGATACTGGTAAGCTTATCGGGATTACTTCGCTTTGACAGCGCCAATAAGGAATATTTTCATGCAGAAAAGCTTTTCGGCCAGGGAAGGTTTAATGAAGTTACCAGATATATTTCGAGTCATCCTTCAACAAACAGGCTCACAATATACCTTAACAATGTTGCACTTTCCGAAACAGGAAGGCTTACCGACCAGCTTTTTCATTTCCCCCAGAGCCCCGATGGTCAGTCCCTGTTCCTGAAATGGGAGATGATTGGAGAAATATTAAGGCGTGGAGCATATTCCTATTATACAACGGGAATGATAAATGAAGCTCAGAGATGGGCTTTCGAGAATATGGTGATGAAAGGGATCACTCCGGAAGATCTCAGAATGCTTATTAAAACCGAAATTATAAACGGTAATTATAAGATGGCGTCAAAATATGTATCAATACTGAAGAAGACGTTGTTTTACAGGAGTGAAGCCAGCGGTTTTGAAAGGTTACTGTCCGATGAAAGAACAATTGAAGCGCACCCTGAATTCGGAATTAAAAGGAAAGAAAAGATTGAACACGACTTTTTTTCAATTACAGATAATCCTTATTTCAACATCGAAATGGCATTCTCAGCCGATTCTTTGAACCGTAAATTGTTTGAGTATAAGATGGCGTACCTGATGCTTAATGAAGATTATACTGGTATTGCATCGGGGTTAGGCAGACTTGAAAGTCTCGGTTATACGAAGATACCTGTTCATCTCCAGGAAGCTGCAATGGTTTGCAGGATGTCGGGATCAGCTATGCCTAATTTTAGTAACCTGAAATTAGACCCTCAGATTGAAACCAGGTTTAACCAGTTTCTTCAGATGTTCCAGTCATACGGTAACAACCTGAAAGCAGCCCAGCCGTTTCTGAAGCAGAAGTTCGGGAACACGTTCTGGTATTATGCGTTTTATCATTAATCCACATAAATAGAGAATTCATTAAATGATTCCAGTGGTTTGAAGAAAAAATGCCAAGACAACTTATATTCGCAAATAATTTCAGATTTTATGAGGTACTTTTTCCCGATTTTTTGTTCACTGATTTTGATCTCATGTTCCGAATCAACAAGATTTCAGCTCCTGGATTCAAAGCGAACAGGAATTGATTTTCAGAATATTATAACTGAGACTGATAGTTTCAATATTCTCACTTATGAATATATTTACAATGGAGCGGGAGTTGGGATAGGGGATCTGAATAATGACGGCCTGCGGGATATTATTTTCGCCGGAAATCAGGTATCTTCCAAAGTTTATCAGAATAATGGCAATTTCAGGTTCACAGACATTACTCCAAATCTTGAGGGGTTATCAGATGACCAATGGTACAGCGGAGTTACAATGGTGGATATCAACAGCGACGGTCTGCTTGATATTTATTTGACCTCAACAGGCAATAAAGATCCTCAGAAATGCAAAAACAGGTTATGGGTCAATATGGGGATCAGCGAAAACGGAACCCCATTCTTTAAAGAATTAGCTGAGAAATACGGGATTGCTGAAGATGGTCCGTCGGTGGCTGCAGCATTCTTTGATTACGACAGGGATGGAGATGTTGATCTTTATATCCTTAACAGCAGTGAAAACCAGAGAATGAATAGCTCCTACCTGCAGAAAATTACTGACGGTAACGCCCGTAATAATGATAACCTCTACCGAAATAACAATGACGGTACCTTCACAGAGGTTACCAGGGAGGCGGGAATTCTTTTTGAAGGATATGGGCTTGGCTTAGCAATTGGTGACATTAACAAGGACAATTATCCTGATATCTATGTTTCAAATGATTACATTTCAAATGATCTGCTATATATAAATCAGCGCGATGGAACATTCCGGAATGAGATCGGAAAGTATATGTCGTATCAGACAAGATCCTCGATGGGAAATGATATGGCTGATATCAATAATGATGGGAATCCTGACATGCTTACTCTTGATATGCTGCCAGAATCATATGCCAAAAGGAAGCAGACAATAAATGGGTTCAGTTATATCCTTTACCAGAATGATAACGAATTCGGTTATGAACACCAGTATGTAAGAAACATGCTTCATATTCATAATGGTTTCATAAACGGCAATCTACTGCCTTTCAGCGAGTTAGGCCAATTTTCAGGTATTTCTCAGACTAACTGGAGCTGGTCGGGAGAGTTTGCTGATTATGATAACGACGGTGATAAAGATTTGATAGTTACCACAGGTTATCCACGAGATATGACCGACAAGGACTGGTTTCAATTCCGGATGAGGAATCAAAGATCAGGCATTGGCAGCAATGATGTCATAAAAATGATGCCTGCAGTTTCTATTCCTAATATTGCTTTTGAAAATAAAGGAGATCTCCGTTTTACGAAAAAAAAGGACTGGCTGCCGGATATACCTTCTTATTCTTATGGAGCCTCATTTGCAGACCTTGATAATGATGGCGATCTTGATTATGTGGTTAATAATATAAATAATGAGGCATTTATACTTAAAAACAATACCAGGGAGAAATCAGGTGATAAAGCTAATTTTATAAATATCAGACTGATAGGTAAACCAAAAAACACAATGGCCATAGGAGCAAAAGTTGAGTTATGGGATAGTGGTAATTATCAGTTTATTGAGAATTTTCTTACGAAGGGATACGCATCTTCAGTCGATCCGATAATTCATTTCGGACTTTCTGACAACAAATCTGTTGACTCCATACAAATAACCTGGCCTGAATCTGGAAATATTTCAATCCTTAAAAATCCGGTTGTCAATCAAACACTTGAAATTAATGAAATGAATTCCATTTCAATGTCACAAAAAAACATACCATCATCTTCACCAGAGTTGATGTTTATTCAGTGCAATAATATTCTGGATTATGTTCATGAGCAGAGAGATTTTGCAGATTTCTTTCTAACCCAGAAAATTATTCCTCATAAATTTTCACAGATAGGACCATGCATGGCCAAAGGTGATATCGATAAAGATGGTTATGAAGACCTTCTAATCGGAGCTACAAATATATTGCCAACTTCAGTTTATATGAGGCATGGTAAAAAATTTGAAAATAAGGTAATCAAAGGATTTACTTCACGGAAGGAAATTTCTGAATCAGATCTGGCGGTACTGGATATTGATAACGATGGCGATAACGATATAATTTCTGTGGCTGGAGGATTTGAATACCTGAAGGAAAGTGAAAAGCAGGAAAATCTATACATAGCAGTCGCAGCCGGATATGAAGGCAGAAACGAGAGCAAATACCAACACTATATTTATGAAAATCAAGTTGATTCATTTAAAAAGATCCTTCTCCCAATACCTCCATTTCTTGCTTCTGTGGTAAGACCATATGATTTTGATAATGATGGGTACCAGGAAATATTTATCGGTTCCAGAGTAAAGAAAGGAATGTTCCCATTTGCAAATCCCTCGTGGCTGATATTAAACGAAAAGGGCAAGCTTTCAGTTGGCTCATCTTCAAGCTTTGATCTGGGTATGGTTACAGACGCCGTGTGGACAGATTACGATAACGATGGCTGGGAAGATCTGTTTGTGGTAAGAGAATGGAACTCGCCTGTGATACTTAGGAATAATAATGGTAAGGAACTTGTACTTCAAAATATTAAAGATTTTGATGGTTATCATGGGTTGTGGTATTCAGTTACATCAGGTGACTTTGACCTCGATGGTGATGATGATTATTTACTTGGAAATCTGGGTGAAAATAACCAGTTTTCTGTGAGTCCTCAGTATCCATTAAACCTTTATGCTCTTGATTTTGAGATGGATGGAATAATCGATCCTTTGATGACGGCATTCTGGGAAGATAAGAATGGGAAAATGAAAGAATATCCTGTAAATTACCTTGATGAATTAATTGAACAATCCTCATTTTTTCGAAATAAATTCAAAAATTATACCTCTTTCAGCAATAGTTCTATTGATAATGTTCTTGATGATAATTTAAAAAACAGGCTGGAGCTGAAGCTTTTTGTCAATACAATATCAAGCTGTATTTTATGGAATGAAAATGGAAAATTCAGATGGGAAAAGCTACCCGAGGAAGTACAGACTTCTCCAGTGAAGAAGATGATTGTATATGATCTGAATAATGATAAATATCCTGATGTTATTATAGCAGGCAATGATTACAAATGGGATGTATCAACAGGATACTTTGATTCATTGAAGGGAATAATATTATTAAATGAAGGAAGCAACCGGTCATTCAGCGTCATTCCACCATCCAGAAGCGGACTGTTTCTTCAGGGAATGGTTGAGTCTTTACTCTTCTATGAAGGTGATACCTCATTGCTTATAGGGGGAATAAACAGGGAAAAAGCTGTTGTTTTTCAACTGAAAAAGTAATTTTGGTTTATTTTCATCATGTATTTACCGGTTTTTTATAGGGTGATTTTATATGAGACAGTTTATAAGATATTATTTATCTGACCATAGAGAAATGAAAATCAAAAAGCCGGTCCTTTGCAGACCGGCTTTTATAATTAAAAATCAGATTATTAACTTCAGGAATATTAATACCCCGGGTTCTGAACTAATAAAGTATTCTTGTTCATTTCATCACGCATAATCGGAAAGAAATAAATCTTTTTATTCCATGCTCTGGAATCACCAGGAGTATCTTTCTTAGCAAAAATAGGAGCACCATAAGTTGAGCCATCAGCTTTCCGATATGACGCAACAGATGTTTCTGTCGTGTTATAGCGTACATCTACTGCAGAAGTCTGACGATATGCTGCCTCACCGATAAGCCAGCGGCGCACATCCCAGAATCGATGGTCTTCAAAGGCCAGCTCAATAAGCCGTTCATGGCGGTAAACCTGACGCAATGCATCACCTGTTAACGTTTCTGGCAGGTCAGGCTGACCTGCACGCTTTCGGATAATATTTATATACGTCCGTGCTTCTGGATCCTGTCCAAGTTCAATACATGCTTCTGCATAGTTAAGAAGAACCTCACCATATCTCAGATGTTTGAATGGGACATCCTGTTTAACATACTGAGGATCGACTGAGGGATCAACATATTTTCTCAGATAATAGCCTGTTTTACCACCGTTCCAGTCTTCAATAGGACCTGAACGGGTATCAAGACCAGCTTTTATCATTGCGTTGCTTGGATTATAAACATAACCTACCTGGATCTTGCTGAAAGGATCGATCTGCAAAGCATCGGATGGACGTTTTCTCCATTCTACTCCTTCATATAATATAGTGGCGTAAAAACGAGCCTCCCGTTTAACGTAAGGATTGGCCTTATGTGTCAGGTTTGACCAGCTAAATTTACTGCCGTCTTTCATCTCGTACTCATCAACCAGGTCACCGAGAGGTGTATTGTTCCCCCAGTTATGGTAACCATTTGGTCCGCAGTATAATCCCGGATTATATCCATCCCAGTCTTCATCTGTTTTTGGAGTAAAGAATTGCAGCAGGATGTCTTCATTAGTTCCCTTTGATGTAAACAATTCTACAAAATTCTGAGCCACAGAATCAGCAGGTGCTGGAGTTGCTTTGTACAAACTGTATTTATTAAGGTCAATAACAGCTTTTGCTGCATTTTTAGCAGCTGTCCATCTCGCAGTAGCATCACCGCCAACATAGCCTAACAAAGCAGGTTGAGAGAAGCCACTTGTCACAATACTGTTTTTTGCAGAGTTATGCAAATCACTTGCAGCATAAAGCAAGACCCTGGCTTTAAATGCAAGTGCGGCTCCTTTTGAAATATACCCGTTTGTCGGGTAAGTATCCGTCAGATTCATAGCAGATGAATCAATCTGTCCGACAATATAATTAATGCATTCTTCATAGGTATTTCTTACAACTTCGAAATCATCTGACAGGGTGTAGGCTTTTGTAATGATTGGAACACCGCCGTAAAGTGCTGTAAGATAAAAATAGGTCCAGGCACGCATAAAGTAGGCTTGTCCTTTGAGATTGTCGATTACCGCTTTGTTGTCACTAGGGACATCATTGATCTTTGAAAAGAAAATATTTGTGCGTCTGACATTTGCGTATAACGGATCCCAGCGGAAATGTAAAGTATGCGGGGTTGCCCAGTCAACCTGCCATCCAAGAAGCCCGTCCGAAGTCATAAGACTTTTGTTAAAATTAAGGACATCCCAGTCGGGGGTGAAAAGAGATTCATCTGAATAATCAGAAAGACGTTCGATTGAGAATGGCCATCCCAATGCATTTCTGTACATACTGTTAACAAATGTCTGAACAAGTGCCGGATCGCTCCATACAGCTGTCTCGGAATAGTCACCCAATGGTTTTTTATCGAGAAATTCATCCTGCTTCGTGCAGGAAAAAAAGATTGATATGACTGATACAACCATCAATATCTTTAATGTCTTTTTCATATTTAGTATTTTTAGAATGTTAATGTTATACCACCGGTTACAACTCGCTGAAGAGGATAAGAAGTTCCAGATTCAACTTCAGGATCAATAAACTTCTGCTTCGTCATAGTAAGCAGGTTGATACCGTTAACACTAAACCTTATGCCTTCTATACCAAGTTTTGTGTTTATTGCTGGAGGCAGTGTATACCCAATTTCAAAATTCTTTAATCTGAGATAATCCATGTTCAGATTCCAGAACGTATTTCCCTGACTTCTCCAGTACTCTTCGTCACGGTTCCACGTCCGTGGATATGAAGATCCGGTATTTTCGGGTGTCCAGCGGTTTAATGCATGTTCTTTGTAGAAATTGCCGATTTCGCCCGATTCTACTCCAAGATATTGGACTGATCCTGTTGCGCCCTGAAAAAGGAGAGACAGATCAAATCCCTTATACCCAAGGCTAAATGTTGCGCCATAAATAAATCTGGGCATGTTATTCCTTTCATTCATTACCCTGTCCAAACCATCAATTACCTCATCATTATTAACGTCTTCAAAAATGACATCACCTGGCATTGCTCCGGCCCAATGAGGATAAGAATCTAATTCTGCCAGATCATCGAAGATACCAATTGACTGGTAAAGCAATGATGAACCCATCGGTCTTCCGGTTGATCTCTGATACTCAGGGATACCCGGTGTTTCGTCCCAGAACAGGATCTTATTCTTTGAATAACTACCGTTTACTGAAACCGAATAATCCAGATTTCCCGATCTGTCATGGTAAGTTACCATTCCTTCAAATCCGGCGTTTCTTACCTTCCCGATATTTTCCGGAGGCAATGTAAGACCTGTGGAATTAGGGATGGATGCATTTCTTGTTATAAGAATCTGAGTCCTGAGGTTATTGAAATAATCAGCGGTAACTACTAATTTATTATTTAGCAGAGTTGCATCAAATCCTATATTTGCCTGATTTGCCACCTCCCATGTTACGTCCGGATTTGGAATTTTTGTTTCAATCAAAAGCTTATTATCAGCTCCTCCAAACACATATGTCCTTCCACCAGTAAAACCGTAAGTGGTAAGGTATTGATATTCAGCTATACGGTCATTACCTGTCTGACCCCATGATCCGCGGATCTTAAAGTCGTTAAAAAAGGCCAGATTATTCTTCCAGAAATTCTCGTCGGAAATACGCCATCCGGCTGAAATACCAGGGAAGAAGCCAAACCGTTTGCTTTCAGGGAACATATATGAACCATCGTATCTCCATACAAACTCTAGCAGATATTTTCTGCTTAGGTCATAATTGACACGTCCGAAATAACTGAGGTAAGCATTCTGACTTGCCCATCCGTCGTTTGACATATATTGGTCAGACGCTCCGGCAAATAACTGATCGACGGCAGGTGAAATGTAATTTTTACGGAATGCTGTAAATACATCATTCATTCCGCTTCTTCTTTCTGTACCGGCCAGGATCTTAATGTTGTGTTTTGCAGCAAATAACCTTTCGTAGGTTGCATAGGCATTAATAGTGATCTTTTGTCCGTCTTCCATTCGTTCTGATAACTGAGGAGCGTCGAGCCCTCTCTTTCCTTTTGTTGTTTTATGATCTTCATTGCCATCCCAGGTGTACAGATACCACGGTGTCTCAAATCTTTTCTGGAACCGGAATGCCTTATCAAATGAGGCATTAGCGGTAAATATTAATCCCTTAATCCATGGAATATTAATATTTGTTCGCAGATTACTTTCAAGAATATACCTTTTGTCCTTGTCATAACCGGTAGCACTTGTTGAAGTAACTGCAGGATTATCTCCGTATTCAATATCAGGTCCCGGATCACCATTTGGCCAGTAAGCAGGCATATTAGGCTTTCCGCGCATAAGCATACGGAAAATTGAACCAGCTGAACGGGTTGGGAAATCCCTTAATTCTTCTCTTCCGGCAACATCAAAAGCAATATCAATGTTTTTGCTTATTTTGCCATCGATGTTGGTACGAAAGTCATATTGCTTATAATTGACTGCACTGTTCCTGTAAATACCATCCTGGTACCTTGTTCCAAGTGATAGAAAATACTTCATATTATCAGTACCACCTGAGATTGAAGCATTTACCTGGTTTTGCATAGACCACGGCTTAAATACTTCATGAAACCAGTCGGTATTTGGGTGTCCCCATGGATCTGATCCATCACTGTATTTCTGAAGGTCGGCTTCAGAATATTTCTGAAAACGACCCAGATTAGGGGCTTTATAAAATGCAATCTCATTCAGCATTTCGGAATATGTAGCAGCATCAGCCATAACAGGTATCCTTGTAGGCTGTGTGACACCTGCATTCATGCTTAACGTGATCTTAGGTTTTCCAAGGCTTCCCCGCCGGGTTGTTACCAGTATAACACCATTTGCCGCCTGTGAACCATAGATAGCAGCTGAAGCGTCTTTCAGAATAGTGATGTTTTCAATATCATTCGGATTAAGACGTTCCATGCCACGGTTTGCAATACCATCGACAACTATAAGCGGACTATTGTCACCCAGGGTATTTGAACCACGTATACGTAACATAGAACCATCATAGCCAGGTTCTCCACTTCTTGAAACAGCAGTCAGACCCGGCATACGGCCAATAAGATTATTTGATAAATTAACAGCTGGTGATTTTTTAATATCATCCCCTTTGGCGGAGACTACAGAACCCGTAACGGTAACTTTTCTCTGAGTGCTGTAACCAACCACTACGACTTCCTCCAGTCCTGTTACTTCACTGTTAAGGGCAACATCAACAGTTGTCCTGCCCTTAAGCTGAATCTCCTGGTTTACATACCCTATAAATGAGAATACCAGAGTGGCATTCGGGTTCGTGACAACCAGAGAAAACTTTCCGTTCATATCGGAGATAGCTCCTGTTGCGGCGCCCTTAACCTGAATGTTAACACCCGGCATTCCATCGCCTGTGGTGGCATCGGTTACGGTTCCTGTTACAGCTGCCTGTTGCGGATTATCTGCGACTGGATTATCTGCAGCTAATGTATAGGCGGGAATCGCCAGGCCGCAGAACAGAAGAAGAACTACAATTTTCACAGGCCGAAGTAACCTGCGAAAACTTACATTTGGTCCGATGGACCAAAAGCAGTTGGGAGTTTTTTTCATACTGTTACACTGTTAGTTAGTTAATAAAAGATAGATATTAGGATTGATTTAATTGGTTATTGGTGATTGGTGATTGGTGATTGGTGATTGGTGATTGGTGATTGGTGATTGGTGATTGGTGATTGGTGATTGGTGATTGGTTATTGGTTATTGGTTTCCACTTTGAAGAGCCTGTTACGTCATGATAGCTATCGGGATGGCGCTGGGCAGGGGAATATTGTGCACACTATTTCGTTTCTCGTTTAGCTCTTAGAAGGTTAATATAAAAAATTTAAAAAGAGTAAGTGTAAAACTTACACTCATTAAAATTCAATATTACTTTTCCGATTATTTTTGCAGTTGTCAGATTAAGGTCAGGTTTTCGGGTTATTAGGTTTTAGAGTTCTTAAAAAATGTTAAAAGCACTGCAATTTAAATAACTTGTTTATTAAAAACAAGCATGTTTATCAGATTTATTGATTTATCTGCAACAGAATCTGCGAAAAATCTCAGTTTGAGGCAGTAATATTTCCTGTTTTTTCGTCAAATTCGCAAACTACCCTGAATCCCACATTAAAACAATCGGAGTACCACCAGATGCTTTTGGGTATCTGGGGATCGGTTCTGAGCCATGATTCGGTCCTGGTATAATCGCGGGCAGCACTTCGTAAAAGACCTGCAGGATTCACAAAAGTACCTCCGCGGATCACGTGCTCTTCTCCACTCTCAGGCCCTTTTGGATCTTTTACTATACCTTCAGGATATTTTGAATATGCATCAGGCTGGTACCAGTCGGCACAGAATTCGGCCACATTACCCGGCATGTTTTTCAACCCGAAAGGATTGGCCCTGACAAAATCAGCTGTCTGGGTTTTTGAGGGACTGTTGGCCTTATATACTACGTAGGTATTGATAATGGCAGTATCGTTTTTTGAAAGTTTTGCCCTAAGCCCTGTCTTTTCGAATTTTTTCGGATCGCCCTTAAAGAAATACGGGTCTGAGGAACCAGCCCTGCAGGCATATTCCCACTCGGCTTCAGTAGGCAGCCGGTAAGTTTTGCCTGTCACCTTCGATAACCACCTGCAATAGGTCTCTGCTGCATGATATGTGAAAGATATGGCTGGCCGTTTCCCCATCCCCCAGCCCTGGTCAGGCTGGCCATATGGAGGTGTGGCTCCCGAAATTGCATCCACATCAGCAGCCGAGGCTATCTGGCTTCTTAATCCTTCGGTATCAGTCGACCGTCCCTCTGCGGATGTCTGTGCATAAAATGCAAGATATTCATCCCACGTCACTTCAACCTCGGCTATAAAGAACGGACTCAGCTCAACATCCCTTACGGGTCCTTCGTCCTCTTTTCTGAATGGCTCATTCGCCGGGCTTCCCATTTTGAAAGTGCCACCCGGTATGGCTACCATGTTAAAAGCAACTGATGACTTTGGAATTTTTTCAGTAAAAGTCTTAAACTCACTTACAGCTGCCGGTTGGTTAAATATCTCTTTCGGGGCAGATGACACACTCCCGAAAGTCGTATTGCTTCCATGGGTATAGCCTTCTATATAGTGGCCTGCATTCAGGTGGCAGTTTATACAGTGAAGGTCGGGACTCTCTTTCTGCTGGGTATAGTAAAGATGAGCATCCTCGCCTGCTTTTGTCAGTTTGGCAGGAAACAGGTTCTCATGACATTTTAAACAGCTGCTGTTATAAACATAACCTCGTGCTACCTCCAGCCTGCCACGTTCAACCCAGTCGAACGAGGCGGAGTCTTTTGTCCAATAACTCCACAGATCCCGCAGTCCGGTTGTCCCCTTTGCCCACAGGTATCCTTTGCCTTTTGGAGGAAGATGACATTCCACACATGCAACGTGGTAACCCGATCGTGTCTCATAGTGTACGGATTTTTTCCAGTCCATATCAGCCATCGGATGAATATGGCACGACATACAATAATCATTTTCAGAGGTGCTGGTTATCATTTTGCCAGCCCCAAGTATAATTAAAACCCCGACTATCAGCCCGGGTGTGAACCATAACAGGAATTTCTTCATATCTTAAAAAATGTGGTTGTCAAGATAAAAAATTATCCGATATGTAGGGAAGGGTTTAAGGTTTTTTATGGATTTGTACTATTTGAAAAGGGTTGCTTCGTCGCTTCGCTCCTCGCAATGACCCTGTCATTAAGATATTTAACCTGGAGGGCACCGTCATTGCGAGTCCTACGAAGGAGGGCGAAGCAATCCTATTCAATGAGCACTGAATTTGCCAGATAAACTGTCATTAAGATAATTAACCTGGAGGGCACTGTCATTGCGAGTCCTACGAAGGAGGGCGAAGCAATCCTATTCAATGAGCACTGAATTTGCCAGATAAACTGTCATTGCGAGGAGCGAAGCGACGAAGCAATCTTTGTAAGCGGCAGTATTAATTTATACATTTGCAATTAAACCACATATCGCATGAAACGACTCTATTTCATTATTACTGCCATATTTCTTTGTATCAACCTCTATTCCCATCCCTGGAAGCCATCACATTATGTAATTATTGACACCGACGGGGGAATTGATGATATGAGGGCAATATCAATGCTGCTGGCTTCTCCCGATGTCAGGGTGCTGGCAATAACTGTTTCTCCCGGCTCTCTTTCTGCAGAAAACTCATATGTTAAAGTTAAAAGTATGCTTAACTCATATTTTCACCAGGGAATTCCTGTTGGTATTAACAGGGTAAGCAGCTATAAATCTCCTGAATTTCCTGTTGCGCTCATGACCAAATGGGGAAATGAAGCTGGCATTAATACCGGAAAAGCACCTGATTTTTTACCGCTTATCAGCGAAATAATTACTGCTGAAAAGACCAGGATCAGTTTCATCTGTCTTGGCAGCATGTCGACAGCATATAATTCATTAAGAAATATACCGGATTTCGGGAAGCAGGTAAAAGATTTCATCTGGAGCGCTGACGGTTCTGACGACAAGGCAGGATTCAACTACAATATAGATAAACCCAATTCAATTGCCATGTTGAAACAGGAGATCCCTGTCAGGATAGTCAGAAAATTCAATCTGAATGATGCTGTTTTTTATGATAAGGATTTTCTTTCATCGTTAGCCGGCGTAAACACAAGGTATGCTGAAAAAATATCTTCATTCTTTAATTCTGCCGGGGCTGAAAATCATAAGTTCTCCTTTGAGGCAACTGATGAAATGACAGCCTTGTTCCTGCACTATCCCGAACTTTTTATAAATAAAACCTTAGGAAATATTTCAGATTTCTTCCCTTCCGACGCTCAGGGGTTAATGGAAAGCACCATCAGGATCTTAAAGGGAGAAACCGTTGCAAAAAACCAGGTTATTAAAGAGATGCCAGCTGATCCTTCATTTTATTTTGATGACATTAGGGGCTCTGTGTCAGAGATCATTAATAAATACGGAATGGATGAATGGATCTCAGGTGTGCTTGCAAACGAGCTTCACAGGCATCTGGGCGTATTTGCAATAATCGGAGTAAAAATGGGAATCAGGGCACGGGAATATTTCAATACTGGTGTTGATGAATTCAGTGTCAAATCTTTTGCAGGATCAATCCCGCCGGTCAGTTGTTTCAACGATGGGCTGCAGGTTAGCACAGGTGCAACTCCCGGTCACGGACTATTGACAGTAATAAATGATCAGCCCTCCTCACCTTCAGCTGAATTCACATACCTGAACAGGAAGATCCGGCTGATCCTCAAATCCGAAATAACCGATAAAATAACTGCAGAGCTGAAGGAGATCAACTTTGTCTATGGCCTCGACAGCAATACCTACTGGGAACTGGTCAGGAAGAATACGATAAAGTACTGGCTGAACCTGGACAGACACGAAATTTTCGAGATTGAGGAACTAAGGTAAATTCCTATCGGCCTCACCAGTTAAAGCCCTCTCACTTCCCATTGTTTTACCCCCCATCCCCCCAGGGGGGTCCCTTGTATCCGGCCTCACCCCCTCTTATCCCCCGCTCCCGGAGTGAGCGGTGGATGATAAAGATACTTCAGGAAAAGCCCCTCTCCCCCGGGAGAGGGGTTGGGGTGAGGCCGATTTATCCCCCCGGGAGAGTAATGGTGCTAACTTAATAATTATATTATCTTTGTAGTAAATTAATACCAAAGATAATGAAACAGAATAGATCTCTTGCAATAAGTAGTAAAATCCAGGAATGTAAAATGGGTAATATTATTGGAATGTTAGAAAAAG
>JBBSAP010000068.1:0-19636 GCA_038252165.1 Bacteroidales bacterium | reverse complement strand
CCTGATAGCCGAACCAGAGCTTCAGGATACAATAAAGTCGCTTAATCATGCCGTTTATGACTGGCTCGAAGCAACCGACGGGATGTTCATTCCCCTGAAAAGGACAGAGCGTCCGCATATTGATCACCGTAATATGGGATATTACTAAGTCGCTGAGGAGTTTTCTCTGATTTTACGGAGAGGCAGGAACAAAGTGCCCCGGATCATTTATCTTTTTTGAGATTTTCCTGCATATGTGCGAACGAACGCAACAGCTTGGCAATATCCGTATGTTTGTTCCGTGTGGCAAAAGTCATGGCGCTGTCGCCGTCAACATCCTTCAGATAAGGATCTGAATTGTAAGCAAGCAGAATCCTGACATTCTCCATATGTCCCTCCGCGGCAGCATACATAAGGGCTGTGTACCGTTCTTCCGAATCAGCAATATCCGGATTCGCCTTGTTGTCGAGAAGAACTTTCACCGTTGCGGGATGAGGACCAGATGAGGCGAAAATAAGCGCCGTTCTTCCGTATTTGTCTTGCCTGTTGACATTGGCTCCCATATTGATGAGTTCCCTGGCCAGATCAGTATGCCCATTGTACGAGGCATACATCAGTGCCGTGCGCCCATCCTGATCTTCAGAGTCAGGCTTTATGCCTTTCGAGATGAAATCTCTCACTGCATGTATGTTACCGTTGAGGGCCGCAGCATGGAGAGTGCTGTCCCCGGCAGGTTTTACTTCTTCACTCACGGGCGGGACAGGATTTGTTAGCTCAGTATTTATTTTCTGCTGCTGCCTGCAACCTGAAAATAGCAGAAAAGGTAGCAGTCCAATTATCAGATATCGTTTATAAGTCATAAAGTAACTTGTTTTTTGTATGGGTAAAGTTAAAATAATGCCCGATATTAATTCTTTCAGGTTAAACAATAATGCCTCAGTTATCTGACAACGAACTTTTCTGTTGCCAGAATTATTTCGCCTGATGCGGAGATCCCTCTGACAAGGATAGAATATTCTCCGGGAAGATCTGATGTCCAGAATTCTGTTAAAGCCTCCCCATTCATATCCGTTTTAACTGAAGGATTCCAGTAAAGAGTATTTCTGAGGTCGGGTATTCTGTTCTGGCTATTCTTTTTGTCAGGATATTCCGGAGCAATAAAGGTATCCGGTTGATCGATCACTCTGTAAGGCAGGACAACTGTATAATCGGGCATAGTTATATTGCTGAAATCACCTGAACGTGTTATTACGTTGACAATCCCATGCAATATCAGATCACCGGTAAGATATGGTGTTTTTACAACTTCGATCTTTTCAACTATTTCCGGATTGAGATCACCAAGGACTTTCAGATCATTGATTATAACCCCGTCAATCATGACAAGAGGTGGTTCAACATAATATTTGCCGGTAAGAGGATTGACAATTTTTACATCAAACCCCGACTTAATTGATCTGAGAAGGACTCCGGGAACAAGCTCAAAAAAAACCTCCTGCATCACGGGAAGACTGATATAATCATCAAGAAATATTTCCATCTCGGGGATGCCGTAAAACCTCCTCTTTTTAAGGCTATTGCTTTCATTCTCCACAGCTTCTTTTTTTATTCGTGTATTATATATTTTTGCAGCCTGATAATTAAAGCTCAGTCCCGAAAACTCATCATAAAGGGAATCAGTAATGGGCTCCTTAATCGTGTACGATTCCGGTACCTTCCATGAAAAAGACGGTTCAATCTCAAGTATCATATTATTATTTGCATTCCCCGGCTGAAGAATAAGATTTCTTAATTTATTGTCAAGCGGCAGAACAAAGGTGAAGCGGCCCGAAGTGTCAATGGCTGCATATTCAAATTCAGCAACCTTTCCCTGAACAGACATATAAAGGAAATCTGAAGAATCAGCAGTATTGTTTTGCCTGTATCTTATTCTCCCTGAAAGATAATGTCCGTCACTCTCAAACCTGAAGAGTTTTTGATCCGCTCCCGGAACTGAATAACCATTTAACAACCGGCCTGAAGCAGAAACATCGGCAGGAGTAACTGAGATGCTCATCTCAGAAATTCCCGGCAAACCGGCATTTTTCCGGAATATTCCGATTTTGAGCGGAACTTTTTCACGTCTGCCATAAATAGAATCTGTCCGTAGATATATTATACTCTCCTTTTCATCGGTTAGTCTGACCAGGTCTTTACCAGATGCTCCTACAGCGTCAGCTTTGCGCCAGAAATCCGGTCTTTTAAAAGGATTAAAAACAATTATCTCATACGTAAAACAATTGTCGGGGAGAAAATTCTCCATCCATCTTGTATATGCACGGATTGAATAGGTTCCTGAGCTGACTGAATCGGGAAGCAGAATGTTTCCTTCACCTCTTCCGTCATAAAGCCGGAAACGTTTTTGAATCAATGGCTTATTCCAGGGATTTAACAACTCAATATAAGCTATAGCACTTTTCGAAGAAAGCTTACCCGATTCCGGGTCGATTGAGTAAATACTGAACCATACTTCCTCCCCTGAAATATACTTACCCCGGTCAATCTGTAAAAATACCTGTGCGTCAAGCAGGCAAGCTGTAAATAATAGCTGCAGTAAAAAAACATTTAATGTCATTAAAATCCTTTTCATTGTTTATCATTTCTGAATTCCTGCCAGAACGATGGCATTACGCTTGTTCCCCTGGTAGTACAATCTGCACACTCTCTTAATGTTGTAATCACCCAAAATGGAAGCGGTTCATCACCATAATCTTCTATCACCCAGTAATCAGTATTCAGACCTGTTTCAGGCAGCATCCCGGTAAGTGTATCAGTGGCGCAAAAAAGAAAGTAAACCGGTAATCCAAAGAAATGATCTTTAATGAACAACCTTTTCTGAGTCACAGCTGATACGCTGAAATACCCAAGCACTGTCTCCTCCGGATTATCACAGCACTTTATATTGCTGCGGATGGCCATTGGGGAAACGTCGTACAGATTACCTACATTCTGGGAAATATTCTGCACTTTTTCCCAGAAATCATATTCTGATTCATTCAGGGAATACTGATTAACAAGTATGCTGTATGTCTCCTTCAGCCTGTCTCCATTGTTGGATATAAAAAGGACCGGAAATTTCGTGACCCTTGCCTGGCTGTACAGTGATGTATTTTTTATCAGAATTTCATCTGACCTTTCAGTAATAAAGCAAATCCTGTTAGCAACAAGGTATGGAATGCGGTACTCCCAGGTTTCAGTATAATCCCATCTGAAAAACAGGCACTTTCCGGAAGGATCGAAACTGTCAACATATATCCTGCATCCCTCATCAACATAATTTGTATCATTTGACGCGGTAATCACTTCTTTTTCATAATATAATGAATTAACCGGCGGGACAGGTTTCATTTCAATAAAATCTGTCTCATATGATAAGTTGCTTATTTTAATATTGAGCGAATAACTCCCTCCCACACGTCCTCTGAATAATAGCGAATCAGTTGAATATGTACCTGCAGGAGATTCTTTCAGAGTCGTTATAACTGCTTCCTCATCTGTAATTGTTACCACAGCTCCGCTTACAGGTTTTGGCACAAGAGGTTTTCCAATGGGAAGTGATCTCCAAAGCCTGATTCTGTTTATCCTGTTCTGATCAGTGATCATTCCTTCGACAACAAGTTGCTCTTTATTTTCTTCTGGATCAGGAATGAATTCAACACTGCATCCTGCAAGCAGTAAAAATAAAAAGCCTAATCCTATGATCTTTTGTGAACACATATTTATTTAAAAATCAAAGTTGAATGAAACTGATGGTATTGGCCTTCCAAAAACAGACAAATAGTACCCTCTTACAGTGTTCCTTACATTTTTGAAATAAACTGAATAAACGTTCTCTCTTCCAGTCACATTATAAACAGAAAATATCCAGTACGGATGAGCTATCTTTTTTGATTTAAGGTCTCCGCTTACCTTAACCGAAAGATCAAACCTTGAATAATATGGTAACCGGTATTTATTCCTTTCTGAATAATGAGTAAGTACAATATCCCCGATAGTATAAGAAGAAACAGGATAAGTTACAGGTCTGCCCGAACTGAAATTATAATTTGCCGAAAAACTCACCCGTCTTGAATAGAGATAATTAAAAGTAATGATAAGGTCGTGCGGCCTGTCATAATTGGCAGGGAACCAGTTACCCGAATTAATTAATTCTTCATCGAACGATCCTGTGCTCCTGATTAGTACTCTGGAATATGTATAGCTGATACTCCAGCGGGTCCGTCCCTCAGGCTTCTTCAAAAGAAGCTCAAGTCCAAAAGCTTTGCCATAAACATTTACCAGATCCCTTTCAACATATTGGTTCATAATAAGATCGGTCCCTCCCTTGAAATCGATCATATTGTTAATTTTCTTAAAATAGACCTCAGCAGATGCTTCAATTTTGTTTTTGTTAAGCATCCTGTAATAACCGGCAGCAAACTGATCACATGACTGTGGTTTCAGGTTATAGTCACTGAGCTTCCAGGTATCGCTGGGTGAGATAGAAGTAGTATTTGATAACAAATGCAGGTATTGATTTGTATGATTATAGTTCAGCTTAATTGAACTGTTATTGTTCAGACGGAAGTTTGCTGACAGCCGTAATTCCGGACCAGCATATGTTTTATAGTTTTTCAGCCTCCCAAAAGTGATTGTGTCAGTAATTGATGAGACACTCCTTGGAAAAGAAGGATTATACACAAAAACTGTCTGCGGGCCAATTGAAAAAAATGATGCAACCCTCAGACCTGCATTAATGGAAAGGTAATCTGCCACAATATATCTATCCTCAAAATAGATTGCCGGTTCGATGGCTCTCTGCCTTTCTATTGAATTGGGAATCACAATTGATGAATCATGTGCAGGCATATAGTTGCCCGGCATAACATCGTACCTGTTGAGATCTGCTCCGAAGTTTATTTCATGTCTTCCTGTAAACCAGTTGAAATCAGCTTTTAATCCGCTGCTGTTGACCCTGTGAGTAAGGTTAAAAGCCTCCCGGGGTACCCTGAGGCTTGATATGTCATACTTATAAAAACTGTTGTTAGCCGTAAATGAAGAGAAGAAACGGCTGCTGAAATAATGGCGCCAGCGTAAAGAAGCAATATTATTCTGATATTTATATGTTGTATCTGAATTCAGCCTGAAGGAGTCGTGGCTGTAATAAGCCGAGAAATCAATTTTATTTTCCTTGTTGATATCAAAAGCTATCCTTGCGTTAAGATCATAAAATGATATCCGACTGTTCCTGAGTGAAGGGTTCTCGATGATTCCGAGGATCCAGTTTGAATACGTAGTCCTGCCGGCAACCAGATAGTAGACAGTATCCTTTCTGACAGGACCCTCAACTACAAAATGCGTTGTTACAGGACTTATTCCTGTATTGCCATTAAATTCCCTTCTGTTACCGTCCCTGGGAATAATATCAAGTACTGATGAAAGTCTTCCGCCATACCTCGAGGGGATCCCGCCCTTGTAGAGTGTTACATCCTTTATTATGTCGGGGTTGACGGCAGAGAAGAAACCAAAGAAATGTGATGAATTATAGACCGGGGCTCCGTAGAGAAGGATCAGGTTCTGATCGGCAGAACCTCCCCTGACATTAAATCCTGCCGATCCTTCCCCTACTGAATGAACACCCGGGATAAGCAAAACACTTTTGGTAATATCCGATTCACCCATGGAGGTCGGCATCAGGCGGAATGATGTGATGTTAATCTTTTCAACCCCAACTTCAAGGCGTTGCAGCATAATGTCCTTTTCGGCAGTTATGACTGCTTCCTTCAATGGAATGAGAACATCGTTCATTTCCAGATTTAGTTCGCCAGGGTCATAAAGGTTCAGATCGACTGTCTTTTCCTTCATCCCTATGAAGGTGAACCTCACAGAATAGGTACCCCTCGGTATGTTCATAGAGTAGAATCCGAATGCATTTGAAATAGCACCTGCGGAAAGTTTTGGAATATAAACTGTTACCCCGGCAACTGGTTCCTTCGTGTTCTGGTTTGTTATATTTCCCGATAGTGATATATTCCCTGGCCTGTTCCTGTCTGCCGGATTTCCAATATTTACCACAAGATTTCCTCCGGCACTTTTTAATTCTCCGTTCTCAGAATAATCCATCCCGGGAATATAACTGCTGCTAACAGCCATCCTCTCTGCTGTTTTAATGGCAAAGTCTTTTGTCAGGATAATATTCCCCGGGTTACTGGTATAATAGTAAATGGAATTCCCGTTGAAAAGAGTGTCAAGTACCTCGTTGAGAACCAGTCTGCCGCCATAACTGCACAGCGTAAGGCTTTTTACCCACTCCTCGTTATAGAAGAATTTTACCGGGAATCGTGACTCAGCTTTAAGGACAAAATCTTCAAATGACTGACCGTTAAATTCCCAGTCAATAACAAATTCCTCCTGGGAATAAACCTCAGGAAATATTAAAAATAAGACAGAAACAAAAAAAGCCCTTATTCTCATTTCTCCTTCAGACTATTTCATAATTCCGTCATAATATTCAAGTACCGGGATAAAAGTGTACGGATCCTTTTGAGTGACTTTAATCCTGCGGCTCTTCAGGTAATCCCTGATCTCTTTCTTTTTATCTTCCAGCAGGTTCATAAGCTTTTTTTTGCCTGTTACCGGAATTATTTCAGAACCCTTCCTTAAATATACCTGATGTTCCTGGTAAAAAAGGTCATATTTACCGTCATCAGCCAGCGGTTGTATCTTCTTTATGAATTTAACATACAATGCGGATGGTCCATTATAGAGTACGTTTACATAACCTTTCAGAACATTTAAGGTATCCGTGCCGGCATTAATTATATTATACGTCCTGTTCCCAAGGTTGAGGCTGAAGCTGTCTACCATCTCCTTATTTATAAATATGACCGGATAAGATTCAATGCTCAATATCAGCTCGTCATTGTATATGTCATACCTGAGTTCAAGGTTATCGAATTTCCTCCCGTTAAAGATCACAGATCCTTTAATATACTTGTCCGTCAGAAAGAACTGGTCACCTGTTACCTTTGAATACTGGTTCCGCCATATCCTTCCGTTAAGCAGTTTATGTTTACCACCAGGATCCTGTGGAATGGTATTTGAAAATACAGTGGCAGACTGAATAAATACAGGTGATCCGCAAAGAAACATAATCAGAAAAAAAACTGAAGTCAGATAATATAGTGAAGGTTTTATCATTGTGTATATTCAAAGATAATTAAAGTATCTTATAAGTCAATTTCGACTTATCCTTATACTAGTGTTTAATTGCATTAATATACTATATAAAATAATTATTTATTATCTTTGGTGCATGAGAAAAGCACCAGAGATTGAGATCAACCCGAAAGATCTCGCAGTATTAACCAAAAGGGCTAAAAGCCTCACAGAACCAATGCAAATGATAGAGAGGGCTAGGATAATATTACTTTGCAACGAAGGCAACCCTGTGAATGAAATTGCAAAACTGATGCATACCTATCCAAATAAAATAATTGAATGGAGGGATCGGTATCAATCCGAGGGATTAGCGGGTTTAGATGATCGACCTCGTTCCGGGAAACCTAAGGAGTATATTGATTTACCTGCAAGGGTGTTAAAAACCATTAGTACTCCTGCTCCTAAAGGTTACGGTCGGTGGGATGCAACATTATTATCAGCAGAATTAGGGTGTTCTCAAGATGCCGTGTGGCGGGTTCTCAAAAAGGGAGGCATCAGCCTGGTCCGAAAACGATCATGGTGTATCAGTACGGATCAAGAATTTGTTCCCAAAGCAGCGGATATTGTGGGGCTTTATTTGGATCCCCCCATGAAGGCCATTGTAATTTGTGTTGATGAGAAACCAAGTATACAGGCGTTAGAGCGCAAAACAGGCTATATTCAAACACGGGATGGAAAACTTCAGAGAGCCTATCAAAGCACTTATAAAAGAAACGGTACATTGAATTTATTTGCAGCGTTAGATGTTGCAACTGGAAATGTCAAGGCGAAAACAACAAAATACAAGACCCGGGAAGATTTCATCGAATATATGGATGAAATGGTTGCCGAGTATGACAAAGATCAGGATATCCATGTAATCCTTGATAATTATTCTACACATAAAAAGAATGAATCCTGGTTAGCAAGCAATCCAAATGTTCATTTTCATTTTACACCAACTTCGGCGAGTTGGTTGAACCAGGTAGAAATATGGTTTGGAATATTTTCCAGAAAATCATTGGATGGTTCCAGCCATGTAAGCACAGAGGAACTAAGCGAACACATATTGGCCTATGTGAATAGTTATAATACGGCTTGCAAGCCCTTCACATGGAGAAAAAGAGAAGTTCATGGCTCTCAATTGAAGAATAATATAGTTAATTTACGCAATTAAACACTAGTGTCCAGTTCTATTAAATAAAATTCTTTCAGGATTAAATAATGTATTCTCAAAAAGATTATGTTTATAAAATTTTTATTTTAGAATCCAATTGTCGTTTAAAAACCAGATTACCTACTTATTATTAAATTATGGAAAACAACTACACAAAAGCCCAACTTACATGGTTGTTGGTGCTGCGTACCTTTATCGGATGGCATTTCCTTTACGAAGGAATGGTAAAGGTTCTTAATCCACACTGGACTGCTACTTCTTACCTGATGGACTCACAGGGTATGTTTCGTTCAATGTTCATTAATATGGCCGGCAATGCCGGGACGATGAAATACATTGATTTTCTTAACGAATGGGCCCTGGTGCTTATTGGTTTAGGTTTGCTGCTGGGATGTCTGACCCGTTTATCAGTTATCGGAGGGATCCTGTTAATATTACTTTATACCTTTTCGCACCCTGCCCTTATAGGTGTTAAATATATGATGGCTTTTGAAGGCTCCTATTTCTTAATTGACAAGAACCTAATTGAGCTGGCAGCGTTAGGCGTTCTTTTCGTTTTCCCTGCTGCCAGGGTAATTGGTATTGACAGTTTTCTGGTCAAAGCGTTACCGATTGGTTTTCGTAAATTCTTAATCTGATACCATGGAAAAAGAAAAAATAAATAAGACCTCAGATAAGTCTGAAACAAAAAAATCTTCAGCAATCGGGCGTCGTGATGTTATAAAAACGCTGGCAACGGTTCCATTGTTAGGTGCTATGGCCTATGGGCTTATCAAAACAAGAAAAAATGTTCTTTTGGACCGCAACATCTCAGACGTGTTCCAGCTAAGCAATAAAAATGCTGTTTTCCTTCAACCGCTTGCAAAAGGGAAGCAGATCCGAGTGGGATTGATCGGTTTTGGTATCAGGGGCAAACAGCTTATGAGAGCGCTGGGTTTTGCCGAACCATCATATATGGACAACCTTGTTAAAGCTAAAGAGGCAAATCCGGATGACACCCGATATGATGTGTTCATGGAACAAGGTGACCTTAATGTGGTTATAAACGGGGTCTGCGATATTTTTGACATTTACGGTGAATCTGCCCGGCTGACAGGCTCCAATATTAACAGAGAAGGAACAAACGGTAAATTTGGTCCTCTGCCAAAACGTTATCATACCTGGCAGGAACTTATTGCAGCCGATGATATTGATGCTGTTGTAATAGCAGCTCCTGACCACTGGCATGGGACAATAACCATTGCTGCCGCAAAAGCAGGCAAGCATGTTTATTGTGAAAAACCTGCAACATGGACCGTGCCGGAAACTTATCTGGTCAGGCAGTCAGTCAGAGAATCGGGTATAGTATTTCAACTTGGCCACCAGGGACGCCAGACAGCCTGCTATCAGAAAGCTGAAGAGATAATCCGGAACGATCTGCTTGGCCATGTCAACCTTATAGAGGTATGTACAAACCGTAATACTCCTAACGGGGCATGGGTATATCCGATTATAGAAGGTTCGAATCCGCAGACTATCGATTGGAAACAGTTCGAAGGCGATCCGGCCCGGGTGAAGGAGTACAATGAATATATGAAGTCATTTCACCTTGAGCGTTACATGGGACCTGATGAACGTGACAAATTCAGTCTTGAGCGCTTCTTCCGCTGGCGCTGCTGGTGGGACTACAGTACAGGACTTTCAGGTGATCTTCTCACCCATGAATATGATGCTGTGAACCAGATAATGCACCTGGGCATACCGGAATCTGCTACTTCATCAGGCGGAGTCTATTTCTTCAAAGATGGGCGCACTGTACCTGATGTTCTGCAGACCACTTTTGAATGGCCTGACCGGAATATCACCATGCTTTATAGCGCAACCCTGGCGAGTTCACGAAACAGGGGCAAAGTTTTCATGGGGCACGAAGCTTCGATGGAGGTTTCAAATATCCTGAACATTACAGCCGACAGTAACTCCGGGCGATATGCTGAAAAAATCAAAAATGGTATTATTCCGACTGACAAGCCGTTCTTCACATATGTCCCCGGACAGAGCAAAGTCGATGCAGTAACTTCTGCCACAGAACTTTATTTTGCGCAACGCGGATTGCTGTATACATATGTCGACGGCAAACGTTACGACACAACTCATCTGCATATGAGGGAGTGGCTCGAGTGTATCCGTCAGGGGCAAACACCCTCATGCAACATCGACCAGGCTTTCATGGAGGCAATGACAGCCCACATGGGAACCAGGGCATACCTTGAGGGCCGTACAATGTACTGGGACAGGAATAGTGAAGAGATTGTAAGAGGTGAAAAATCCTGAACCATTACATCTCAAATAACGAGTTGGCAGGCATTTGATAATGCCTCTGTTATTTGTTAACTTTATACCATGCATGAATTTTCACTGGCAGGCGAGGTAATAAAACTTGCGCGCGACGAAGCTGAAAAACACAATGCTCTGGCAGTAAGCGAAATCTCGATCGAGATAGGCAATTTCAGTGGTGTTGGAGCAGAGGCATTTGAGTCGGCGCTTGCTCTGCTTTCAGAAGGCTCAATTCTTGAGAAAGCGCGTCTTAATATTGTCAGGATTATGGGGAAGGGTGTATGCCACACCTGTAATAATGAGTTTGAGATGGAACAGAGATTGGATACATGCCCGCAATGCAATTCATTTCCTTCAGGTATAAAAGGAGGAAATGAGTTCAGGGTAGTTTCACTGATGATTGAGGAAGAATAAAACAAAATTTATGTGCGATACATGCGGATGCGGCAAAGCGGATGGATTTACAATTCATGATCCAAAGCACACTCATGAACATGAACACACCCATGATCATCAGCATGAACACGATCATCCTCATTATAAAGTTATCGATCTTAACATAGACATCCTTTCGCAGAATAACATAACTGCCGGAATGAACCGGCGGTTTTTTGAGGGGAGGAAGGTCCTTTGCCTGAATATGGTAAGCTCACCCGGATCAGGAAAAACAACTCTCCTCGAAAAGACCATTGCTCAACTTAATCCTTCCGGGAAAATATATGTCATTGAAGGGGATCAGCAAACGCTCATCGATGCTGACCGCATAAAGAGAGCCGGAGCCCCTGCCCTTCAAATCAACACAGGGTCGGGATGCCATCTTGATGCAAAGATGATCGAGTCAGCTCTGAAAGTGCTCGATACGGAAACAAATTCAATTCTGTTCATCGAAAATGTTGGAAACCTTGTTTGTCCTGCTATGTTCGACCTCGGGGAATATAAGAGGGTTCTTGTAATAAGCGTAACAGAAGGGCACGATAAGCCGTTGAAATATCCCAATATGTTTGAGACGTCGCACTTGTGCATTATAAATAAATCCGACCTGCTGCCCTATGTTGATTTCAGTATGGAAGAGTTTATGAAAAATGCCCGTCTGATAAACCATCACCTGGAATTCATTACCGTGTCGGCAAAGACTGGAGAAGGTATGAATTTATGGTTCGATTGGATTCTAAGTCAGAAAAATATTTAAATACGGAGTCGCATGGAGTTTCCACAGAAAGTTTGCCCCCACCCCCTAAAGGGGCTTTTAAAAGCATTATTAGCCCCCCTTCAGGGGGGTTGGGGGGCATTACTCCGTGGTTAAATGGATTTTATATGTTTATTTTTCGTAAACAATATCCTTTGATCCCGAAATCTTATTTTCAATTGCGGATATTTTCGCAGTCTTCTTTCCGATAAAAATCGCAATAGCCTGCTTTCCTTTTCCCGCAGAACGGATAGTATTATTGAAAATTTTAATATCGTGTGTTTCGCCTCCGATATAGAATCCTGCCGACTCCCTGCTGATCCCGTTGTTTTCAATAACATTGTTTGTGAAAGTATTCCTGTGACCACTGTTCTGCTCATTTTCATTCCGGAACAATACACCATGGGAACCATTTTCAAAGACATGGTTATTTTCAAAAATATTGTCGGTGTCCTTATGACCAATAGAGATCCCATTATCGCCGTTTCCATATGATGTATTGTTCCTGAAGATCCCGTTCTGTACCCGCCAGCAAAGGAAAATACCATCACCCTTATTATGATGGCTTATACAGTTTTCTACAATTGAGTGGTCTGATCCTGTTCCGGGATGGAATCCAAGCCCGTTTCCGTTTGATGCCTCACATCCCCTCAAGGTAATGTTTTCAGTTATTTGCCAGCTGAATGTGTCTCCATTGAATTCATTTATCTTTACATTCTCAACAAGGCAATTCCTCGATTTATGGATATAAATGCCCCCTCCCCTGCATCCGTTTAAGTAATCATTTGTATTCTTATTTCCCTCGACAACAAGATCAGAAATTTTGACATTCTCAACATCAACCGCTTCAATAATTGAAAAACTGTTTGTGACAGTACCGTTCAGGGAGGCGAGATAGTCATTTACGGTTCTGTTATCAAAATAAATGGTATTATCCTGAATATCTGTAATCACTGCGGTGGTGACATCCCATCCCTGATCATGCTCACTGTCGTAAAGCTGAATCCCCATTCCGGTCTTAAAGCCGCCGGCATCTTTCACTGCTGCTTTTAGCATGCCCCAGTCGGCGTCAATAATAAAACTGGTTTTGAAACCGTCACATTTTTTCAAAATCGTGGCTTTACCGGATCCAGTCAGCGAGGTATTATCCGACAGCCGAACCGGACCGATTATTGTGAACGTACCTGGATTAAGTTGAACAATTCCTCCGCCCCTTGCCTTAACGGCATCGAGCGCGAGCTGTATCGCCTCTGAAGTAAACCCGGGGATGTCAGCTCCCTGGCCGCCAACTGTAATTACCTGGTCAGCATTCTTTATGCTTACCAGTCCGATATTCTGACTTAATATGGTCTGCCATGACGCAATACCGATAAAAATCAGACCAATCACTCCGATTAACTTGTAATTCATGGTTCCTCCCTTTTTAATTAATCTTAAATAAAATTAATCAAATTCCCGGATATATTAAGGGGGAAATTGTCAGTACCATTTATACAGGGGTCTTCAACCGTTGTTGGGTAAGATGGATTATACTACGGAGGTATGCAATCCCTCCTGCTCGCTTCTTTATGTTCTTAAACAATCACAATAATCCGTAGTTTGGTCAAATTAATGACTGAATATTATCTAAAATAAATATTTTTACAATATGTATCTAAACCCAATTAAAATTATTCACTTTATGAAAACCAGACTTTTTATACCCGTTTTGTTTGTACTGTTGATTTTTGCATCTTGCAAGAAAGATAAACCTGATACTATAGGAGGATTTCAATCTCCAATGGGAGAAGTTGGCGAGACAATATCGTCTTCCTCAGCGACAGTAGCCGGAGTAAGCTCTATCTCAGCATCAGTCGTATCTCTTAAGAATGGAGTTTCTTCTTTTACAGGAACCGCTATTGTTACAAACAGCGCGATCAAAAACATTTTATCAAATCATCCGCAGACAGTAATTAATGGAAATAATGTCACAATATCTGATATCGAATTCAGGATCACATCAGAAGGCATTGAAAGTATTAATGGATTGGAATCGGGTATTATTGTCAAATTTGACTCAAATGTAGGTGATTCATATACAATAAATGGCAACGGGAAAAGAACTGTTACCAGCAAATCGACCGACAATGATTATTTCTGGGGTGGGATGAATATCAAGGTAATGCAGATCGAGGAAAACACAAATAAATTTGGTGTTAAGAAAACTCTGTACTGGACAAATCATAAATTCGGACTGGTAGGAATTGAATTCACATTTGATGATAATTCCACTGCAAAATTCCCGGTATTCTCAAGTACTCAGAATAATTAGAATATTTGTTGCTGCTATTCAATAACAGGAAAGTATTCTAATGAAGCATCTCTACATAGGCGGGGAAAGAAAGAACATCCCCCCATACCCTCATCATAAGAATTTTGTATATAAACTATACAGGTATTTTGAGGTAAAGAACCTGTTTGATTTTCTGACAATCGACGGACTGTTTTATATTCCGAACAGGCTTCATATGAACCGTAAATACAAATCAGTTCTGCCGAGGCTCTTAATGATCGATCCCACAAGCTCATGCAATCTTAAATGTAAAGGATGCTGGGCGGCAGATTATCAGAAGAATAGTAATTTATCATACGAAAAGCTGGATGAACTTCTTACTGAAGCAAAAAAATTAGGTGTTCTCGAAATCCTGATGACCGGAGGCGAACCCCTGATGCGAAAAGACGATATCCTTAAATTATGCCGGAAGCACAGTAACCTCACTTTTGGACTCTTCACCAACGGAACACTTGTCGATGAGGCTTTTGCTGATGAAATGGTGAAACTGGGGAACCTTAATCTCTATATAAGCATAGAGGGTTTCAGGGAGGAAACGGATATGAGGCGGGGAAATGGCACTTACGATAAGGTAATTGCCGCTATGGATTTGCTGAAGAAGAAGGATCTTGGTTTTGGATTCTCAATCTGCTATCATTCCAAAAACTGGCATACCGTATCAAGCGATGAGTTCCTGGATTTTCTTTTTAAAAAAGGAGCATGGTTTGGTTGGATGTTTACATATCTGCCCATTGGGAGTGATGCTGACGTATCATTATGCTGCACGGCAGACGAGCGTGCTCACGTAAAAACGAAAATTGAGGAATACCAGAAGAAAAAGAGGTTCACAATTATAGATTTTCCAAACAGCGGACACAAGTCGATCGGATGCGTGGCAGCCGGCAATGATTTCGCTCATATCAATGCCAACGGAGACCTGGAACCTTGTGCGTTCTGCCATTATTCAGATGTAAACATCCATAATATGTCCCTTGCCGAAGCATTGCGTTCACCCTTCTTTAAAAAATTCCGGCAGAATAAACCTTTCTCCAGAAATTTTCTCAGACCATGTCCTTTTCTGGATGTACCGGACGCGATTGAAAAAATAACAGAAATGGATGGAGTGAAATCAACCCATTTGAATTATCCTGAAACTGCTCATGAGCTGGCAGCCAAGACCAGGCCAATTGCTGAGAAATGGGAGCCTGTTGCCAATAAATTATATGATGAAATGCCAAAGAAGGAGAGAAGACGATTTGGCACGCTTACCAGGCTTATGTTCTGGGGTAATGATAAGATAGCCAGGTGGTAAACTGACTGGAATGTTAATACATGCTTTTATCTTCTAAATTCAAACTGCCCGGATTTATCCTGATCCTGGCCGGAACAGGTCTGACCGTACTTTATTTCGGTTTTGATTTCAGGTTTGAAATGCCTGTTCTGGCTGTTTTCTCCTCGTTCATGGAAACCAGGTTCTTCACCACCTTCCGAACAAATTTTGCTGATGAACTAATAATCCTTCTTTTTATTTCCGGATTTTGCCTGGTTGTTTTTTCAAAGGAAAAGAATGAAAGGGAGATTCTCCGCGAGATCAGGATAAGAGCTGTTTATAAAACAATCATAATTGATATTTTACTGCTTGTTTTTACCACCCTTTTTGTTTTCGGTGGTGGCTTTATGGCATTTATAATCATAAATCTGATACTGCCTTTCATTATCTACCTGATACTTTTCAATATTTTGAAATCTAAAGCAGTAAAACTGTCTTTCAGGAAATAAGTATTTCCCGGTCAATGAATTCTTTTATGTCTGAAACCAGTCAGACTGGATTTTTGTTATCTTGCCGGCACAGGAATACACCACATTCTGATAACATAAATAATTGACTATTATGGAAGTGAAGATAGCTGATTGGACTGAACAGATAATACCATGGCTTCTTAAACATGGGATCAGGGTAGTACTCATTTTGATAGTAGCTTACCTGCTTAATAATATATTAAGAAAGCTGATTTCAAGGGCAATCAGGATAGCAGTTGTTGCAGATGAAACAATGTCAAAAGAGTCTGAGAAAAGGAGGGAAGAGACTCTTATCCATATTTCTGACGGTGCAATCAGGGTTTTAATTATCATTATAGCTTTTTTGATGATCCTTCAGAATATAGGTCTTGAGATAGCTCCGATCCTGGCGGGTGCAGGGATAATTGGCCTGGCAGTTGGCTTTGGTGCCCAGTACCTGATCAGGGATATCATAACAGGATTATTCATTATTCTCGAAAATCAGTACCGTATCGGGGATGTAATTAAAATTGGCGACAGCGACGGGACTGTCGAAAAAATTAATCTGCGGATGACAACGCTGCGGGATCTTAACGGGACCGTCCACCATATACCTCATGGAGAAATAAAAAGGGTATCCAATCTGTCAAAGAAGTTTGCCAGGATAAACCTCAATATTGGTATTTCATATAGCGCCAATCTCGAGCACGTTATTAAGGTTATAAATCAGACAGGAGATGAACTGGCAAAAGATCCGCTTTTTATTGATTCCATTATTTCAGCCCCCAAATTTTTGCGAGTCAACGAATTTGCAGATTCAGCAATCATACTTAAGATACTGGGAGACACTAAACCGCTGATGCAATGGCAAGTAACCGGCGAGCTTCGTAAACGGCTCAAGTTAGCTTTCGATAGAGAAGGTATTGAAATCCCATTTCCTCAAATGGTCATTCACAAGGCAAAAGAATAGATTGAAATTAAAGTACCCTGGCTGAACCTGGACTATCCTTTTCGACTAATGGATTTTGTTTTTAATGTCGCAGCATTTCATCAATTCTGACAAACCTGTAACCAAGGCTTTTTAACTCCTTAATAAGTTCCGGAAGGAAATAATAAAACTTATCTGTTCGCCCGGGATCTGTCCCTATGTGAACCAGCAATATAAATCCGTTCATACCTGAAACCGATTGCTTCTCAAAAGAAATTATGGAATTGTAAATAGTTTTGCTATCAACATATTGATTCCCCATCTCCGGGATTGTATAATCGGCATTGCTTCGGGTGCCTCCGGTGAAATTTATTAGCTTTATGCCTGATTCCTCTGCCCATGATGCAATTGAGTCGTTGTACCACTCATAGGGTGGTAAAAAATAGCCAGCATCTTCTTTTTCAATTCCGAATCGCGACATCTCAGAAAATGAGTTATTAAGGTCATCAATGAATTCATCCTTACCGACCAGCAGGCTGTCCCTTTTAGTCCAGTCACAATAAAGCAAGTGCCTGTCGGAGTGGGAGCCCATATAATTCCCGTTATTCAAAAGTTCTTTTATTACAGGTTCGAATTCCCTGTTCCTGTAAAAGTTTCCTGTCAGGAAAAATGAAGCTTTGATTTTTTCTTTTCCGAGTAATTCAGAGATGTACTTCCCTCCGTCTCCGAATCCGTCACCTGTAAAAACCAGTGAAATTTCTTTCGCGATAGTATCTCCCCTTACTATCGCTCCATGGCTGTATGTGAAATGCTTTTCGCTGTTCCTGCAAGAGATTATTGCAAACATCATAAAACACAAAATCACATATCTGCCTGTCTTTCTTAACATAATTGACATCCCCTTAACCCTCTTTTGCGCCGTCATACCTCCCTGCCTTCAACAAAAACTTTTTTGATGTCAAAATCTTTATCGAACAGAGTCAGGTCAGCCTTATAACCCGGTGCAATTCTTCCTTTATCCGAAATATTCATTACCTCAGCCGGATAAGAAGATGCCATCCTGAGAGCCTCTTCCTTAGATATTGCTACATTTTCGACACAGTTTTTTACCGCTTTCATCATTGAAAGCAAAGATCCTGAAAGAGTGCCGTCGGGCAATGTGAACCTGTCGTTTTGACGCACATGCAGATATGAACCCTTCAGGTTTTCCTCGACTGCATCAGAAATAAGAAATAGTCTCTCTTTCATAAGTTTCTTTGCTATGGAGATCATTCTGTAATCGACATGTATCCCGTCAGCAATTATACTGGCAAACACATTACTGGTTTCGAAAACTGCGGCTGGAAGTCCCGGGTTGCGATGATGAAGCTGCGACATGCCATTGAACAGATGGGTAGTTGTCTTTATTCCCTGGCTGAATCCTAGTACAGCTTCCCTGAAAGTAGCATTGCTGTGTCCTGCAGCCACAACAATTCCATTGTCATTCAATAATTCAATGATCCCGGGTTCGCATACCTCAGGAGCCACTGTTAACATTTTCACAACACCTTTCCCCTCATCAATAAGAGCTTTGACATCGTCTATCGTTGGAATCTTTATCAATTCCTTTATATGAGCTCCCCTCCGTAAATGACTTATGAACGGACCCTCAATATGGAGGCCCAGAACAGCAGGATGAGGGTTTTCCCTGACTACCCTTATCACCTCATGATATACTTCGGGGGAGTCTGTCGGAATGGCAATCAGAAAACCTGTGGTCCCGCTTTGGGTAATGGCATCAGTGATGGCCATTAATGCCTCAGCAGTCGGGTTAGCTGAAAAGAGGTATCCGCCTCCGCCGGCAATCTGAAGATCTATAAGTCCGGACGAAAGGAATTTACCCTCACAGTTAATAATTTCTGCCTCCTTTGGAACTGTCAGAGGGTCGATAACGGATTCAATCCTGTCGTTTTTTAATAAAAGTGTTTTCCCGGTAATGGTTTCACTACCCGTGAAAATAGTTGCGTTGGCTAATGCTGTGTACATAATAGGATAGTCTTACATTTTAGTGTGTTGGCCTCTCCCCAGCCCAATTTCGGTTGCCGGCACGTTCCAGCCCGATACCTTCAGCACTGATGATTCACCAGATAGTTCTGCAGAAGGACAAGTAACAGCTACTTCCGTGCTTTCACCCGGGGCAAGGGTGAAATAGCTTCCGGACCAGAAAGAAGGCAATATTTCTTTTCCGCCCGACAACAGCTGAGGCCTTATAAAAAAGGCTATTTTCCCGGTGGTGTTTGTTATACGGAATTTCCATTCACGGTCGGTCTTTCCTTTTCCTTCCATGAGTACCGAGACATTAATATTTGTCTCAGACATTTCATTCATGGGTTTGTAATCACCGTCAGGTGATATCCAGTAAACATTATGTGATATCACTTCCCCTGACTGGTTCTTCAGGTTCAGTACCACAAATTTAACCCCTCCGGCTTCTTTCAATACTTTTCCGAGATCCGATGTCTCCTTTATGTCAGTGGGAGCAAGACTTACATTTACATTTTCGCTGAATACCGGTTTTGAATCAAGACTAAAAACATTGACCTTAGCAGTCAGTCCTGATACCTGCTTATAAGTCCTGTTCAGCACCATTACTTTATTATTGCTCAGGTTTAGCTGGATATGCACCGGCTCACATGCATTCTGCATAAAATAATAACCTGAATTAGGCATAAGGAACCAGTCATATACCTGCCATACGACACTTGG
>JBBSAP010000067.1:0-19771 GCA_038252165.1 Bacteroidales bacterium | reverse complement strand
GCCCCAGATCTTTGCTAAATCGACTCTGGAATAACCCCGGCGCAGCAGTTCAACTGTTATGTTTTTCATTTCGGCCACAGTCATGCAGCCGTCAACCCCGCCTCCCCCATCGAAATCAGTCCCGATACCCACATGTTCCATCCCGATTACCTGAACTACATGATCAATATGGTCAACAACATCCTTAACTGTCGCAAGCTTTTCATATTTTTTCTGGATCGTCCTGTATTCAGAACGGGCAAGCCTCTTTTTATCATCAGAAAGAGATGCGAAATCACCATATTTACCCGACAACTCCTTAAGTTTTGCCTTAAGCTCCGGATTTGGATCCGGGGTCTTGATGTATTCACTGAGAATGCAAATCTGAATGACTCCCCCATTATCCCTGAGGGCAAGAAGCATATCGTCTGTGAGATTTCTGGGCGATCCGCACAAAGCCCTGCAGGAGGAGTGCGATGCGATCACCGGAGCTTTCGATAATTTGAGAACATCATAGAATGCCTTGTCTGAAATATGTGAAACGTCGACCATCATGCCCAGCATGTTCATCTCCTTTACCACCTCTGCACCTAATGATGATAGCCCGTTGTGCTCAGGCCCTTTCGGATCGGTTGATGAATCACATATATCATTGTTCCGTGTATGGCACAGGGTAATATACCTTGCACCACGATCATAAAATTCCCTGACTCTTGAAATATCCTTGCCAATAGGGTAGCCATTCTCGATCCCGATAAAAGCAGAAATCTTGCCAGCCTTTTTTAACCTGTAAGCGTCATCAGGAGTACATGCAATCTCAGCAACTGCGAAATTCTTTTCAACGTTTTTGTGAATTGTCTCCAGCACTTTAAGGGCATAATCATATATTTTATCATAAGCAGTATCGTTTCTTGGCCCCTGACTGGTAAATACAGCAAAGAACTCAGCATCAAGACCGCCTTCAATCATCCTGGGGAAATCTACACAACCTTCAGTATGGCGTTCGCCAAGGTCAAAATCCGAACTTGCCATATCCATCGGAGTATCGCAGTGGGTATCTACTGTCAGAGTTTTTTTATGAATTTTCTCTGCCAGCTTTATAAATTGCCTGTCAGTTTTTTTACAACCCGGCAGGATCATTATGAAAAGCAAAAAAATCGCGATTTTTCTCATTATGTTTCTGAGGTTTTATCTGCGCAAGATAATTAAATTGAAAGATCAAAATGCCTGATAGCCTGCATTTAACACATTTTAACAATGCAAAAAGCCCCGTTCCTCCGATTGGCGTACGGGGCAGCCATGAAAAGAAGAGATCCGGAATCTTTTGTTTTGATTATCTTTCCGCAAATATTTACCAGCATGAAAAAGGTTAAATACAAAATTGCAATCATTGGTGGAGGAAATATTGGCACATCTATTGCTATCGGGCTGATCAGATCCAAACAGTTCAATATTAATGAAATAATTCTGGCGGAAAAACGAGTATCCAGACTACAATTCCTCAAAAAGAGTGGATTTAATGTAACAGAAGACAACAAGTCAGCCGTGAATGGTGCTGAAATAGTTGTGATGGCGGTAAAACCTCAGCAGTTTGAGGCCCTGGCCCAGGAGATAAAAGGAAAAATCTCCCGTCAACATATTCTTATTTCAACTATTACCGGAGTTAAACATAAGGAAATTGAATTGGTATTTGGATCAGTCCCCAATGTAAGGATCATGCCGAATATTGCTCTTGAGATCTGTGAATCAATGACATGTATCTCATTCCGGAATATTAAGCCGGCCCAGGAGAAGAGTTTAATAACCATGTTTGACAAGATGGGAAAAACCATGGTCATACCCGAAGAACTAATGGGGGCAGCGACAGTTATTGGAGCCTGCGGCATTGCATTCTCCTTAAGATTTATGAGAGCGATGTCACAAGGGGGAATTGAAATTGGTTTTAATTCTGAAATATCACAGCTAATTACCGCCCAGACAATGAAAGGAGCCGCCAGTCTTATTTTGGAGACAGCAAATCATCCAGAAATAGAGATCGATAAAGTGACAACTCCTCAGGGTATTACTATCTCTGGTTTAAATGAAATGGAGCATCAGGGTCTAAGCTCTGCAATAATACGCGGATTAGTAACATCCTACGATAAGATTGAGAAAATGTCTTCAAAATAAAGAGGTTTTCAACCAAATAATGATTTTTTAAACCCTGAAAAATTAACGGAAAATAATCATTAGACCAGGTTAAACTATTAACGATCGATAGAAAAGAAAGCCCCCGACTTTTTGAGTCAGGGGCAGCCATGAAAAGAATGGAAAAATTGCTTTTGGACAGTAAAAGCTTCTTTCTAAAGTATTAAACTCTAAATATCCTCAATTTATTTCTTAATTCCGTTAAGGAAATTAATCAGTATTCAGTTAATTCAGGTTTTACAACAAGTAAAAATATAAATTTATTTTGCAGAATGCAATAAAATCGTTCTAAAATTAACCGTCAGGTCCAAAAGAGAGCCTTATTTTTGTGTCCTGATTAAATATGGCAGAAGAAAGGAAAATATGGCATTGGCTGGTTACGCACTTAAAAGTTATCCAGGGAGTATAAATGAATAAGTACTCACTTTCAGCACTTTCAGTATGCAGTGGAGTTTTATCAGGCCTGGCATGGACTGATTGGTGCCCGGGAATTATCCTGTTATGCTCGTTCGTTCCGTATCTTATTATTGAAAACCATATTTATAATAATAAAAGGAGATATTCTGCAAATGCCTTCTTCCTGTACCTGCTTCCCGGATTTGTGATTTTTTCCATTCTTACTCTCGGATGGATAAGAGTTGTAAGTATGACTGCGGCCATTTGCCTGATTCTGTCAGCAGCATTGCTTATGGCATCTGCGATGTGGCTTGCACACAAAGTAAGGATAAGGGAAGGAGATCTCCCGGGCTGTATGTCGCTAATTGCCTTCTGGCTCACTTTTGAATTCATCTGCCTGAAAATCCCTGTTCTCTCCCCATGGATTACCCTTGGCAACGGGCTTTCGAAAGACATTCAGCTGATTCAATGGTATGAAGTCACAGGCACTGCCGGGGGAACCTTATGGATACTTCTGTCAAACTTGTTCTTATTCCGTCTTCTGGTCAGTTTACCAGGAAAAAACAGGAAACGGTTTTTAGTGCAATTGTCAGTTTGGCTGATAATAATCTTAGTGCCCCCGATCATCTCAATAGCAAGGTATATGACAATTAATCCTGCCTCTGGCAATAAGGAGGAGGTTGTAATTGTCCAGCCAGATTTTGATCCTTATGAAGAAAAGTTCACTCTCCCATTTGAGAAACAACTCGAACAGATAATCAGTATGGCTGAACCTTTCGTTTCTGAAAACACAGCCTGGGTTGTGACACCCGAAACAACAATTGATGATCCGGTCGATGAAAATCTGCTGAACAATAACATATATGTCAGAAGAATCAGAGAGTTTGTTTCAGAGCATCCATCGGTAAGCGTTGTAACGGGAATGGTCAGTTTTAGTTCAGCTTCGGGCAGCACAAGTCCCGGATCATCGTCAGACACCAGAAGCTATTACAATTCAGCCTTAAAAATTGACTCAGGTTCTGTAGTTGAGATATACCATAAATCAAAGCTGGTTCCCGGATTCGAATTCATTCCCCCGGGTGGATTTTTCAATCTGATAAGCCGGTTATTGCCTCAGCTTGGCGGCCTAAACCGTGGTTATTCCACAACGGGGACAAAAACCTGTTTCGTAAATAGAGACAAATCACAAAAGATAGCTCCTGTCATATGTTACGAATCAGTTTTCGGAGAATTTATAACAAATCATATCAGGGACGGCGCAGGAGCAATTTTCATAATTACAAACGATGGCTGGTGGAAAAACACGAATGGGTATAAACATCATCTTTCCTATGCTTCATTAAGAGCGATCGAGACCAGGAGACCGGTTATCAGATCAGCCAATACAGGCATCTCCTGCTTTATTGATATAAGGGGAAAAATAGTGCGGAAAACGGAATGGTGGATTCCATCTGTCATTACAGGCACATTCAGTTATGAAGAACGCATAACTCCGTACGTAAGGTTTGGGGACTATCTGCTTTATATAGCGAATGTTATCAGCATCCTTACATTGGCCGTGGTTTTTATAATCCGGCCTTTCCGCACAAAATAAAATAGTTTGGCACCAGGGTGTAACATTCCGGTTTTATCTTCGTCTTTATCCTGAGATTAAACCTGACTATAATAATCATTATGAGATCAAAAAACATTTTAATTACCGGCTTTATATTGTTCCTGGCACTTCCGGTGTCAGCGCAGTCAGTCTCTGAGAAACGAAGCTTTACGAAATCCATTCCCCTGAAAAAGGACACCAGGCTGGAAGTAAATAACAAATACGGTGATATTCATATTACGTCATGGAAAAAAGACACAGTTCATATTATGGCCGAAATTGAAGCTTTTGCACCGAATCAAACAAGGCTTCAAAAAATGCTCGACGGAATTGAAATCAATATTGCCGGGACAGGTTCTCTGGTAATGGCAAAGACTGAATTCGGAAAGGAAATAACAGTACTCCTCGAAAGCTTTAAGGGTATAACCGGTAAAATAATAGATTATAATTCCAGGGTTCAGATCAACTATTACATAAATATCCCTGATAATGCTGATATTAATATTGAGAACCAATTTGGTGATATTTTCATGGAAAATAACACAGGAGTCATTTCAGTATCGCTCTCCAAAGGTAATTTTGAGGCAACCTCACTAAACCGGATTTCCAATCTGTCTCTCGACTTTGGTGATGCTGAAATAGGTTCGGTCAAATCAGGCAGGATCAATTCGACCTTTTCAAAGATCAAAATAAGCCAGAGTGAAGATATCTCAGTAAACAGCACATCCACGAGGTTTGATCTGGGAAAAGCAGGGAAAGTAAATGTGGAATCGCGCAGGGACAAATTCTACATCGGATATGTTTCCGGATTAACCGGCATTTCCTATTTCACCGATTACAAAGTTGACATACTCACCGGTAACACTGATCTTGACCTTAAATATGGCAGTTTCGATGCTGAAAACGTTGATGGCGCTTTCGAAAAAATAAATATTAGCTCAGATTATTCAGATATTACAGCAGATTTTGATCCTTCAGCTTCATTTGAATTCGATATCAGACATACCAATGCATTTGTTGTTCTCCCTGATAAAAACATTGAATCGAAAAAAGAGGCTTTAAATGAGGATAAAAAAGAATACCTGATAACCGGTAAAATCGGCAATAACCCCGGTTCAAAAAGAGTAAAAATTGATGCTAAAAGGGGAAATATCTGCTTTAAATAGATTTTCTTTCTTCCCCGGTGTAACTTTTTAATTTGATTTATCTCAGCGATTTTGCAGCAAAAAGTTCCAATCCTTCATCGAGCCATTTTTTGTACTCCTCCACATTCATATTTGTTGGCATCGGCTTGTTCAGAGGGTTCCCTTCATGATCAGTGATCACATATAATGGAAGGGCATTGGTTTTGAACTTTGAGATCTCCAGGTCTTCATTTATCTTTCCGATTGTCTTCTTTATCTTACCGTCAATAGCAGAAGTTATCCATTCAGATTCAGGTAATAATGTTCTGTCATCAACATACAGCCCGATAATTACAAAATTGTCCCTGAGACGTCTCAATACTTCCGGATCGGACCATACTTTAGCTTCCATAAGCTTGCAATTGGCACAGGCATGCCCCTTAAAGTCAAGAAGTACAGGTTTTCCCTGCTCCTTTGCACACTTCAACCCCTGTTTGTAGTCAAAATAACCCGTCAGTCCAAGTGGCATGTCAAAGATATCATCATGCCTTGGGGTTGAGCAGAGTTCACTGGTAAAAACGGAAGATGTTGCAGGCGAAGATGCGGCAGAATTTACCGGCATTATCCTTGCAAGGTTGAATTTTGATGTCTCCGGCGATGGCAGCAGAGCAGATAATCCTTTAAGAGGTGCACCGAATAATCCCGGAATAAGATATACAACGAATGAAAATACCGCTATTATAAGGAAAAGCCTGAAAGTTCCTATGTAAGGAAGGTCGCTGTCGTGACTGAACTTGATCTTGCCCATCAGGTAAAGTCCTGTCAATGTGAATAATACAATCCATATCGCAAGGTAAAGATCTCTTGACAGGATATTGAATGAATAAACACTGTCGATGGTCATCAGGAATTTCAGACTGAAAGCAAGCATAATAAAACCGAGCACCACCTTGACCGAATTAAGCCAGCCTCCTGATTTTGGCATCTTGTTCATTATTGAAGGAAAGAGTGCAAAAATTGTGAATGGTAAGGCAAAAGCAAGTCCGAAACCAAGCATACCTATAGTGGGCCGCAATACATCACCCGATGCTGCCTCAACCAGTAGGGCTCCAACAATTGGTCCGGTGCAGGAGAAAGATACAATCACAGTTGTCAGTCCCATAAAAAATGCAGCTATCAGCCCGCCTTTATCAACCCTTGAATCGGCACCCGAAACCCATTTATTAGGCAAAACGATCTCAAATGCACCAAAAAAAGATATGGCAAAAAGAACAAACAAGGCAAAAAACAGCAGATTTGGTATCCAGTGAGTGCTCAGGCTATTTGCAAAACCAGCTCCCGCACTCGTAAGCGACACTATGATCCCAAGCAGGGAATAGATAAGTACAATTGAAACTCCGAAAATCAATGCTTTGATAACCGATTTGGTTCTGTTCTCAGATCCCTGTGAGAAAAATGCAACTGTCATAGGGATCATCGGAAAAACGCAGGGGGTAAGTATTCCTGCGAAACCTGCCAGGAGAGATAAAAGAAAGAATTTAAGCAATCCTCTTCCTCCCATCCCGGTTCCGGGTGTTATATCCTGACTTTCAGCCGATACAATTGCTGTCGAATTGACCTGATCTCCAATTTTTATTGAAAATTCGACATCTTTCGGGGGTGAACATGTAGTGTTGTTGCACGACATATAGTTAACAAGGCCGGTAACTGTAAAAGATGAGCCTTGAGAAGATATTTTCTGACGGAACTCCGCTTTCTCACTAAAGGATTTTATCTTAAAACCAAAGGCCTCATCAAAGACCTCCTCCGGTTTTGTAACTTCATAAGGTTTGCCGTCCAGAGTGAATCCGGACGGAGTATTTATCGTAAAGGAGGTAGGAATAGGACCGCCTTCCGGGATCTCCATTGCATAAATATGAGAACCCTTTTCAATTTCCGCAGTGAAGACAAGCTCATAGCTGTTGTTTCCCTTTTTTTCATAACTGAAATCCCAGGTTACAGGATCATATATCTGTGAATTGGCGCTGAATGCAATAAACAGAATTGCTGATGCAGTAAATATGGCTCTCTTAAGCATAAAACCGGTATTAATACTTTGCAAAAATAACAAATCTTAATCAATCCCCTGCGCCGATAGCTATCCTCCGTCCGTGGGACTTGAAATTATCCATAGCCCGCTTGCGGGGGATCGGGGGATGGAATTAATGCAGGAAGTTGTTCGGGATCAGCTTTTAATCATGCCAGGTCAATTTCATTTTCATACCTGTCAAAGAAATGGTATTCGAGCATATGGTATGAAGTTACTGCCTGAACTTTAAGGAAGATCTTATATTTGAAATCCCAATGCCTGTATAACGGGAAAATTCCTTTCTTAAGAAAAGAAGCCACGAAGGGGTGGACATTCAGGAGGATATTCCGTGTTTTTATCTTCCCAATAATGAATTCGAGATTCTTTTCCAGGTCATCAGTAAAGAGTATTGTCGGGCGGGTCTGCCCTGTTCCCTGACATGAAGGGCATTTTTCATCCGTTACAATATTCATTTCAGGCCTTACCCTCTGCCGCGTGATTTGCATCAGTCCGAATTTTGAGAGGGGAAGAATATTATGCTTAGTCCTGTCGGCTGTCATAATCTCTTTCATCTTGTCGAACAGCTGCAACTTATTTTCGCCCGACTGCATATCAATGAAATCAACAACAATTATTCCGCCCATATCCCTGAGCCGCAACTGCCTTGCAATTTCCAGGGCAGCTTCCATATTGACCTCAAGAGCATTAGCCTCCTGATCATTACCTGAACGTGACCTGTTTCCACTATTTACATCAATAACATGAAGGGCTTCGGTATGCTCAATTATCAGATAAGCACCATGTTTAAATGAGACAGTCTTTCCAAAGAGGGCTTTTATCTGCTTATTAACTCCAAAATGATCGAAAATAGGAAGTGTGCCATTATAAACCTTCACTATCTTCTCTTTTTCCGGAGCTATCTCCCTGATATATTTTCTGACTTCCTCCGCTAAAACAGGATCGTTGATATGAATACCTGTAAAAGTTACATTGAGCATGTCCCTCAGTATAGTTGAGGTCCTGTTCATCTCGCCTATAAAAAGCCTTGGTGTTTTGGTTTCCTTCCTGACAGCAAAGAATGCCGACTCCCATCTGCTAACCAGCTCTTTAAGCTCAGCATCCAGCACTGCAACTTTTTTTCCTTCGGCAACTGTTCTGACAATAACACCATAGTTCTTGGGCTTTATGCTCTGGACCAGAGTCTTAAGCCGGTTCTTTTCTTCAGAGCTCTCAATTTTTGAAGAGATGGAGACCTTGTCGCAAAAAGGCATAAGAACCAGGTTCCTTCCCGCGAGAGATATTTCGGAAGCCAGCCTTGGTCCTTTTGTCGAAATGGGCTCTTTTGTTATCTGTACAAGAACGGTCTGTCCGGCAGTCAGAACATCTGTTATTTTGCCGTCCTTGTCGATATCTTCCTCACATTTGATTTTATGCAGAGGAGTTATCCGGCCTTGCTTTTGAACTGCAGTTGTATAATACTTGTGCTGTGTTCGGAACTGGGCTCCGAGATCGAGATAATGAAGGAAGGCATCCCGTTCATAACCCACATTAACAAACGCGGCATTAAGTCCGGGCATGATCTTCTTTACCTTTCCAAGGTAAATATCCCCCACAGAGAACCTTATATTTCTCTTTTCCTTATTAAGCTCCTTTAATTGCTTGTCTTCCTGTAACGCCAGAGAGACCTCAGAAATACCGACGTCAATAATTAAATCCTTATTTACCAAAACACTATATTAAACTGAGTTAATATATCCCTGCATCGTCCCTCATAATAATACAATAAACCTAAAGATCACAGGACCTTTAGGTTCAGTATTTTCAAACTTTGACTACCCTGTTCTCGCTACTTCTTCTTATGTCTGTTCTTCCGCAAACGCTTTTTGCGCTTGTGGGTAGCCATCTTATGTCTTTTTCTTTTCTTTCCGCTTGGCATGGAGGATTACTTCTTAACGTGCGATTTAACTTTTGTAATGAATGATTTTGCCGGCTTGAAGGAAGGAATATTGTGAGCTGGAATGATGATAGTTGTATTCTTTGAGATATTCCTTGCAGTCTTTTTTGCTCTTTTCTTAACAATAAAGCTTCCAAAACCTCTCAGGTAAACGTTATTACCGGAAACCATTGAATGCTTTATCGTTTCCATAAGAGCTTCTACAGTTTTCTGAACTGTTACCTTTTCAATACCAGTATTCTTGGCAATTTCATTAACAATGTCTGCTTTAGTCATTTTCGTGAAGTTTAAAATTCAACAAATTATTTTGAGTATACGTTTTTTTCAACCCTGCAAATATAAAAATATTATTTGTTTAATATGAAACACTTAAAGAATAATTTTTTTTATAAAAATAATATTATTGCCTAAAATACAATGAAATAGACAAATCAATCTGATAAACCTGCCCGGTTCGTGAAAGATTCCGGACCGACAGGCTGAAAACGCTCACTTCTCCGTAATATCCTGAAAATATGTATATTCTGTTATTAATATAAGACGGGATAGAAGTAAGCTATTTTTTATTAACTTTACGATTGAATTAAAAAACAAAATAAAATCTTTAACTACATGTCAATCAATAAGGTTATACTTGTCGGGAACGTCGGTAAAGATCCGGTGATACGTTATTTCGACAAGGGAGTTGCCAAGGTTACTTTTCCGCTGGCAACAAGTGAATCCTACACAAATCAGCAGGGAGAAACCATAACTACGACCGAATGGCATAATATCGTTCTCTGGCGCGCAATGGCTGAGGTCGCTGAAAAAACTGTCAAAAAAGGATCCCAGCTCTATATTGTGGGCAAGATCAAAACAAGATCATATGTTGACAAAGACGGCAATAATAAATATATAACCGAGATCCTGGCAGATACTTTTCTTGTACTTGATAAAAAGCAGAGTACAGTCTCTGCTCCGGTACCAGAACAGAATAAAAACAGTATTCAGGAAAAAGAACCTCCTGGCTCCGACCTGAATGAGCCTCCGGCAGGATATCAGCCCAATAATGAAGATGATCTGCCCTTTTAGAGGGTTTCACTAAATAATTTTACAATTGGTACCAGGATTTTTATTTTCATCTGCTGTGCTTTTCCCGGGCATGGTTACCAATCCTCTCGATTTCAAGCTGATTATAGGTTTGATAGTGCTGATTCTGTTGCTTTTTGTTTCTGCTCTTATGTCGGGTTCCGAGGTAGCTTTCTTTTCATTGAGGCCTGAAGATATCGAAAAACTCAAATCGAGTAAGTCAAAGAAGGCAGCCATGATCCTTAAGCTTTGTAATATGCCCGACAAGCTGCTGAGCACAATCCTGGTTGCCAACAATACAGTAAACATTGCAATTGTACTTCTGGCTGCTTTCCTGAGCGCCCGTACGTTTGACTTCAGCACAAATCCTGTCCTTGGATTCATTGTCGAGGCAGTAGTAATTACTTTTATCCTGCTTTTTTTTGCTGAGGTAATGCCCAAAGTCTTTGCAACCAGGAATCAGATACCAATGGCACAGTTCATGGCTTATCCCATGTCATTTCTGGAAACACTGTTTAAACCCGTCACTTCCCTTCTCATCTTTTCGACTTCATTCGTTAAAAGAAGAGCCGGGCACAGGTACACAAACATAAGCATGGATGATTTGTCGGATGCCCTCGAACTTGCATCGGACGATATAAATGAAGACGAGAAGATCCTGAAGGGGATAGTTAATTTCGGCAACATCAATGTAAACGAGATAATGTGCCCGAGAATAGATGTGACCGCAATTAATATCAAGATTGGATTCAACAAAGTAAAATCAATTATAATCGAATCGGGGTTTTCCAGAATTCCTGTCTATTCGGGATCATTCGACTCAGTTAAAGGCATACTTTACGCTAAAGATATCCTTCCTTATACCAACAGTTCCGATAATTTCAAGTGGCAGGCATTGATGCGACCTGTTCATTTTGTTCCTGAAACCAAAAAGATAAATGAGTTGCTTAAAGAGTTTCAGATAAAGAAGCAACATATGGCTGTGGTTATCGATGAGTATGGAGGAACTTCAGGAATCATTACACTCGAAGATGTCCTCGAAGAGATTGTCGGCGAAATAACCGATGAAAGTGATGAGGACGAAACAATGCACCGCAAAATCGATGATAAAACATATATCTTCGAAGGTAAAATCCTGCTTAACGACTTTTTCAAAATAATTGAAGTTGAAGATGATCCGTTTGAAGATGTCAGGGGTGAATCGGAAACACTCGCCGGACTTATCCTTGAGCTTACCGGTGAGATCCCCCAGAAAGGCCAGATGATCACATACCGGAATTTTAATTTCAGAATAGAATCTGCAGATAAGAGAAGGATAAAGGAAATTAGGGTGGAATTAACTGATAACGATGGGAAAATTAAGCAAGAGTAATGTGCCTTCAATCTTATTTATGCTTGCAATTGTAAGCTTTATAAGCTGCAGGGAAGTCCCTGTACCAAAACCAAAAGGCTATTTCAGGATCGATCTGCCACAAAAGAAATATATGATGTTCAATGAAACGGACCAGGAGAACAATCTTCCTCTGAAATTCGAATACCCGGTTTATGGAAATATTTCTCAAAAGAATGGTGATAGATCAGAACCAGGCTGGTTTAATATTGAATTTCCAGCGTATAAAGCCCGGATCTACCTGACTTATAAGGATGTCGGGGGTGATCTTGAGAGCCTGATCGAGCAGACTTACACAATGAATGTGAAAAACCACATTACAAAAGCCGACGCGATCAATGAACAGCTTATTAGTGACAATGAAAACCGGATATTTGGAGTACTATATGACCTGAAAGGTAATACTGCATCAGCTGTTCAGTTTTATGTAACCGACAGCATAAATCATTACCTTAGAGGGTCTCTCTATTTTGAATCAGAACCAAATGCAGATTCTCTTGCACCTGTAATTGATTTCTTCAGGGAGGATGTCATTCATCTGATTGAAACTCTGAAATGGAAGGAAAAGTAAATTTTTAACAGATTAATGGGTTGTATTTCTAAACATTATCTTAACGAATTCACCATTCTGGGTGTCTGGAAAATTGAGGAGGATATTAAAACCCTGCTTGATTCCGTGATACTCGACAACGGTGATAAAAAGAAATACAAAGTCTTCGCCAGCACTTCAAGAAAACTTGAATTCCTTAGCGTAAGAGCCCTGCTTGCCGAACTTCTTGGAAAAGATGCAAGGATCGTTTATAATAAAAACAACAAGCCCTTTCTCAGGGACGGTTCAAGATTTATCAGTATCTCCCACTCTAATAAGCTTACTGCAATTCTACTGAGCACCAATGAGAAAGTAGGGATTGACCTGGAGCATATGAGCACTAATATCGGGAGAATCGCATTTAAATTTATTAACCGGAGAGAAAAGATCACAAAAGAGCCGGAAAACCGCAGGTATCATCTTTACCTGCACTGGTGCGCCAAAGAAGCTCTCTATAAGATCTGCGACAAGGAGGGAATAAGTATAAAAAAGAATATTACAATTGAACCTTTCGAGGTTAAAGAGTCAGGCGAAATAAAAGGGAAAGTCAAAACTGACAAGATAAATGACACATTTGACCTTTTTTATACAAAGTACGATAACTATGCAATAGTCTGGACAAAGAAAAATTATGATAAAGGATAATTTTCCGGGAAATAAAAGTGTCGCACTCCTGCTCGATCCCGACAAAGGATCGGCTGAAGGACTTAAGAATATCCTCAGGATTGCCTCTGAGTGTAAAACTGACTATATCCTTGCAGGTGGCAGCCTTACATTCAACAGCATAGATAATCTTATCGATACTGTAAGGGAATTGTGCAGCATACCTATAGTTCTTTTCCCGGGAAACCTCCTCCAGCTAAGCCTCAAAGCCGATGCAATACTGCTCCTCTCACTTATTTCAGGAAGAAACCCTGAACTTCTGATCGGAAACCATGTAATTGCAGCTCCCTACCTGAGAAGTGTAAGGGAAAAACTTGTTTCGGTGGGGTATATCCTTGTCGGCTCAGGGAAAAAAACATCAGTCGAATATATAAGCCAGACTGAGGCAATTCCGGCCGATAAATCCGACCTTGTTGTTGCAACAGCGCTGGCAGGCGAAATGCTGGGCTTGCATATGATTTACCTTGAAGCGGGAAGCGGAGCAGATTACCCTGTTCCCACCGAAATAATAAAAGCAGTAAGAGAAAATATTTCTATACCTGTTGCAGTAGGCGGAGGACTGAGACGCCGGCAGGAGATATCAGATGCATTCCATGCCGGAGCTGATCTTATTATTCTTGGAAATGGCTGCGAAAAGAATCCGGGCTTACTGGCAGAAGCCTGTTCAGAAAGGGATAGTATAAAAACAAGGATGGCTACCTGAAGAGTTCCGGCATCGGTTCCCCGGAGCATGCATTAGGATATGGTATCCTGCAAAGAGATGAAAGTGTGGCAGCAATGTCGGTCATGTTTACTTTCCTCATAACAGTTGACCTGTTGACAGTCCAGCCATACCATATAAGCGGAACATGTGAATCATATTCATAGGGTGAATTGTGATTCGTAATCTGATCCAGCTCCTTTTCGACCCAGCCGGGATTTAAAGTAACAATTACATCACCCGACCTCTGAGGACTGAAATTATTTACGATCCGTTTCAGATGTCCGTTACCAAAGTCATTTGCCTCAAAAGCATAATAAGGAAAAGCTGATGCAACACCTGTAAACTGTGTAAGAAATCTTGCGGTCTTCTTCTGTATATCTTCTATCGCGATCCTGGCATCTTCAATAAGCGTCCTGTTTAGAAATATCTGCCGTTCCGAAAATCCTCTCACCCAGTCACCTTCACCATAAACAGCATTAAGATAACTCCGCAGGAGCTGCAGCGCCTGATTCTGATTGAAATAACCAGCCGGTATCCTCGTATCCTCCATAACCTTTGGAATTTCTGAAACTCCGTGGGCTGATGTGAAATAGATAAGTACATTTCTCTTTCCAATATTGTCATTCAGATAATTCATCAGCGTTTCAATATTCTTGTCAAGACGAAGAATGGCATCACCAGTCTCTACTGAAGAGGGTCCGAATCTGTGTCCTATATAGTCGGTCGATGAATAGCATATAGCAAGAAAATCAGGAAACTCATCCCTGCCAAGACTATCCTTTTCTATCAATCTTATTGCAAAATCGGTTGTAAAAGCATCCGCGAAAGGGGTCTCCCTCAGAAATGCAAAGTTCCGTATTGAATTTCTGCCTGCCGGCTTGCTCAGTTTGTTAATATCGTAAGGGAAATAATTGCGGCCATTAAATCCTGTCTCAAATTTATTTGAATCAGGAAGGCATACTGAATAATCAGCTGCCTGCCTGAGAAGGTTCCATGTGGTACTCAGGTATGTTTCCGGGTATTTCATTGCGTTGAAATCATTGACCCAGGGTGGCAGAGCCTTCATATAATATGATGATGACATCCAGTTTCCGGTAATGTTATCATACCAGAATGCCCCGTCGGCCGCATGACCGGCAGAGAAAATTGCCGAGTGTTCTTTAATGCCTACTGCAAACACCTTTGCCCTTTTACCTGTTGCGATCTTAAGCTCATCTGCAAATGTTGAAGCATTAAGATTAACCGGAGAATGAAGGCCTGATTCATAGCTTCCCCCTGTCGGATTAACTGAAATATCCCTGGTGCAATAGATGAATTCATTTTTCAGGAGAAGATACCAGCTATCGGAAGTAATACCATGATAAGATGGTTCTGTCCCGGTCGAAATAGTCGCAAATCCGGGTGCCGACTGGGTAAGCATGTAATCAAAGGAGGCATTGCGGAAAAATGTTCCTTCATTTATCAATTTTTTGATTCCGTTTTCAGAAAGCCTGTCCCTGAACCTTTCAATCTGATCAAACCGCAGCTGTTCAACCACTATTCCGATTATAAGAGATGGCTTGTCAGGCGGCAGATATGCCCCTTGTCCAGGCAGACGTAAAAAACCACATAGAAGCAAAAAACCAGCAATAACTTTTTTCCCTGTCATTTTGATAATCTCCACAGCTTTATAAAAGGCACAAAAGTAATATTTTCAGCCTGAGAAACAATAATCATTCCAAAATACCAGTCAGAATCATCTGGAAATCACAATCCTGCCGCGGCACGAAAGTCTTGTTTCCCTATTTGTGAATAGAACGAAATAAATGCCCGCCGGCAGCCGGCTGACATCCAGCTTTACAGGATTCCTGTCCGAGGTTTCTCCCTCATAATCTGAAACATTTCTGCCGGTCAGGTTAAATATTCTTATATTAACCGTACCCCTTATGTTTTCAGGAAGAACAGCATTAATAATAATACTTCCCGGGTTCGGATAGAATAACGGTTTAGCCGGATTTGTAGTATCCGGAGGATTTAAATCGGGGAACATTTTTACCGTCAGGTCAGTTCTTTCCCGATGTATTACCATGATGTCACTGACTGTTATATTCCTGTAACCCCCACCAGTAAATTTGAGGTCATATGTTCCTGGTAAAAGAAACCTTGTAAAAAAGCCGGTAAGAGTATCTGAATAAACATGCGAACTGTCTCTGTCATACCCTTCAATAAAAATCTTTGCGGGAACAGGTTCATTGTTCAGAGCGTCTGTAACTTGTCCGTGAATCCCGAAAATTGCATTTTCAAGGTAACCAAGCAGCGAATGGTAGTTGTACTGCCAGATATTATCCAGATCAGAAGCCGGAGTGACAAATCTGTCATCAAGTTCGACCGTTATTTCACGTCCGTTAAGTGCATACGTAACATAATCCTGCCGGCCACCGTTAACTTGATACCAATCATATCCTTTTGTTACACCATTATCAAGGTAATTCATATAGCCCGGCCCGGAATAGAGATGGACAGTGTCTGCCCAGGCTCTGCTTATTGCGTAAAACCAGTCATTATCTGCATGTTCAACCGGCCACCGGTCCCATGGGAAATTAACAACTTCCTCTCCGGAATGGAAATTCGCCGAGAGTGCAAACCTGTGTTCAGCAAGAAAACTCATCATTTCGAGCGTCTCTTTCTGCCTTGTGAAGCCAGGGACATCAGGATCGGGAAAGTTCCGGTTCAGATCCCATCCATTCGCATTGAACCGCACTGGCGAAACGATATAATTACCGTTCCTGTAAGTTCCATCGGGATTTGCCAGGGGATTTATCCAAATCTCAAGATTGTCCACAAGATCTTTCACCTTGCGGTCCAGGCTGTAGTATTTAAGCAGGTATTCCGAAAGTCTCAGCATAAGAATGAATCCCGCCGTTTCATCTCCGTGAATACCTGATGAATAAAAGACTTCCGGTTCAGACTCATCAACTTTGCAGTTATCGGAGATCTTGAGGACAAGGACCAGCTTTCCGTTTATACTTGTACCTATTGTATCGAGCATGCAGAGTGAAGGGTAAGAAGATGCAAGAAACCGCATTATAGAGTCATACTGTGTATAAGACGGGTAACTATCCCAAGTCATCGCTTCAGTCATGTCCGATGAACTGAGAACTCCTTTGCTTTCCGTATTTTCAGCAATTTGATAATCATACCCTTCCGCTATAAATCTTTCAGCTGTCAGTGGTGAGAGCACAATATGAATTGCCTTATCCTTTACGGACCGTATTGAGTAAATACGTGTGAGCCTGTCGATAGTCTGCCGGCTCCAGCCGGAAATCATTACTTCAGCCTGGCCTTTTTCAGAAATGATCCTGCGAAGTTTTGTATCATTTGATACATTTTGAGAATGGCACAATTCTGCCAGAAATGAAAATATCAGTAACGATATCAGTATTTTCTTAAACATCCGGAAGATTAAACATTGAACCTGATATGAAGGACATCACCGTCTTCGACCACGTAGGTTTTTCCTTCTATGTAAAACTTGCCTGCCTCCTTACATGCATGTTCCGATCCCAGGGTTATAAAATCCCTGTATTTCATTACCTCTGCCCTTATAAAACCTCTTTCCAGATCGCTGTGAATAACACCTGCGGCCTGCGGTGCGGTCATTCCCTTTTTAATTGTCCATGCCCTGATTTCCATCGGCCCCACTGTAAAGAATGTCTGAAGGTTCAGCATCTTGTAAGCGGCCCTTACCATCTTATCCACTCCTGGTTCATCCAAACCTGCTTCCCTGAGAAAGGCGAGCCTGTCTTCAATGCTTTCAAGCTCGGCTATTTCTGCTTCAACCGCTCCGGCGATAACAAGTATCTCTGCATTTTTACCCTTAAGTTCTTCTTTTACTTTTTCAACGTATTTATTTCCGGAAGCGGCAGATTTCTCATCGACATTGCAGACATACATTACAGGTTTCATTGTAAGAAGAAAGAGGTCATCGACATGTTTTTTCTCCTCGTGCTTTATATCGAGAGTCCGGGCATTATTAAAATTGCCGATATGATCCCTGAACTTTGTCAGAACTTCGATGCCATGCTTTGCATCCTTATCTCCTGCCCTTACCATTTTCCCGAGGCGCTGCAGTTTCTTCTCAACCGACTCCATATCCTTTACCTGAAGCTCAAAGTCGATAGTCTCCATATCCCTTGCAGGATCAACTGAACCGTCAATGTGAGGAAGGGCGTCATTATCAAAACATCTCAGGACATGAATCAGAGCATCAGTATTGCGGATGTCGCCGAGAAATTTATTGCCGACACCTTCACCCTTATTCGAGCCTCGGGTAAGTCCGGGTATATCAACTATTTCGACTGTTGTATGAACAATCCTGTCTGTAATCTGATGTTTCTCAAGTTCATACAGCCTGGGATCAGGAACCTGCACCACCCCGATATTTGATTTGGTGGCGCTGAATGCAAAAGCATTCGTTTCGCCCTTTGTATTGGAGATACAATTAAAGATCGTCGTCTTACCGACATTTGTAATTCCAATAATTCCGCATTGAAGTGCCATCAGGTATCAGGATTTGTTTACTGGTGCAAATTTATCATTATTCCTGATCTTATTCAATTGGCAGGATCACATCAGGGTTATGAAAGCAAAAATTGTTTCTTTCCATATGTCAGGGTTTCCAGTCACGGATTATGATCCTGTCTTTATAAAGCTTTACTTCAAGTTTTTGCTTTAGTCTCCATTTCAGATTCCTGATGTATTCAACCGGTATGGTAATGCCATAGCTCGCACCGCCTGAAAGTTTTCTGAGGCTCCTGATGTTATTTTCACCTGTTTTTCTGCGTGTCATTGTTTCAAGTTTTTAAATGTCAGTTAAGATACAAAAAAAGGAGTCTTTTAAGGTGTCGGATAAGGAGTCTTTTAAGGAGTCTTTTAAATTGAGGTATTGATGGAACCCCTCCGGGGTTCATGGTACCTGTATGCGTATATTCTAATATTGATGGAATCCCTCCGGGATTCGATAACAGGGTTAAGGACGTTGTTACACTAAACCGCGGAGCGGTTCCATCAATACTAACTCAAATGCGCACTCTTGTTTTTACCTTCGGATTTTTCCGATAATGACTTCCTTAGCGATTGTTCAGGCAGTGACTGACCAATTTGAGGATATGTTAAATAGAACTGCCTGTGCAAAAGCCTGTATTAACTGATCAAAGTTCATTGTCAACGGTTTTTATAAAGTCAAAAACTGATACTCCGTTTTCATCCAAGAGGTGAACAAAATATTCGATAAACTGGATATGTGCCCTTTTCGCTCTCCCGCTTCTTAACAGGCCACCTATCATAAGGATACCCGGTTCCGTTAAAGCATACTCGCCTTCACTTATTTCTATCATAAAATCAGACGGGAAGCGCGATCTGTTTTTCTTTATTCTTGTTCTGAGTTCACTTGTCTTCACATCGTATATCCCTACAAGATCGACATCTTTTACAACAAGCTTACCTTGATATAAAAACATTTTCTCCTGCATCATTTTTTCTATGGCCAAAAACAAAGAGATATCTCCTTCCATTTTTTTCATAATCTTATTTCAAAAGTAGTTCTTTAACTCGTTATAACAAATAATGCCATTTTCACTTAATCGGATGACTTCGCTGAAGCTTGGTCAACTGAGCAGGTGGAACAATTTTCAATGGCAGGATCTTCGCTGCCTTTAGTTTCAGTGTTTTTGGATTGCTATTTCTTCCTGATGGGATGTAAAATTTACCTTCGTTCAGATTTGAATATTTTGATATATGAATAGGATTAAATATTCCGGTGCGCTGCACCTGAATAATTATCTTTCTAACACATTTCTACAAATATTTTGCAGCTCTGCTGCTTTGTATCTATCTAATAAGATGCAGCGCACCTTGAAGAGCTGCCTCAAACCACTTCGCATTCTGCTTTGTATCGGATTTATCATGATGCAGCGCACCTTGAAGAGCTGCCTCAAACCACTTCGCATTCTGCTTTGTATCGGATTTATCATGATGCAGCGCACCTTGAAGAGCTGCCTCAAACCACTTCGCATTCT
>JBBSAP010000066.1:0-19917 GCA_038252165.1 Bacteroidales bacterium | reverse complement strand
AGGGATTATACAACCCTCCGGATCATGGGTGTACTTCAGAGAATTGCCCTTGCTTATGGACTCGGTGCATTGATATGCATGACAATTAATCGTGATTATTTATGGATCGTTACCGCTGTTCTTTTATTGCTTTACTGGGCTTTACTTGCATTTTTCGGTGGCGCCGACCCATATAGTCTTGAAGGTAATTTTGTGCTTAAGATCGATAAATTGATCCTTGGGACAAACCATATGTACAAAGGTTTTGGGATACCTTTTGAACCTGAAGGGTTGTTAAGTACTGTTCCTTCAATCTGTACAGTCATAATCGGATTTTATACAGGAGAGCTTGTCGGAAAAAAATCAGAAGGCAGAAAAAGTGTTCTGAAAACTCTGATAATCGGCGCTGCTCTGGTTGGACTCGGCCTTTTATGGAATAATCTTTTCCCGATAAATAAAGCTCTTTGGACAAGCTCGTACGTTCTCTATACAGCCGGTATTGCAATGATGGTTCTGGCAATTATTTACTGGCTGGCCGATGTTGTAAAATTCCGGAAGTGGGGTCTGTTTTTTGTGATATTCGGAACAAATGCCCTCTTTTCATATTTCCTTGCAGGTGTCTGGACAAGATTGATGCTTTTAATTAAAATACCGGCTAATGGTAATGAAATCAATTTATATACATGGTTTTATGAAAGGATTTGCGTCCCGGTTGCCGGAAATTTGAACGGAAGCCTGATGTTTGCCATTATCCAGATGCTATTTATCTGGGTAATAGCTTTAATTTTGTACAAGAAGAAAGTGATGATAAAGTTATAAGTGAGGGGTGGGTTAATTAGAAGGGATCCCCTCCTGCTTTGCTCACCGAAGCATTTATGCGAAGGTGAGGGAGGGGCAAGGGGTGGGTATAACAATGTAATTACAAATTAATCGGTAAGTCATGGAGGATTCCGACATAATTAAAACAATATCAGAAGGTTATCAAGAGATCTTCGGGCACGCTCAAACATCGGTGATTCCGTTGCCGCGATCCGGCTCCGACAGGAGATATTACAGGATCCACGACGAGAGTAAGACCATTATCGGGGCATTTAATGCCAATCCTGAAGAAAACGAAGCTTTTATCGGTTTTACAGGTCATTTCAGAAACAAGTCACTGCCTGTGCCGGAAATATTCGGTTATCTTCCTGAAAAATCAGTCTATTATCTTCAGGATCTCGGAGATGACAACCTGTACACCTGGCTCCATAAAAAATCGGTGATCGTACCATTTGATAATGAAACAATGATCCTTTACAGGAAAATACTTGACCAGCTTATCCTGTTCCAGACCAGAGGAATTGATGGCCTTGACCTTAACCTTTGTTATCCCCACAGAAGCTTCGACCGGCAGTCGATGATGTGGGATATGAATTATTTCAAGTACATGCTGCTGAAGCTTCTTGCCGTGCCATTCAATGAACGCAGGCTTGAACAGGATTTCAATCTCCTTGCCGATTATCTTCTTGAAACCGGTCAGGACTATTTCCTTTACAGGGACTTTCAGACCGCCAATGTAATGGTGGTGGGAGAGGAGCCATGGTTCATCGATTACCAGGGGGGCAGAAAAGGCGCTCCCCAGTACGATGTTGCTTCGTTGCTTTATGATGCTAAAATTCCTATGAATGAAACTGACAGGGAATCTTTACTTACCTATTACATTGAAAATTTCTGCAGCTACACAAAGGAGGATCGGCATAAATTCCGTGGATATTATTCCGGATTCAGCATGATAAGAGTGATGCAGGCGCTTGGCGCTTTTGGATTCAGGGGATTGTATGAGCAGAAGCCCACTTTTACCGACAGCATAGTCCCCGGAGTAAAACTGTTGAATCAGATAATTGATCAGGCCGAAATCCACATCAGCCTTCCGGAATTATTTAATACGGTAAGGTCTATCCCTGGCACACAGGTATTTATGAAACTGGCAGAAAGCAAAAAACTTTAAGCTCCGTTTTATGAAAGCGATGATAATGTCGGCCGGCAGAGGTACCAGGCTCGGAAAAATTACGGAAACAATACCAAAGGTTCTGGTGGACATTAACGGGAAAACCCTTCTTCAGATTGCAGCCGAAAAATGTGTGCGGTCCGGATTCGATGATATCATGGTCAATGTTCACTATATGGCCGGAATGGTTGAAGAAGAGATATTAAGGCTTAAAAAGCTTGGATTTAAAATAACTGTTTCGGATGAAAGGGACCTCCTTTTGGAGAATGGAGGCGGATTGTATAAAGCAAGAGACTTTTTTGACAGTAATCCTTTTCTTGTCTATAATGCTGATATCGTTACTGACCTTGATCTGTCATCCCTCTATAATTATCATTTAAAGAACAAAGGGCTGGCTACCCTGGCCGTGCGAAAACGCGAAGGGAACAGGTTCCTGCTTGTAAATTCAGATGGGGTACTGAAAGGGTGGTGCAATATTGCGACCGGAGAAGAAATAATTGCTGTGCATGAGGAGGAAGACCTTACAAGAATTGGTTTCTCTTCAATCCAGATTATCGAACCGGAAATTTTTAAATATATGAAAGAGGGCATCTATACCGTGGTCTCTCTTTATCTTGAATTGGCAGCCTCTCATAAAATATATACTTACAGGTGTGATGACGGGTACTGGTTTAACGTTGGAACCCCTGAAGAACTCGAGAAAGTAAGAGAATTTACTTCGCATCGTTCTTTAAATATCCCGGAATGACCTTATATTTGATTCTGACTTTAAAATTTGGATGACCATGGGAAAAGTATTAGTTATAGGTGCAGGAGGTGTCGGATCGGTTGTGATCAGTAAAATGGCCTCGCTTCCGGATGTGTTTACGGAAATATTGCATGCAAGCCGCACTCGATCGAAATGTGATGCGATCGCAGCCAGGACCGGATCGGACCGCATTAAAACAGCACAGATTGATGCCGATAAAGTTCCTGAGCTCAGGAACCTTATCAGAAGCTTTAAGCCTGACATAGTTGTAAATGTGGCTCTTCCGTATCAGGATCTTCATATAATGGATGCCTGCCTGGCCGAGGGAGTGTCATATCTCGATACAGCCAATTATGAGCCACTCGAAGAGGCTAAATACGAGTACAGCTGGCAATGGGCTTATCAGGAAAGATACAGGAAGGCCGGGATTACAGCTATACTGGGCTGCGGATTCGACCCGGGTGTAACCTCGGTCTTTACGGCCTACGCGGCAAAGCACCATTTTAATGAGTTACACTACCTTGATATCGTCGACTGCAATGCAGGAGACCACGGTAAACCCTTTGCAACCAATTTCAATCCTGAAATAAACATCCGGGAAGTGACACAAAAAGGCAAGTACTTTGAAAATGGCAAGTGGATATATACTAAGCCTCACGAAATTCATAAGCCGCTCAATTATCCTGAGATAGGGCCTAAAGAATCTTATCTTATCTACCATGAGGAGCTGGAATCGCTTGTTAAGAATTATCCGACTCTCAAAAGGGCAAGGTTCTGGATGACATTCGGCCAGGAATATCTTACGCATCTCCGGGTAATTCAGAATATTGGAATGGCAGGGATTGAGCCTGTAATGTTCAATGGGCACGAGATAGTTCCGATCCAGTTCCTTAAAGCAGTTCTGCCCGATCCTGGTGAACTTGGGGAAAATTATAAAGGTCTGACATCAATCGGATGCCGGATAAAAGGGATAAAGAATGGTAAAGAAAAAACCTATTATATATATAATAATTGCAGTCACGAATCAGCATACAAGGAAACAGGCGCACAGGGTGTAAGCTACACTACGGGAGTTCCGGCAGCTATCGGGGCCATGATGTATCTTAAAGGAATCTGGAAAAAGCCGGGTGTCTTTAATGTGGAGGAATTTGATCCTGATCCCTTCATGGAACAACTGAACCTGCTGGGTCTTCCATGGATTGAGCTTCATGACATTGACCTTGAGCTTTAACCGTGAGCATAGACTATTCCCAGGTACCTTCACCTTGTTACGTAATCGACGAAGAACGATTCCGCAGGAATCTCTCGCTTATTAAGCAGGTATCGGGGGAATCAGGCGCCGAGATTATTCTTGCATTCAAGGGATTTGCAATGTGGGGTGTCTTCCCTATCCTTAAAGAGTATATAAACGGAGCATCGGCAAGCTCACCAGATGAAGCCAGGTTGTGCTTTGAAGAAATAGGAGTGCCTGCCCATACATATTCACCGGTATATAAAGAGGCTGATTTTGAATCAATTCTGAAATACAGTTCACATGTGACTTTCAACTCGCTGGCTCAGTATCATAAATACTCAGCTATCCTTTCACGTTATCCCCGGAAGATATCAGCAGGGTTAAGAATAAACCCTGAATACTCAGAAACAGGCCATGATATTTACAATCCCTGTTCACCCGGGTCGAGGCTGGGGATCACTGCAGAGGACCTGTTGAAGGAAGGAATCCCGGATGATATTGAAGGACTCCATTTTCATGTACTTTTTGAATCAGATTCTTATGCTCTGGAAAAAGTACTTGAGATTGTTGAGCTGAAATTCAGTAAGTTCTTCAGGAAACTTAGATGGATCAATATGGGCGGCGGTCACCTTATGACCAGGAGAGGGTATGATACAGAGCATCTTGTGAAAATCTTAAAAAGATTCAGGGAAAGATCAGGGCTTCACATAATACTGGAGCCAGGGAGTGCCTATGCCTGGGAAACAGGCGAGCTTGTCTCGACCGTTGAGGATATTGTCGAAAACAAGGGGATAAGAACCGCCATTCTTGATGTATCCTTTACAGCTCATATGCCCGATTGCCTCGAAATGCCCTACAAACCTAAAATTATCGGTGCCGCCGATCCATCAGAGGGTAAGCCGGCTTACAGGCTGGGCGGCAATTCATGCCTTTCAGGTGACTTTTTGGGAGAATGGTCATTTGACAGTGAGCTTAAGCCCGGCGTCAGGATTATCTTCCTGGATATGATCCATTATACAATGGTTAAGACAACTACTTTCAACGGTGTCAGACATCCATCAATCGGCATCTGGACCAGGGATAACAAATTCAGGCTGATTAAAGAATTCGGATATGCGGATTATAAGAACCGGTTGTCTTAGTAGAGGCGGGTCTCAGACCCGTCTCTACGTGTAATTACATTGTAATTACATTGTAATTACATATTGATTACCCCTGATCCCATAAGTTCCTCCCCCTCATACCATGCTGCAAACTGTCCGGGAGCGATGCCTCGCTGCAGCTTCTGGAATATTATGTAGATGCCGCTTTTCTTTCTGAATAATTTTGCTTTCTGCAGTGGCTGACGATATCGTATCCTTACATCGTATTCCCTTGCTTCATCTTCTTTCATCTCAAGGTCTCTCCTGATCCAGTGGAGCTCATCACTCCTTATAAACAGGCCTTTCCTGTAAAGACCCGGATGTGACTGCCCTTCACCTACAAACAACAGGTTGCCGGTGATATCAATTCCAATCACAAACAATGGCTCCTTATAACCGCCTATGTTAATTCCTTTTCTCTGTCCTACAGTGAAGAAATGGGCCCCGTTGTGTTCTCCGATAACCCTGCCTGATCCCGGTGTAAACTGATATGGTTCTGATGCTGAAATGAGATAATTATTCTCAATGCTATCCAGAGGCAACCCTGCCTGCCAGAATTTATGGTTAAAATCCGCCGGTATCTCAACCACTGATCCTGTTCTTGCTTTCAGCTTCTGCTGGAGGAAAGTGGGAAGATGCACCTTACCAACAAAGCAGATGCCCTGGGAATCTTTCCTGTGGGCTGTTGCAAGACCGAGTTTGTCAGCGATGGCACGAACCTCCGGTTTTATAAGGTTTCCTATGGGAAAAAGGGCATATTCAAGCTGTTGCTGGCTAAGCTGACAAAGAAAATAGCTTTGGTCCTTATTATCATCTTTCCCGCACAACAGCCGGTAAATTTTTTCGTCTGTTGTTCCGGTGACCTCCTTCCGGCAATAATGACCTGTAGCCACAAAGTCGCCTCCTAGTTTTTTTGCTTCATCAGAAAAGGAGTCAAATTTTATTTCCCTGTTGCAAAGAACATCAGGATTTGGTGTGCGGCCTTTTTCGTACTCTGAAAACATATAATCGACGACCTTTTTTCTGTATGGCACACTGAGATCTACTGAATAAAACGGGATATCAAGTTTCCGGGCTACCATTTCTGCAAACATAATGTCATCTTCCCAGTGGCAGTCGCTTTGAAGAAGGCCTGTTGTATCGTGCCAGTTCTTCATAAACAGCCCGACTACATCATAGCCGCTTTCCTTTAGGAGCCAGGCTGCAACACTGGAGTCAACACCTCCGGATAAACCTATTACTACCCTTTTTTTCACAGCGCAAAGTTAATTAAAATGGCTAACTTTACCCGGTTATGGGTGTCGGAACATTAACAATATATAGTGCATCAGCAGGTTCAGGTAAAACACATCAGCTTGCCGGCATTTATCTTGAAAAGCTGTTCAGATCGAAGTTAAACTACCGGAAAATCCTTGCAGTGACTTTTACCCACAAGGCTACTGCCGAAATGAAAGGCCGCATCCTTGACGAGCTTAATAAGCTGGCTTCAGGTGATAATTCAAAGTATCTTGATGATCTTATAAAATCGACATCTAAATCGGAAGATACCATCCGGAGAGAAGCAAAAGAGATCCTCAAATCAATCCTGCATGATTTTTCAAGGTTTTCTGTAAGCACCATCGACAGTTTCTACCAGAAGATTGTAAGAGCATTTGCGCGTGATATCGGCCTTCATTCGGGCTTCGATGTTGAGATTGACCATACAAATATTCTTGCCACTGCCGTCGACAGGATGATCGCTTCGGCAGCTTCTGACGTGACAATAAAAAGCTGGCTTATTATGTTTGCCAGGTCAAATATTGAGGAAGGCAAAACATGGGACCTCCGAAAAAGCATTACCGGGCTGGCAGGTGAACTTTTTAACGAAAAATTCAAGCTGCTCTCACAGGAGGAAAAGCAAAAACTCCAGGATAAGGAGCTTCTGAAATCCTATATAAATGAAATGAGGTCAATAATGTCATCCTTCAGGAGGGATATGAAGGAGCTGGGATTGAAATGCTTAAACATTATTGATCTGTTCAGTCTTTCTGATGATATGTTCTATCAGAAGGGGAAGGGGGTTCCGGGATTTATCAGGTACATGGCCGGCGGTGAGGTCAGGGAGCCAAATTCATATATAGAAGCAGCACTTGGTGACCCTCCGAAATGGTCCTCCGGACCGGCTGCCGCTCCTCTTGCTGAAGCTATCGGATCAGGCCTTGAAGAATCATTGCGGATGGTTGTTAATTACTATAATGAAAACATTAACTTCTACAGAACGGCTGAAGTTATACATTCAAACATCTATATACTGGGGATCTTATCTGATGTCCTCAGCCAGGTTCATCAAATCACAAGGGATGAAAACACATTCCTTCTATCAGATGCGGGAGAGCTGATTTACATGATAACTGAAAAAGACCAGACGCCATTTATCTATGAAAAAGTTGGCAATACCTTCGAAAATTATATGATAGATGAGTTTCAGGATACATCTGTCATCCAATGGAAGAATTTCAGGCAGCTTATAGATAACAGCATGGCCCAGGGATTTGAAAACCTCGTGGTTGGAGATATCAAACAATCAATTTACAGATGGCGGAACAGTGACTGGCGGACCCTTCGCGATCTTAAGAAAGAGGTTGATAACTTACGCTATATATCCCGGCCGCTTAATACCAACTACAGAAGCTGTTCCAATATTATCAGATTCAATAATTCACTTTTTTCGATTATCCCCGACCAGATAGATGCCGGGCTCTCTGAAAATAAGCCTGTGACTACCTTCCGTGAACTCTTTTCTGAGGCTGTTCAGATTGATCCCGGGAAAAAGGAGAACGGTTATGTGAAGATTGAATTTGTTGAAAATAAAGAAGAAACATCATGGCAGGAGGAGGTTCTGAAGCTTCTCCCGTCAGTCATTGAATCAATTCAGGACAGGGGCTTCCATGCATCTGACATCGGGATTCTTGTAAGAGATAATAAAGAGGGTGCGTTGATTTTGAAGGAGATAATAGACTATGCCGTGTCGTGTCCTGCCGAAAAGAGAGAAAAATATAATTACAATATTGTATCCGGCGAATCACTCCTGCTTGCTAATTCTCCCGCAGTGAATTTCATTATCGCCGTTCTTAAAGCACTCGACAACCCTAAAGATATGATTGCCAGGGCCCTTATGCTCAGGTATTTCCTGTTGGCAACAGGGAAGGAAAATGCCGGAGATACTCCCTTGATTGCAGATGGGCTTATTGAATATTCAGCTGGTTTTTTCCCTGAAGGCTATAGAGAATTCCTGAGCAGCATCAGATATCTGACATTGTGGAATATTACTGAGAAGACGATAGGATTCTTCGGGCTTGGTAACTATTCTTTCAATGTTGCATTTCTGAACAGTTTCCAGGATACTGTTATCAATCATGCTTCGGTCAGAAATCCCGGAATATCTTCATTCCTTGAATGGTGGGGATCGGAAGGAATTAAAAAATCAATATCTGTACCTGAACAACAGGATTCTATGAAGGTAATGACAATTCACAAATCAAAGGGTCTTGAGTTCGAAATTGTTATTTTGCCATTTCTGTCGTGGAACCTCGACCATAAATCATTCCATTCAAATATTCTCTGGGCTGCTCCGGGTTATCCGCCTTTCAATAAACTGGGTATTGTGCCTGTAAGATATAAGAGTGAACTCGCTGACACGATTTTTGCAGACCAGTATCTGGAAGAAAAATACTCGGCTTACCTTGACAACATTAACCTGTTGTATGTTGCTTTTACCAGGGCTGTAAATGCAATTTTCGGTTATGCCCCCGCCCAGCCTCGGACAGAGAATCGGATAGCATCGGTAATCAGGGATGCAATTGTTTTCAATGGCAGTCATCCTGACGGATCAGATACTTTTCTTCATAATCATTATGATCCGCTGAACCAGGTTTTTGAGCTGGGCTTTCTGCAGGTGGTTCATGATGAGAAGGAGGTTCCTCCCGGATTAAGGATAGATAAGTATCCTGTAAATGATAATACCGGCTCACTTAAGCTCAAGCTTCACTGGGAAGAGTATTTCAATGCTGATAAATCGGGTGCACGCAGGAGAATAAACTATGGCAGGATGATGCATGAGATATTTGGTGAAATTATCACATCAGATGATGTTGAGGCCTCAGTGAGAAGAAAAGTCATTGATGGATCTATCAATGAATCTGATGGAAACCTGATCGTGGAGAAAATTATAAAGCTTATTAACCAGCCCGTCGCAAAGGACTGGTTTGATAAAGGAAATGAAGTCCTGAATGAAATATCAGCACTGATGCCCGATTCAACGACCAGGCGGCCTGACAGGATTATTATTAAAGAGGGAAAGACTTCGATAATTGATTTCAAGTTCGGAGAAGAGAGTCCGGGCCACCTTAACCAGATCAGGCAATACAGAAGAATCCTTGCTGCGATGGGATATGACGTTGAAAAAGCTTATCTATGGTACGTTGATGCTGATAAAATAGTTTCAGCCTGAATGGAAGAAGAAAAGAAAATAGCAGCAGGTTACCCATGGGGCCATGAACGAAGGTTCAATGCTTTTTCCGATTCTTTCAGAAGATCTTACGGCGAAAGGATGCAAAAGGTTTCGATTGATGCCGGATTTACATGTCCGAACCGGGATGGATCAAAAGGTGAAGGGGGCTGCACTTATTGTAACAACAAAGCATTTAATCCTTCATATTGCATTCCTTCAAAATCGGTTACTAAACAGATTGACGAAGGAATTGAATTTCACAGGAAGAGGTACAGGAGGACCGGATCATACCTGGCATATTTCCAGGCATATTCAAATACATATGCTTCCGTTGGTGATTTATCAGATCTGTATAATGAGGCGTTAAGGCACAAGGATATTAAAGGGCTCGTTATCGGAACAAGACCTGATTGCATAAATACAGAGATACTTGATCTCCTGAAAGAGCTTTCTGCGAGATGCATTTTGCTCCTGGAATTAGGTATTGAATCGTGTTATGACAAGACACTGATCAGGATTAACAGAGGACACACTTTCAGGGACGCGGTTGAAGCACTTCTGGCATCAGCCTCGAGAGGTCTCAGTACAGGAGCACATTTTATTTTCGGGCTTCCGGGAGAGACCAGGGAAGAGATGCTTGGTATGGCAGAAATAATTTCGGAATTGCCCCTGAATAGTGTAAAGTTCCATCAGCTTCAGATTATCAAAGGAACAAAGATGGAAGAGGAATTTAATAGCAATCCTTCGGAGTTTGAAATTTTTACATGGGATGATTATCTCGATTTCATTATTAAATTTTTGGAGAGGCTTAATCCATCTATTGTAGTCGAAAGATTTTCGGGAGAGGCTCCGCCCCGCTACCTTTCAAAGGAGGTCTGGGGTAAGAAAAGGACAGATCAGATAGTCGGATTAATTGAAAAAAGGCTGGAAGAGCTTGATACATGGCAGGGAAGGATCTATGAACCCCGCAGGCACCATTAAAACATAAGCTGATGGTTTATTTTCTGGAACGTATAGCAAAACTTCTGTATGAGCAGAATGGCGGTGACATCAGGAACCATTGTCTTGTGTTTCCCAGCAGAAGAGCAGGGCTTTATTTCCTTAAATATTACGCGGCCCTGCTTGATAAGCCTGTCTGGAGCCCTTCAGTTTTAACTATTAATGAATTCTTTGGCTCCTTCTCAGAACTCGCTGTGGCCGATAATGAAATTCTTCTTTTCGAGCTGTACAAAGTGTACCGGGAACTTAACAAATCTGCAGAGGGCTTTGATGAGTTTTATTTCTGGGGCGACATGCTATTAAATGATTTCGACGATATCGATAAGTACATGGCCAATGCTTCTGTTCTGTTCCGTAATGTGCGTGATTTCAAAAATATTGATTATCAGTTCGGAGATATAGAACATGAACAGGCTGAAATCATTAAACGATTCTGGAAGAATTTTGAACCCGAAAAACGATCGCCTGAAAAGACAGGGTTTATTTCAATATGGTCAATTCTGAATGATCTTTATACCGGCTTTAGGAGCATTCTTTATTCCGGGGGTCTGGCTTACGAAGGAATGATATTAAGGGACATCGCTGAAAAATATCTCAAGGGCAATCAGCCTGAAATAAAATGGGAAAAGGTGCATTTCATTGGCTTCAACGCCCTGAATAAATGTGAGCTTATTGTAATGAAAAAACTCCGGGAAGAGGGCAGAGGAGATTTCTTCTGGGATTATGACAATTCATATATCAAAGCAGGTAAACTCAATTCGGCGGGGATGTTCATGAAAAGAAATCTTAAGGTATTCGGGAACGATATGCCGGATGACTGGAATTACGATACGCATCTTACTGCCGGGAATGAGAACATTTCCAGGAAGATCATTGAAACAACATCTGATATTGCCCAGGTAAAACTGATCCCTGACCTCCTGGGTAACATACAGGGACTAACCCGGGAAGATGCACATCATACTGCCGTTATACTTGCCGATGAGAATCTTATAGTGCCAATGCTTACAAGTCTACCGGGGGATATTGGTGACATTAATATTACGATGGGATACCCGCTGAAAATGACGGGTGTTTACAGTCTGATCAGGTATCTTCTTAATCTTCAACGCAATTCATCAGTTGAAAATGGTAAAACTTATTTCGGTTATCAGGAGGTAATTGAGATACTCCGTCATCAGCTTATCTCCAATTTAATTGATAAAGATAAAGAACAGATTATTAATGAAATAACTGAAAGTAACCTGATCCGGATCACGTCTGATTTTCTGTGCAGATCAGAGATCCTTAAAATCATCTTTACAAAAACGGCTGATCCGCATAGCCTGTCGGATTATTTAAGGGAAATCCTGGCGATGTTACCAACCGGGGGCGGAAGCGATACAGAAGATTCCCCTGATCAGGTTATGCAAAAGAAACTGATAAATGAATTTGTTTATTCAGTTATGAAGTCAGTGAATCGTCTGGAAACAATTGTAAGATCACCCGACATAAGTTTCAGGAATGAGACATATATAAGGATCTTGGATAAGATATTGAGGAACCAGTCGGTGCCATTTACCGGAGAACCCTTATCCGGTGTACAGATAATGGGGTTTTTGGAAACGCGGGCACTTGATTTCAGGAATATTATAATACTTTCGGTTAATGAAGGCATTCTACCCTCTGTCAGTTCAGGGTCGTCATTTATTCCATTCAGTATAAGGGAAGCTTTTGATCTCCCGGTAATTAATCACCAGGAATCAATTTACGCATATCATTTTTTCAGGCTTCTTCACAGGGCGGAGAATGTGACATTCATTTATAATTCTGACTCAACAGGATTAAGAACAGGGGAGATGAGCAGGTTCCTCACCCAGCTTAAATATGAACAGATAATAAAGCCTTCTGTCCTGAATTTAAACTTTGATATAAGGACGTCTGCCTCAATAGGAACTGAAGTTGAGAAAAGTCAGCTGCACTTTAAAAGGCTGCAATCGCTATATATTGATGACAGGAGTAAAGCTGTTCTGTCACCAACCGCAATAAATACCTGGCTATACTGCAGGATGAGGTTCTACTACAGGTATGTAAATGGTTTAAAAGAACCTGAAGTCATTTCCCCTGAAATTGACCATGCCATTTTTGGTCAGATACTGCACAGGATCATGAAAAGAATTTACAGTGATCATATAAACAGGGAAGTATCCCCGGGTTTTATTGAAGGTCTTATTAAGGATAAAAGCCATCTTCCGGATATAATTGACCGGGCTATAGCAGAGAACTACAACTCCGATACTATGAGGCCGCTCAGTGGCAATGATATAATAATCAAGGATATTCTTTTTATTTATCTTCAGAGGATACTCACCGCTGACAGGGCAATTGCCCCTTTCACCATTGCGGGACTTGAAGAATTTTTCAGCTTCATGCTTTCCTTTCAATTAAAAGGGGAAAATATGGAAATAAGGACAGGCGGCAACATTGATCGTGTTGACCGGCTAATGGGTAAAACAAGAATAGTTGACTACAAAACAGGGGAAACAGCTCAGAGAATAAGCTCAGTCGGCGACTTATTCGTTGATGACCGTAAAAAGGACCTTGACGGGTGGCTTCAGACTTTGTTATACTGCGAGGCATACCTGATTAAAAATAAGGGTGTTAGTGTACGTCCGTCTATTTACAAGATAAAGGAATTGACAGCAGATAAATCATCCGATATTCTTAAAATAAAGGAAGATAAAAACAGTGAAATTATGCTCGATGATTACACGACAATAAGAGAGTCTTTTTTAGATGGTTTGAGGGAATTGATTGCCACGATCTTCAGTTCTGAAGAGCCCTTCAGAATGACAAAAAATATCAATAAATGCGTGTATTGTCCCTATAAGGGATTGTGTCAGAGATAAATCTCCTGTTTTCAGCGTTGCAACACCCAAATAATAATCCCAATTTGAAAACGGGTATAATGGATTCAGTGAAAGTAGTAAAATAAGTATATAAATTAATATTCAACTTTCTAATAGAGACACATTGCGGTGCGCTGCACCTTTAACCTCCACGACAAGAATTTATCTACAAATATTATGGTGCGCTGCACCATAATGTATTAAAAAGGAGCAGCAGAGCTGCAAAATATTTGTAGAAATGTATTCGAAATATAATTCAATAGGTGCAGAGCACCGTAATATTTAATCCCATCTAAAAATATCATCAAAGAATTCAAACAGGTACTCTTGATTAAATTCTACATTGTTCTTCTCCAGAATCTCCAGATATTCTTCTTTGAATGGTTTTCTTTTGTGATGTTCTTCCTGCGATAAAATATATTTTGCCACAGTGTCGATTTGTGAGCGGGAGTGAGTAAAAGCACCATAACCTTTCTGCCATTCAAACTTGAATTTAGATAATCTTTTCACTTTAATCCATGAATTGGATGATGTTTTAATTTCTTCTACCAGATCTGGTATCAGTTGATTTACATTATATCCGATTAAGAGATGAATATGGTCAGGCATTGCACTAATTGCCAGCATTTTATGCCGATGATTTTGGATAATTCCGGTAATATACATCTCCATTTCAGATTTCCATTCTTTTTTTATAAGAGCATCACGGTTTTTTACTGCAAATACCAAATGGAAATAACATTGGGTGTAAGTGTTTGCCATGGTCTTTAATATATATTTCTTTGTAAAAACTTACTATAAAGATACCGCCCAGAACCCATAATAAAAAATCAATCACCATTAATTGAGGGAATTGATTGCCACTATCTTCAGTTCTGAAGAGCCCTTCAGAATGACAAAAAATATCAATAAATGCGTGTATTGTCCCTATAAGGGATTGTGTCAGAGATAAATTTCACTGAAGAATCTATTCCATTTCAAACTGAAGGGCTGCCATTTTTATAGCTGTAACCGCCGCTTCGTCGCCTTTGTTCCCATGCTTGCCTCCGGCCCTGTCCAGGGCCTGCTCATGATTAAGTGTAGTGAGTACACCAAATATGAAAGGTATGTTATATTCGAGATTAAGCTGGGTAATTCCATAAGTAACACTCTGGCAGATATAGCTGAAATGAGGAGTTTCTCCCTGAATTATGCAGCCAAGGCAGATAATTGCATCAAGATCATCATATTCTGCAAAAAACTGGGCACCCAGGGTAAGTTCAAAACTTCCCGGTACATGCTTTATTACAATGTTTTTGTCGGTTGCACCGTGCTTTTTCAGGATCTTAACAGCTCCTTCCAGCAATGATTGTGTAATATCATGGTTCCAGTCAGAGACTACTATTCCGAATCTCATTTTCCCGGCATCAGGAACCGATGCCGGATCATAAACTGACAGATCAGATGTGCTCATTTATTTCGAAAGCAGTTTTGCTCTGGATATATATTTGTCAATTGAAGAACCCTCAGTGCTGGTTGGATATTTTTCCTTGATCTGTTCATATAATTTCAGTGCATCAGCATACTTCCCATTCATTTCATAAAGCTCTGCTGCCTTCATCAGGAACAAAGGAGTATTGAATGAATTATCTGCAAATTCAGCGGCTTCAAGATATTTTGTTATACCCTTACCGGTGTTGCCGAGTTCCACATAAGCATCACCTGTTGCACCTATTGCTATCGATCCGATGACCTTATCCTTTTTTGAATACTTGTTCAGGAAATCAATAGCTTCCTGGTAATTTCCAAGATGGAGGTTGCAGATCCCTGCACCATACCTTGCAAGGTTGGCTGCCTTCGTAAATTTATATTCCTTTGCTATATCGAGAAATCCGAGATAATTGCCGTCACCGTTCAATGCAAGGTTGATGGAATCGAGTTCAAGGTATTTCTGTGCCTGGTACATCTGTGACTGTGCTTCATCATTTCTTTTTGTCATATATAATTTAGCGAGCCAGAATAATCCAACCAGAACAACCGCAACAGACAGCCCGATTAACAAAGGTTTATAGTTCTGTTCCAGGAATTGTTCTGTTTTAGACAATGTTTCCTCAACATTCTTCATTCCCTGCGGATTATCATCCTTCTTACTTTTTGCCATAACAGTTTATGCTTAAAACACTTAAAAAATTAACTCCGCAAAAGTAGTGCTTTTAAAGTAAATTTAAAACAATTATTTAAAAAAAAGGATAATAAGATTTTAGGGCATAAAGTATTAAATATCAATTATTTAATGCTCATATTGTATTAACAGTTTCTTTTTTTATAACTTAGCAGGGTAAATGATTGTATTCATATCCCGTTACTCAAACCCCGAACCGCTAACCTCAAAATGCACCTTAAAAAACTCTCTCTGACTAATTTTAAGAATTACAATCAGGCTGATCTGGAGTTCTCTCCAAAGATCAATTGTATTGTTGGTAATAACGGGGTTGGCAAAACAAATATCCTGGATGCTATCCATTATCTCTCGTTGACCAAAAGCTTTTTTAATAATATTGACAGTGCAAGTATCAGGCATAATGAAGACTTTTTTATAATTCAGGGTTTATTTGTCAAAGACGGGGAGGAGGATAATATTTTCTGTTCTTTCCACAGGCAGAAGCAAAAGATGCTGAAACGCAACGGTAAGGAGTATGTAAGGTTGTCAGATCATGTAGGCAGATATCCGGTAGTAATGATTTCACCGGCTGATAATGCCCTTATTAGCGAAGGCAGCGAGGAAAGAAGGAAATTCATGAATAAGATAATAAGCCAGTATAATGCGGAATATCTCGATTCAGCCCTGAATTATAACAAGGCATTGCAGCAGAGGAACAGGCTTCTGAGGGATTTCAGCGCTTCGAACAGCTTTGATGAGGAGATGCTTTCAGTATGGGATGCCCAGCTTATCAGGTATGGTTTATTTGTTTATTCCGAAAGGGATATTCTTATAAGCGAGCTAATTCCTGTATTCAGGGAGTATTATTCGATGGTCTCAAACGAGAAAGAAACGGTCAGCCTCAGATACAGATCTCATCTAAGCGGGGGCGATTTTACAGGTATCCTTAAAGATGCTATAAGCAAAGACCGATCTCTGGAATATACCACAGTAGGAATTCATAAGGATGATCTTGTTTTCGAGATGGATGGCTATCCCGTAAAGTCGCTTGGTTCGCAGGGACAACAGAAATCATACCTGGTCGCGCTCAAGCTGGCAAAATTCGATTATATTAAAAGGAAAGCAGGATCCCCGCCCATTTTGCTGCTGGATGATATATTTGACAAGTTCGATGCCGAAAGAGTTGCACAGATAATCCGACTTGTCGGCAACCATCGTTTCGGACAGATCTTTATTACTGATACACATCAGGATCGGCTTCATGACATCCTTAATACTCTTGATACCGATTATAAACTGTTCAGGATTGGTGAAACCGGCATAGATGAGATAATACAAAATGGCAGTGAGAGTGTATGAGAAGGAGCAAGACCATATCACTGGCTGAAGCCATGAAAGATTATATAAAGGAGATGAATCTGGAAGGGAAACTTTTAGAAGTAAATCTGATCAACTCATGGGAAGAAATTGTCGGAAAAGCAATCTCAACAAGGACTTCAAGGGTTTTCATAAAAGATCATATCCTTTATGTTCACCTTAATTCATCAGTAGCAAGGAACGAACTTATGATGCTGAAAGAGGCTCTCAGGGAAAAACTGAATGCCAGGTCGGGGCAGGAAGTAATAAAGGATATTGTTTTAAGATAAATCGCTGACAATATAATTATTGCCCGATATTTTTACAGATTTCCTGAATGATTTTGAAGATGAAAAAGCGTAATCCTCATTTTCGCATTTCAAAATAACCTTTTCGTTCATAATTTCAATTTCAAGCGATGCATCAGGAATTTTATGAATTATAAAGTCAGCAAGCAGGAAAGCTTTTTCAATGCCATCACCCCGCCTGAAGTTCCACACTTCGTCAGGAAGAGCAAGCCTGTTTCCTTCGTAAATTGATTCATCGGTAAGACCGGTAAGGATTCCGTAAACTTCCGGCACTGATCTGCCATCCAGGTCAGTGAAGCATACAGGATTCCTCTCAATTGAAGCCTTTACAAACGGTACCCAGTCAATACGGTCCATCTGCCTGAAAACATACATAGTCAGTAAAGCAGTTTCTGATTTATCAGTCAGATCTGTAATTTTATCTGTTATTTCTTCCAGGCTCTCGTCAGGTGAAATAGCCGGCATGAGCTGGTTGACGAATACTTTATTGGTTCCGGGGATATCAGGATCAGTAAAAGTAAAATTATGGAGATCATTAAACATTTCACCGAGAATGCTTTCGCTGACTTCACCAGCCGATCTCATGAACTCAGCCCTGAACTCATCGAGGTTTTTTTCTTTTCCGTTACAGAATATGTTTTCAATGTCATTTAGCAATATCTTACCTGGAATCGGACTCAGATTGAATTCATCTCCTTCGATCTCATTGACCAGTTTAGCCCTGGTTTCCCACGATACATTAAACTTGCTCGTATGTTCGTATTCGAACATCTTCTCAAGGGTTATATACCTTTTTATTCCGGAGCATTCACACATATACTGGAACAGGGTTTTGTATTTTGATTTGAAGCGGAGAAAATTTATAAATACAATATCTGTAATTCTGGTGCTGAGGAATTCCCTGAGCTTTGATGAAAAATGGTTGTAGGCATCTCTGTTTATGGTTGCCTTCCCGTAAAGAGTATGTATAAACCCCGATATATGGGAAACCATTGTAACACGCTCGTTTTCAAGTGCTCGTCTTGCCTTTTCAGATAGTGATGTGCCATTGTACCACATATTCCTCGTGACAATTCTCCTGTTGTTAGTGATCAGCCCATCTTTCTCAATTATGAAGTTCTGGGAATGGAGAGGTGTCGCAATAAGAAAAATCTTTTCAAGGGGAATTCTTCCGACAATAAACATTGCTGCGGCGTAAAGTGAAGATAAGGAAACACATTCGCCGGCACCGGTGGAAAAGTTTTCCTTGAACCTGTAAGCTGTCATAGCTTCAACAGTTTCAGTCTTCCAGTATGGAATCACCTCAGTGGTATACTTGTCAAGCCCGAAGTGCTTCCTGATATCCATGTCAAAATAGTATTTGTCCCCTTCATAACCGAAAAGCGCATTTGATTGCTTCAGCACCTCTACGTCAAAGAAATCACTGAATCTTGCAATTTCCCTGGTCTTTGTTGTCAGGCCCCAGGTGGAAAGGTCAAGGTTGAAAACATAATTCTGGATAATGAATTGCTTTATCCTGTTGACTTTATATGTAAAGCTCTTTTTCCCGATATCCTTAAACCATGAGTCATCGCGCCATTTCCAGATAACCGGCGAAATAATATTTGCCAGAACAAGCGGATAAAACAATTCAGGGAAAATAAAAATCTCCATGTCCGAGAGAGTAAAGGCTGATGAGAACTTTTCCAGCTCTTTTTTCCCGGCAGGGCTGAGGGAAGTATGTGATATCATGGATTTATCTGAATCTTTCTATATCTGAAAAGAAGAAATTGGCTTCACGCACAGCGTTTTCATCACTGTCAGAACCATGCACGGCATTCATCTTTACCGATACTGCAAAAGTCTTCCTGACAGTACCTGACTCAGCTTTATCGGGGTCAGTAGCCCCTATTAGTTTGCGGAATTCCTCAACTGCGTTTTCGTGTTTAAGAATCAATACAACAACCGGACCACTCGTCATAAACTCGACAAGGTCCTCAAAAAAAGGTTTACCTTTATGAACTTCATAAAATGTTTCAGCCTGAAGTAATGTCATCTGCACCATTTTGATAGCTGTGATCTCAAATCCGCCTTCATTCATCATGGACAGGATCGGGCCCGTTTTCCCGGTTCTTGTGGCGTTAGGCTTAATAATTGAAAATGTATACTTTCCGTTCATAAGCATCGTTTAATGATATTCAGTAATAAAAATATGTCTAAAGGATTATTTTCTATCTTTAACCCCTTGATTCATCAGCAGTAAAAGTGTTTGAACTGGCCAAATATACAAAAGAATTGTCGGAACTTTTGGATTCCGCCGATAATATATTACTCATAAGTCATGTCAATCCTGATGGTGATGCAATTGGTTCTCAGTTAGCTCTTTATCATTATCTTGCCAGTAAAGGGAAAGTGGCCGGTATGATGTGCCCGAATAATCTGCAGGAGTTTTTGAAATGGATGGATGGTTCAGATGAGATCAATGTATTTACAAGGAAAAGGAAAAAGTGTATCAGCCTGATTGCATCTGCAGATTTAATATTGATGATGGATTTCAATCAGTCTAACAGGCTTGGCGAAGCAGAAGAATATGTTATCCGGTCATCTGCCATAAAAGTAATTATTGATCACCATCTTGAACCAAAGGACTTTGCAAATCTGATTATTT
>JBBSAP010000065.1:0-20149 GCA_038252165.1 Bacteroidales bacterium | reverse complement strand
TTTGAATATTGGAAAGGTGTATGGCATATCAGAGATGCAGTTGTCCTTGATGATGTTAGGGGAGCAAATTTTAAATCGTTGAAAGTAAGTGAACCCTCCAATAAAAAAAAACATGTGTATTCATACAAATCTTCAGGAGTTGTAATTGAAAAGAGGTAAATCATTAAAATAGCTTATCTTTAAAATACAAAAAAACCAACCTGGTACAATGAAATCAGAAAATCTTTTCAGCATCATTATGGCAGCGACAATATCGTTGAATGTATGCACGGGCCAGAGTTCCGGCCAGACATCATTTCTGCTAAGGGACAATTGGGCAATTCAATCTTCAAAGGATCTCAGGGAGAAGGGTGATGTTATTTCCACGCCTGCATTTAAGCCTGAAAAATGGTATCCTGCAACCGTACCTTCAACGGTTTTCGGGACCCTGGTGGAAAACAAAGTCTATCCCGATCCATATTTCGGAACAAACATCCAAAAAGTTCCAGGGTTTATAGCCAGGAGAGGCGGAGGAATCCCGGCGGACAGCCCATTCAAACCGTCATGGTGGTACCGTACGACATTTAACTTGCCGGCCGGTTCCAAATCGGAGAATACATGGATCAGATTTCACAGTATTAACTACAAAGCCAACATATGGCTTAACGGGTATCTTATCGCCGACACTACAACTGTTGAGGGGGCTTACAGGCTGTATAACTTTAATATCACAGAGCATGCCCTTGCCGGAAAACTAAATTGCCTGGCTGTTGAGATCTTCCCTCCCAAAGGGAATGACCTTACAATTACATGGGTTGACTGGAATCCAACCCCGCCTGACAGGGGAACAGGCATATGGTATGATGTCTCTGTCTCTTCGACGGGACCAGTTGCAGTGGCTGATGCAAAAATAGTCACAAAGCTTAACCTTCCTTCAACCGACAAAGCAAGACTTACAATATCCGCTGATCTGACAAATTATTCAGAAAAGAAGATCAAAGGTGTCCTGAAGGGAACAATTGAGAACATTGTTTTCGAACAGGAAATGACTCTTGGCGCTAAAGAAGCCAGGAAGGTCACATTTGATCCTGAAAAGTTCAGCCAGCTTATAATTTCAGATCCAAAGTTATGGTGGCCGCACACTGTTGGTCCGCAAAATCTTTACAACCTGGATCTCAGCTTTGTGATCAATGGCAAGGTATCAGATTCGGAGAAGGTCCGTTTCGGTATCCGTGAGATCATCTCATGGATGAATTATTTTGACGGAAAGCACACAAGGGTTTTCCATATAAATGGCAAGAACATTGTGATCAGAGGTGGCGGTTACGTCGAAGATATGATGCTCCGCCCATCTGACAAGAGGATCGATGCAGATATTCAGTATGCAAAATTTATGGGTCTGAATACCCTTAGGCTTGAAGCTCCAAGGGGCTCTGACTATCTTTTTAAAAGATGCGATGAGGAAGGCATTCTTATTATGGTTGGCTGGTGCTGCTGCAGTTCCTGGGAACAATGGGATAAATGGACACCCGACCTGGAGGTCATAGCCCATAAAAGCTGGAAAGACCAGATCGTAAGGTTAAGGAATCATCCTTCAGTGTTCGACTGGCTCTACGGAAGCGATAAGCATCCATCTGAAAGTGTTGAAAAAATGTATATAAATACACTGGAGGAGTATGACGGAACCAGACCTTATCAGTCATCAGCAACAGGCGATTCAAGTGCTGTTTCAGGGAATACCGGACTATTTATGGGACCATACCCGAAAGTTTATGCATACCAGACACCTGTTTACTGGTACGGCAAGCCTGAATTTAACACTGAAGCCGCTCCGTCGGGGGAACAAATCCCTCCTGTAGAGACCATGCGCATGATGATGCCCGAAGCCGATCTTTGGCCCATGAGTGAATCATGGAACATCCGTCTGCATAAGGCATTTTATCCGCAGGCAAGAAAAGCCCTGTATTCCAGATATGGTGAACCCAAAGGTGTTGAAGAATACAGCATGAAATCACAGGTTCTTCAATATGAAGCCACCAGGGGGATGTTTGAAGCCTTTGCCGCAAACAAATACAGGTCGAGCGGAATAATTTACTGGATGTACAACTCAGCATGGCCCTCGCTGTACTGGCAATTGTATGATTACTTTTACGCTCCCAACGGCTCATTTTACGGAACAAAAAAAGCATGCGAAAACCTTCATATTCAATATTCTTATGATGACAATTCAGTCTGTGTGGTAAATGGGAATTATAAGGATTTTTCTGGCCTGAAAGCGACCGCAAAACTTTATAATCTGGATATGAGTGAAATATTCTCAAACGAAGCACCTGTCGAAATAAAATCAGACGAAAGCAGGAAAATATTGTCTGTTGAAAGGCCGATAGGAGCAAGCGATATAACATTCCTGAAACTTGTTTTAAGCGATAATGAGGGAAAAGAGATCTCTTCGAACTTCTACTGGCTCTCCTCAAAAGGAGATGAAAATGCAGATTTCATTGAATTAAACAAGCTTCCGGAGACAGAGCTGAACTTCTCGGTCTCATCAGTTAAACAGGAAAACGGCAAGTACTCAGCGGTTGTTGACATTGAGAATCCATCTGCTTCACTTGCATTTTTCGTAAATCCGAAGATCATCAGAAATAATTCAAAGGAACTGGTATTACCTGTATTCTGGGAGGACAATTATTTTTCGCTTCTTCCGAAGGAAAAAAGGAGAGTTAAAGTTGAGTTCGCCGCTGATAATCTGGATGGGGCAACACCAATCCTGGTTCTGGCCGGATGGAATATAAAGAAGGCAGAAAAGGAACTGAAATAATGATGCTATTGGGTGGATCGCGGATCCGTGGTTAAAAAACCACTTATCCGTGCATCCCTATCTGAGAGGGATGATTCGCGCTACCCATCCCCCTCCAGAGGCAAGTTTGAGTTTCAGAACATCTCCCGACTGAAAGTCCTTTACAACCTTTTTGTAATCCTCAGCCCTTGCATTGGCATTTATTCCGTCTTCGATTGCTTCCAGCCTGTATCTGCCGGGTTCCAGGAAACCTGTCTCCAGATCAATGTATCGCCCGCTCCAGTCGGTAATAGCTCCAATAAACCATTCATTGCCGGACCTGCGGGCCAGAACCGTATATTTTGCGATTTTGCCCTGAAGCAGCCGTGTATCGTCCCATTCAACCGGTATCTTCTTTAAGAAATCTGTACACTCTTTTTCACGGTAATAATCCGAGGGAGAGTCGGGAAGCATCGTCATGGGGCTGTTCAGAACTACAAACAAAGCCATTGAATGCGCCCGTGTACCCTGTCCCATAGGATAATCACCGACAGCCATGAAATTGTCCCTGGTTGAATTCCGCATTGTTGCAGGAATATAATCCATCGGACCCGGGAACATGCGTATATAGGGAAGCAGATTATGGTGTACGGGGCTGTCAAAGTCAGTCCCGCCATTGTATTCAAATTCGATAAGCGCCTCGCGGGTCAGCACGTTCGGATATTTTCTGCTTAATCCGCATGGCTTGTAGGCCCCATGGAAATCCACCACCATCTTCAGTGCGGCAGCTTCGCGGGCAGCAGCCTCATAGAACATGACCATAGGCTGATCGTCGCGGTTCATGAAGTCAACCTTGATACCCTTGATTCCCCACTTCGCAAACTGGTCGAAGGCCTTGTTCCATTGCCTTTCAAGCGTGTGCCAGACCATCCAGAGCATAATATCAACTCCCCTCGATCGCCCATAAGAAACAACTTCATCTATGTTTAATCCCGGGATTGGTGTCAGCAAGTCATCCCTTAAGCTCCATCCATCATCAAAAAGAAAATACCTGAATCCCTGATCTGCACAGAAGTCGATAAAGTATTTCGCTGTTTCGGTATTAATTCCAGCTTTGAAATCAACACCATAAATATTATTTTTTGCCCACCAGTCGAACATAACCACACCGGGCTTTATCCACGAAATATCGTTAAGGACACATGGTGTTGCAAGCAAGTAAACCATACTGTTCGAGATCAGTTCTTTCTCATCGTTGGCAACTGCAAAAATGCGCCATGGATAGGTTCTTGAACCTTTTACCCGTGCGATATAGTCGAATGTTCCGGCAACCTGGTTCCTGACATATGCACTTCCTGTATTGGTCAATGATTTAGGGATTGGCGGATTAATGGCTGAAAGCTGTGCCTGACCTGTTCCCTTAAACCAGAGTCCCGGATAATCATACAGGTCGGCTTCGGTAACCATAACAAACACTTTGTCCCGTTTCTCTATAAGCAGAGGCAGGCTGATCAGCTTCCCGGCTTTAATCCCGGTAATCTTTTCGTGCTCATAAGGGGTTTCATAAGGGGAGTTGAAAGTCTCTGAAGACTGAAACCTTAACGAATCGCCAGCATCAAGATAAAGATCAAGATTTTCCCTGATGATCCTGAGACTGTCTTTCTCCGATATTGTATATCTGAATGCCAGTCCTTCATTGAACAACCTGAAAGTTATAGAATAATTTTTTTTGAATTTTATTTCCAGCTCATTATATGAATTGGTGAGTGTAGCTGCCTTATCACGGATTTCAGGCCTGATAACCTCATTGACCGATCGTGGAATCACTTTTTGCACCTCATAATCAGGGTTCCTCGATGCCACATAGTAATTCTCAACGGAAATGTTTCCCAGCTTAAGGAGTGTTGTGCGCCCTTTTAGCAAGGCAACATAAATACCTTTATCAATTTCAATTACAGTAGTCAGTTTCCCGTCGGGGGAGGTCAGCCCATATTTCTGTGCGAAGACACAAAAGCTGAAAACCATCAATAATGTAAGCAGTAGAAGTTTCTTCATCTGTATGTATTTTTAAAACATCAATTTCCGGAAATCTCAGTGTTCGACCCTGAACTCCTTATAATGAACCGAAGGATAAGGAATCCCACTCCTTGAACATAACCCGTTACATGAATCTTGTAAAGAAGTTTTTCTTCCATAACAATTTATAAGTTTCATCCTGATTGATTCATAATAAAATTACGAAAAATATATCCATCTTTCATTAACTTTATCACAATGAATCTTTAAGAATAAAACTGATGTTCTTTCCATAGGTTCATTGTAAAGAAAATTTACAGCATTCACGATACTGCAGTTAACCCGTGTAGGCATAGTTTCACTATTTGATGAAAAAGAGACCAACAATAAACAGGAGAGATTTCCTGCTGAGGCTCCAGGCAGCAGGACTTACTTTCCCTTTAGCCGGACAATTCAATTTATTGAATTACTCAGATGCTTCAAAATCCCAGGTTTTTCAAAATGATTATTTTTCAGTTTCATTTGATACAAAAACAGGCAGGACTGACATTAACAGGAGAAATGGAGAGAAGCTGCTTTCCGGATCTGTTGTTCGCGCATTGACCAGCCAGGGATATATTTCCACCAGCCTGTCTTCTTTCAGGCATTCTGTAAAAACCGACAAGCTATATGATAAACTTGGCGAAGGTGTCCGGATAAAAATCAATTCTTCCGGTTCTGACAGCATGATTGATTTCGATCTTCAGCTATTTCTTTACAGTAATCACCATGCGGTTTTTATTGAAGCAGCCTGCTATAACCGTTCCTCCAAGCCGATTGTTCTTCAAAGTATTGAACCTGTTTGCGCCTGTAATGAAACCAGTGGAGCTCTGCACTGGCCGATGACTACAAAATTGCTTACAAACGGACCCATGTATTATAATCCGGGGGAAGTAACTGACTTTAGCATCGCGGATAATAATGCCAGACAAAGCTGGTGGAATATTGGTTTGTTCAGCGGATATCATCATGAAGGGCTGGCTGTAGGTGCCGTTGAAAATCTGACGGCCCAGGGTATGATTACTGCAAAACGTGGAAACGGAGACACGATCGGATTAATTGCCAGATCAGCTTTAGCTGAAGGTTTTATTCTTGGAGCGGGTAAAAAGGTCCGGTCCAACCGCTTTGTTCTTAATATCGGCAGCGACCCCTATTCAGCACTTGAAGGATATGCTGACATAATGGGAAGACTTAACAATGCACGCGTAAATTCAATTGTAAATGGCTGGTGCAACTGGTTCTTTACATATGAACATATCACCGAGGATGAAGTTGTCCGTAATGCGGAGTTTGCATCCCGGATTCTGAAGCCATATGGAATGGAATACATGCAGATTGATGAAGGGTACCAGCAATGGCACGGAGAATGGGATGGCAATGACAGGTTCCCCCATGGTATGAAATGGCTGGCTGACCGTATCCATTCGTATGGATTAAAGCCCGGTCTGTGGATAGCGCCATATGTAATTTCAGAACCAACTAATATTTTTCAGACCCATAAGGATTGGCTGATAAAAAATCCGGATGGAAGTTTGAAACGTGTTGGTCCGTGGCCGGACGAGAACACTGACTGGGCAAAAAACGAAAATCCTAAACGGTACGGACTGGATATAACTCACCCCGATGCAGAAAAGTGGATGTACAACCTTTTTGACAAGGTTACAAAACAATGGGGATATGAAATGATTAAGATCGATTTCGTCGACTGGTCATTACTTTCAGCAAATCAATATTTTAATCCTTCAGTCAGCCGTGCAATGGCCTATCGCAAAGGTTTTGAGATCATCAGGAAAGCCATAGGCGACGAGTGCCATTTGCAGGACTGCGGACCCGGTCCGGTCACTGTTGGATTGCTCGACAGTATGAGGATTGAGCTTGACCAGAATTACGGTTATGCTGGAGAAGTATGGAAGACCTACTTCACGAATTCAGCAAGCAGTGCTCCTGCAGCAGCAAAAAGGTATTATTTCCATAAACGCACCTGGATAAACGATGCAGATCATCTTTGCATGAGCCTTTTATCACCTTCACAGACTCAGGCAGCTGCGACTCTCATGTCCCTTACTGGCGGGAATATCATCTCAGGCGACAGGTTGCCGGATCTTGATCCTGTAAGACTCGAAATCCTGAAAAAGTCATTGCCATCGTATGGCGAAGCGGCCCGACCGGTTGATCTTTTTGATACTGACCAGCACAGGATCTTTTCTTTAAATATAAAAAAGCCGTTCGGGGAATGGACAATAGCTGGATTCTTTAACAGCGACGAATATGAAATGAAGGAATATACTCTTCCTCTTGATCGTCTGTGGCTAAATAATACTAAAACCTATATCGTATATGATTTCTGGAATAACCACTTTCTTGGAGAAATAGTCAACGAACTGACAGCAAGCATTCCACCCTTTTCAGTTCTCCTATTATCAATTCACGAAAAACTAAATGTACCTCAGATTATTTCGTCTGACCGTCATGTGCTTCAAGGCGCAATTGAGTTTGAGGATGTAAACTGGGATTCCGACAAGCAGATTTTAAGCGGGATTTCACTCGGCATTCAGGGGAGTGCATATAATACTTATATTTATGTACCGGATTCCCACCCCTGGAGACAGGGTGGAGTTGCTCTCTATCATGATTTCCCCGGCTATACCCTGAAAATGACAGATAATAAAATTCTAAGGATGCACTTAAGATTTGATAAAGGATCCAGGATTACGTGGAACATAAATTTCCCTGAATTCTTTAAAAATGGATGAAAAGAAATAAATTAGTTGAACATATTAATATTTTTAACAAGCATTATTTTTACCCCCTTTCTTATTTCCCCCAAGGGGGAAAAGTTTTGCTCCTTCCCCCTTGGGGGAAGGTTGGGTAGGGGGTTTAGACTATTAAAAATACTTCACTGAATTATCGACAAAATATGAAACTCATCTAATTAAACCAGAACCATGAAATACAGAAGATTTGGCAGAACAAACTGGGAAGTAAGTGAAATAGGTTATGGAATGTGGGGCATGGCCGGATGGACCGGCTCGGATGATGAAGAATCTTCAGGATCCCTGCAGCTGGCAGTCGATATGGGATGTAATTTTTTCGACACTGCATGGGGCTACGGAGCAGGTAAAAGCGAGCACCTTCTCGGGGAACTTATAAGAGCCAATAAGGGCAAAAAGCTTTTTACCGCAACCAAAATGCCTCCAAAGAATTTCAAATGGCCGAGCCGGAGGGAATACAGCCTTGATGATTGTTTCCCTCCTGATCATATTGAGAAATATGTGACTAAGAGTCTCAAAAATGCAGGACTGGAATCATTTGATCTGATGCAGTTCCATACATGGGAAGACAGCTGGCTTGAAGACGAAAGGGGTATAAATAAAATGCTCGATCTTAAAAAGCAGGGGTTGTTCCGTGCAATAGGCATCAGCCTGAACCGATGGGAACCCTGGAACGGCATAAAAGCAGTTAAGAGCGGACTTATTGATTCCGTCCAGGTTATCTACAATATTTTTGACCAGAATCCTAAAGATGAACTCTTTCCAGCTTGCCGTGAGATGAATGTAGCCGTAATAGCCAGGGTCCCCTTTGATGAAGGCACCCTTACAGGAACCCTCACCAGAGACAGCCAGTGGCCTGAAGGCGATTGGAGGAATACATATTTTGTTCCTGAAAACCTTATTTCAAGTGTTGAACATGCCGATGCATTAAAACCTCTTGTACCAAAAGGTATAACAATGTCTGAAATGGCGCTGAGATTTATCCTTGGGGAACCGACAGTAAGTACGATAATCCCTGGTATGAGGAAGCTTAATCATGCCAAATCAAATCTTACGACAAGTGATGCAGGTCCGCTGGATACCGGATTGATGAATGAGCTTGAAAAGCATCGCTGGGACAGGGAGCCGACAGGTTGGTCGCAATAGCCACAAGCTGACTGGCAAAGGGCAACAGGCTACTGGTAACAGGTAAGAAATAATTCAATAGGTGTTGGCGGCAACCTGAGGCCCTTAGCCCGGAGCCTTAAATAATTTTGCATATTAAAATTAAATGGTTTTACTTTGTAATTACATTGTAATTACATATCGCACATAATGGAAATACAAGTAATCCGGATCGGCAACTCCAGGGGAATCAGACTAAATAAGACAATCCTTGACCGATACAAAATCGGCGACAGGGTTGACCTGGAATTAAGAAAAAATCATATACACATCAAATCACTTTCCCGGCCGAGAGCAGGGTGGGACAAGGCATTCACTGAAATGAATGCGAAAGGGAATGATAATTTGCTTCTTAAGTGATTAATCAGGATAATCATCTCACGAAATGGAAATAAAACAATATCAGATAATACTTGTGAATCTCGATGAACCTGTCGGGAATGAAGCTAAAAAAACCGGACAATGCATTGTAATCTCACCTGATGAGATGAACAAATTTCTGAAAATCTTAACTATAGCTCCGGTTACTGCTAATCCTGATGCATATCCTACCCGGATAAAGATCAAGTTCAATAATAAAACCAGCAGGGTGGTACTGGATCAGATCATGACAATTGAAAAAACACGGATCATTAAAGTCCTTGGTGAAATATCAGGACCAGAAATCAAAAAAATAAAAGCTGTCCTGAAAGAGACTTTTATGGATTAGGTTCAATCTTCAAAAGACCGGGACCTCTTACTTACCAAACCACACCAAAATAATACTAATATAAGCCTCCGGGTTTTAGCCCTCTTAGTATTAATATTATTTGAATAACAACGGAGCGAACTCATTGAGATGCCTCCTCCATGTGTGCCATTCATGGAATGTTCCCTGCGAAATATAGGTGTTTGATTTAATACCCAGGTCTGCGAGCTTCTTCTTTGTGTCATCCACCATTTTGACAAATTGGGTTTCACCCGACCCTGCCCCGAACCACATAAGCTTCACCTTTTTATTGAAAGACTCAGCATCAGCAAAAGCTCCGTTGAAAGCAGTCTTTGGATCATCCATTATACCACCCATTATAGCTCCGCTGAAAAAGCCGTAATATGAAAACAGCTCCAGATGGTTCATCCCTATAAGCATTGTCTGCATCCCTCCCATCGACAGACCCGCCATGGCACGGCTCTCTTTTTTTGCAATTGTCCTGTATGACAAATCAATATTTGGAATGATCCCTTTAATATACACCTGTTCCAGAGTCTCAGCCATTCCTGACATATTTCTCCCGGAAGTAGTTGCAGATTGAACTGGTGCATCTTTTGCAGTCGCATACCCGTTATCCATAACCACAATCATTGGAATCGCCTTTTTTTCAGCAATAAGATTATCCAGAATAAAACTCATATGTCCCTGCTTCGACCATCCTCTTTCATTTTCTCCTGCGCCGTGCAGAAGATATAAAACAGGATATTTTTTCTTCGGATTTATGTCATAATCAGGTGGTGTGTAAACAAATGCACGCCTCCATTTTCCGCATATATCCGAATAATACCAGTGTTCCCTGACATCTCCGTGAGGCACATTCTTTGCGTGGAAAAAATCCTCATCCGGAGTAGGAATTTCAATCCCTCCGGTCGGCCTGCCATATCCGTGGTAGGTGTCGCTTCCGGGATCATTCACCCGCACACCATCGACAATGAACCAGTAATAATGGAACCCTGGTCCGGCAGAAGGAATGATCCCGTTCCAGTTACCAGCCGTATCTTTAACAAGATCCAGTGGTTTAGGACATAGTCCGTCGCCACCCTGAACCTGGACCTTCATGGCTTCGCGAGCCATGAGGCGAACATAAACACTGTTATCGAGAGAGATCTTCGGAAAGTCGCTGCCCTGGATATTTGAAGCAGCAGGCTTGAAACCTAAATCTTTTTGTGCTGCCAGCGACTGGCTCAGAAAAAACAACGTTAAGAAGACTGAAAGTACCTGCCTGATCAAGTTTTTCATGTTTTAGCTTAATTTATTTGTCGGTTAAAAGCGGATTAATAAGGAATGATGTAATTTAGCCCAAAAGTAATAAAAGTCATTGAAAGTTCTTTTTATTTATAATGAAACGAATAACGGTCTTTTGCGGTTCTAATTTTGGAACGGATGAAATATATGAAAAACAGGCCTTCAGGCTTGGAGAGATCCTCGCTGAACGGAAAATCGGGCTGGTATGTGGTGGGGCCAATGTAGGACTGATGAATGCCGTGGCAAACGGATCGTTGAGCAAGGGAGGAGAGGTGACAGGCGTTCTGCCGGTATTTATGAAAGATAAAGGAATCGCCCATAAAAACCTGACGGAACTTATCATTGTTAATACAATGCATGAAAGGAAAACCAAAATGAATGAACTGTCAGACGGGGTTGTTGCTTTGCCGGGAGGTTTCGGAACACTTGAAGAATTCTTTGAAACCCTAACATGGGGACAGCTCGGACTTCACAAAAAACCTGTCGGAATTTTGAATATCAACGGGTTTTACGATTCTCTGAAAATCCTTGCTCAAACTATGGTTGAAAAAGGTTTTCTAAAGGAAGCCAACCGGAAAATGCTTCTTATCAGCGATGATATCGAAAAACTTATTGACCAGATGGAAAATTATATAGCCCCCACCATTGATAAATGGATAATCAGAGAGAATAATTTAGCTTAAGACATTATAAAAACAGAAATGCAAATTATGACTCACAATACAGAAACAGTAAAAAGTGCCATTGTTTTCGGAGCAACAGGACTTGTCGGAAAAGAGCTCATCAAAGCTCTTCTTGAAAATATGGATTTCGAAAATGTCACAGCTGTGGCCAGGAAACAATTAGTTCTTACTGATCCCCGGCTTAAGCAGATAAAGCTTTCCGACTTTTCGAAACTCATGGATCTGGGCGACAGATTAAAAGCGGGAATCTTTTTTTGCTGTGTCGGGACAACCATAAAAACTGCCGGATCGAAAGAGGAGTTTGCCAGGGTTGATCTTGAGATACCGAAAAACATAGCCCGGCTTGCGGAATCTCTTTCAATTCCATCGCTGGTTGCAATCTCTTCCATCGGTGCCAATGCCGGCTCAACCAATTTCTATCTGAAGACGAAAGGTGACATGGAAAAAGCCGTCAGAGAGATCTACCACGGTAACCTGAAATTTGTCAGGCCATCATTGCTGATGGGAAACCGCAATGAATTCAGGTTCGGGGAAAAAGTATCGACGGCTTTTATGAAAGGTTTCGGATGGCTTTTTGCAGGACCTTTTAAGAAATACAAAGGCATATATGCCAGTGATGTCGCCCGTGCAATGATTAAGATCTCCGATCTTCCATCAGATAAAATGATTTATGAATCAGACGAACTGCAGAGCATGGTATAGGTCAATCCGGAATCTAAAAATTAAATTATAAACACATGAAAATGAAATTTTTAACCATTACAGTAACACTGGCGTGTACCGTAATTTTAACTCTTAATGGTCAGAATAAGGACAAGGCCGTCTTCAGGGAATCAAAACCCGGTTTTTACCAGAATTCAATTATGAAGGATGACCGTGAAGTTCGGGAGAAAGTCGAACCGGCCAGAGTTTTTAAAACCTTTGCTGTTGACCTATCAACAGCAATACTGCCAAACAAACTTGACCTTTACAAGAACCGGCAATGGCATAATCCTCCTGTTTCACAAGGAAATACAAGCACATGCTGGTGTTTCAGCACGACATCCTTCCTGGAGACAGAAGCTTACCGGATAAATAAGATCAAGGTCAAATTGTCGGAAATGTACACTGTTTACTGGGAATATGTCGAGAAAACAAAACGGTATGTTCAGCAGAGGGGTAATTCAGCTTTTGCAGAAGGATCCGAAGCAAATGCCGTAACCAGGATGTGGAAAAAGTATGGTGTTGTACCTGAAGAGTTTTATACCGGACTGCTGGAAGGACGGAAATATCATAATCACGAGGCAATGTTCAATGAGTTGAATAAATACATTTCTTCAATTAAAGAAAATGCTTCATGGGACGAGGAGTCTGCAGTTTCAACTGTAAAAGCGATTCTGAACCATTATCTGGGAGTCCCTCCTGCCGGGATTACAATTAACGGGAAAAAGATCACTCCCCTGCAGTACCTGAATGAAGTCCTGAAGATTAACCCCGATGATTATGCCGATATTTTATCTTACACACAGGAGCCCTTTTACAAACAGGTTGAATACAAGGTACCTGATAACTGGTGGCACAACAGTGATTATTACAATGTTCCGCTGGATGTTTATATGTCCGCTCTGAAAAATGCTGTAAGGAAAGGATTTACGGTCAGTATAGGGGGTGATGTTTCTGAACCGGGAATTGACCGGGTTAGCCAATGTGCAGTAATCCCCGATTTTGATATTCCGTCGGCTTATATAAATGATGATGCCCGCCAGTTCAGGTTCTCTAACCAGACAACGACTGATGATCACGGGATGCATCTTGTCGGCTATCTGGAAAAGGACGGCAAAGACTGGTACCTTATAAAGGATTCGGGGTCAGGATCAAAGAACAATGATCCAAATGCAAAAGAGTGGGGCTATTATTTCTTTTCAGAAGATTATGTTAAGCTGAAAATGATGGATTTCATGGTGCATAAGGATGCCGTGAAGGAACTTCTTGAAAAATGGTGAACCAATAAGTCGAGAATAAGCACTCTTATTTCTTACGATAGGAGTAAGCATCCCTGTAAACTTTATTGATCCCGTCAGCTCTGTAGGAACCACTTTGAAATAGTGATGACTTGAAATTATTTGCTGAGTCACTGTAAGCAGGACATACCTGAGTGTTACAGGAGGCAACCAGGATTACAGCAAACAATAAAAATAATAACTTTTTCACAAACGTAAATATAGAAATTGAATGTTAAAAATGCTATTTCAATATGATCTTTGAACAAAATATTTTCTCAGATGTTTGAAAATAAAATAAAACCATGAAAACTGGTTCCGGAATCAAGTGGAATATCCTGCATACGAATGATGACAGCAAAATAATATTCGTCAGGATAATAACAGGTTTGATCTTTATTTCAGAAGGTATTCAGAAATATCTGATTGTGTCGATGCTTGGTCCGGCTTATTTTAAAGAGATCGGTTTTGTCCATCCGGCGTTCTGGGCTTACTTTACAGGGGCATTTGAAATATCATGCGGCATTCTGGTTTGTATCGGGTTCCTCACCCGGCTGGCTTCCATTCCTCTTTTAATAGTACTGACAGGAGCTTTCTTTACAGCAAATCTTCCCGTTTTGATTGACAAAGGATTCCTGACATTCGCACATGAGTACAGGATAGATTTTGCACTCGTATTGCTTCTTATCATGCTTGTTATTTATGGCGGCGGGAAATGGTCAGTCGATCTAAAAATCTCACAGCAAAAAATCAAATAAACCACCCCTCCCCGATCAGGAGAGGAAAGTACTGAAGAGACTACCCCGAAGCAAGAAAATTGTTCACAGGCCCTGGCTATTGATTCAAATTTCCATCAGATTAATCTGTTGCTTTCTGTTACATGTGTAAATGAGGGAAGATACGAGGAAGCAGTTAAAAAGGTCGTTGCCGGTCAAAAAAATAAATAAACAGGGTGCATATTCTTTGCTGATTTACTAACTGAGGCTAAAAATTGATGAAGCCATCAATTTTATTGATCAAGCCGTCATTTTATTTGACAAATAAGGTTGATTTGAGGGGCACGATTGCCGAACTTAGTACAATTATTATCAGGACAAACGGAAGGTTCGCCTCAGCTTTCGGGATTTACTGTCTGATACAAATAAAAGATTGATAACCTAACTAGAAATGGCCTTAAAATTAGACAGATATCGCAATGATTATCATCTTTGGATTTTCCCGTTGATTATTCTGGGACTTTTATTTTTTGCAATTAAACGGGATAATAATAACAGAGAGTCTGGTACTTCATCCGATACAGGCTTTAAAGCAGATTCATCGATAACCATGAGTATACAGAACAGAGTAACCGATAGTCGTAAAATAACAACTATGACTGACAGCACTCATAAATACCTTTCCACAACAAGAGATGACTGACCTCTTTATCGGATATAGCGGAACAGGAACAAACAAGAGCCCGGGATCAGATCCGGGTTTTTTTTATTCTTAATTGTGATGGTATTGGAATTTCAGATCCGATTAATTTAATTTTTGATTTTTAAGCACCACTTGCCCCAAACGCCCCAATATCTGTCCCACAACAAAAACCCCATTGAAAATCAAGGGGTTTTTGTGGGGTTGAGGTCGGTGGCGGATTACCTTTGGTGATCCGGTCGGGGGAGGACTTTCAACAAAATCCACCTGCCCGCCAACGGCGGGCAATGGAGGATTATTTTTTTAAATCCTCCCATGAACAAGTTCATGTCGGATCAAAAAATAATCCTCCACCGCTTCGCGGGGAGGATTTTGTTGAGGTCAGTGGCGGATTCGAACCGCCGTAGCCGGTTTTGCAGACCGATTCCTAGCCACTCGGACAACTGACCATTAATAAACTTATATAAAGAACTCCAAATCTTATTAAACATTTCATCGGTGGCGGATTGCTCCTTCACTTCGTTCAGTCGGTTCGAACCGCCGCCATCGACCACCGTAGCCTTGGCGAAGGGGGTCCTCGACCACCGAAGCTTTGGCGAAGGTGGTCCTCGACCACCGAAGCTTTGGCGAAGGTGGTACACGACCACCGAAGCTTTGGCGAAGGTGGTACACGATTTTGTCCCGAGGCCTCGGGACTACCTGGCCACTCTCCCGATAACTATCGGGATAACCGACCATAATATTCGGTCTGCAAAAATAATAAAAAATGTGATACCAATAAACCTGAAGGATTTTGACCTCTGATTAAAAAATAACCCTTCCCGTTAACTTAAGGGTGAGGGTTATATTACTTCAAACGGTTTGCGGCCGGGATTTATTCCCTAATGCATTCAACAGCTTCATTAAATTATCAATTATTTAAAAAACAAGATCGAGGAGTCTTTTAGCGACTCCGGCCAGCAGGATAGCAAACAGGATTTCGAGGACACATATTGCCATAGCTTTCTTCCATCCATATTCTTTCCACAGGACGGATATAGTAGCAACGCAGGGAATATAAAACATACTGACCACAGCAAGGGTGATCATCTGTTGTGAAGTCAATGCATCAGAAAAATTAGTAGTTCCCAGGAAAGCTGCAAGCATGACAAGAATAAGCTCTTTCCGCAGAATTCCAAAAATAAGCAGAATGCCTGTTATTGCGGGAAGACCAAGCCAGGTTACGGTCACAGGGCTAAAAAAAGTGGAGATGGCAGGCATCCATCCTGCCAGGTTAATTGCCTGAATTACCACGCCTGAAATTATCACTATCGGGGCTGCAATAAAAATGAATTCCTTCAGGGCATCCCATGTCTGAAAGACAATCGTTTTCAATTGAGGAGTTTTATAATCAGGCATTGGCATTATAAGCTCAACCGGCTCCCCAAGAAGGAGTTTTGAAGATATCTTGCCCACGATAAAGATCACTGCAGCTGCAAACAGATACAAGCCAAGGGCCCATAATAGCCCGACATATTTACCTACGAGTCCGAAAATAATCACTGATACGGCTGAACAGGGCACGAGTGTCACCAAAACTGCAGTTATGAACCTTTCGCGTTTGGATTCCATGATCCGGCAGGAGAGACACCCGGGCACATTGCAGCCAAATCCAATAATAAATGATATACACCCTTTACCATGGATCCCCATTTTGTGCATCAGTTTGTCCATCAGAAATGAGATTCGGGCTATATAACCCCAGTCCTCAAGTAAATACAAAATGATATAGAAAGGCAGGATATACGGAAAAGCGATTTGAACCAGTGCCAGCACGCCTTCTATGGCTGCCCAGCCAAGAGCAGCTATAAAGGCAGTCCCCATATAATTACCCCACCAGCTGTGCCACTCTTTGAATATTGATTCGAACAATCCGGAAAGCCAGTTCCCAAAGCTGAATACGGAAAGAAACATTCCACCCAGGATCAATACCATAACAAGATAACCTGTAAATTTTCGGGTGGTTATGGCATCCAGCCTTTCATTCAGGGATAATTTCCTGCCGGGGGTGATTTTAATTATATCTCGTGTTATCTGCGATGCAAGATGACTTCTTTCATCTGCAATCACAACAGAAGAGTCATGCCCATGAATTTTTTCCAGGCTTTCGCTCAGCTGTTTAACTTTAGTGAGGACTCCTGCTCTTTTTTCCCCTGCCAAGGTTGTTATATCATTATCCTTTTCAAGAAGCTTGATTGCTATCCACCTTACCGGATAAGGAAGATCAATACCCTGCAATAAGTCTGACAATTTCTTAATGCAGCTCTCTATTTCTTTTCCATACCTGTGAATCCTGTGATCAGCTTTTTCGCCTTTCAGGTCAATAACCTTATCAATGATCTTTGTAAGTCCTGAACCTTGTGAAGCAACTGTCGGAATCACGGGAGCATTTATTATCCCCTGGAGTTTTTTAAAATCAATTGTGATCCCCTTCTTTTTGGCTAGGTCAATCATATTCAAAGCCAGGATAACCGGACATTCAAGTTCAAGAAGCTGAAGAGTGAAGATCAGGTTTCTTTCAAGATTTGTGGAGTCTATGATGTTTATAACGAAATCGGGATGATGATGAATGATATATTCCCGGGAAATAACCTCCTCAACTGAATATGTCGTAAGGGAATAAATGCCTGGGAGATCAAGCACATCGATAGTATAACCTTTATAGTAAAGTGTGCCTTCGCGCTTTTCAATTGTCTTCCCCGCCCAGTTGCCGATATGCTGATGAAGACCTGTCAGATAATTAAATACAACGGATTTCCCGGAGTTTCCCTGACCTGCCAGTACAATATTTATCTTTTTCTCATCCTTCACTTTATTTCTACAATTATTTTTGACGCTAATCCATAGCCGAGAACCAGTCTCGAACCAGCGACCTCAACCTGTACCGGACCCGAGAACAGCGTCCTTCTTATGACTTTGACCCCGGTACCTGATGTAATTCCAAGATCTGCCAGTCTTTTCGTCATCATTTTACCACCCATCACTGAAACAATAATTCCTGTCTGGCCATCTTCCAATTCAGTTAAACCGGTTTCATTTCTTCCGTTGTTCATTTTATTTTATTTGTGTAGATATATGAACATATATTCAATTGTATAATCAAAAAAATCATTTTTCCTCAACATGCCTTAAACCTTCTGCAAAAAGATTATTTATATGGATATCATCGAGTGAATAAAATGTTACCCTGCCAACTTTGTTGTATTTAACCAGTCTCATATTGCGCAAAGTCCGAAGCTGGTGTGAAATTGCCGAATTTGTGGTTCCGATTATTGCAGCAATATCATGCACACAAAGCTCATTTTCCTGCGACAGGGCATAAATGATTTTTGTCCTGGTAGGATCGCTCATAGCCCTGAATGTTTCAGCCAGATAGTGAAAAAACCGTTCGGTTTTCATTTTCTTTTTTACCGACCTGACCTTTTCTTTTTCTATAAAGGTTATCGCGGAGGAAACAGATCTTCGTTCTTTCATTTAATATATGAACAATTGTTCAATCATTCCACAAAGTTAGTCTTTCCCCGGACAAAACACACCATAAACCATTATTCTGTTATTTTTCCATGACGATACTCACCGAACCGATCTTTCCGCCCATTGGAGGATTCAGTTTTGAGACCTTGATTTTTGCTTTCTTAATCCCGGTCATTTCGGAATACAACGCATCAAGGATCCTGCCCGCAATATTTTCAAGCAGATAGGATTTCTTTTCCATTTCGGTTTTAACTATAAGATAAGCCTTCTGGTAATTGACAGCGTCTTTCAGATTGTCGCTTTTTGACGGGATACTCATGTCGGTTTCAATTGTGAGGTCAACAATAAATTTGTTACCCACTATCTGTTCCTCCTTAAAATGGCCGTGAAAGGCGTAGAACTCCATGTTCTCGATCTGAATTAATCCCATAGCCATATTAATATTTACTACAAATAAACAAAAATATAAGGGATAAACCCCGTGTTGTACAGTCATCTTTTTACTAAATCATTAATTAACTCTGGCATTTATGCCGGGGATATATAAATCTGCACCAGCCAGGACTTTAGTCCTTCATCTCTCTTCTGTTAAATAATTAACAATCAGTGCTTTCAATTAAAATTGTATAAAAACATAAAAATAATTGCCAAGATATTTGGTTTGTATTATAATCTACTTTATATTTGCAATATATTTATGTTTGAATTTGCTAATTCACTTATAAAAATAATCATTATTATGGAAAACAGCGAAAAATTAATGACAGGCGAAGAGAGCCTTAAAATCATCGCAGAGATGATAAACAAAACGAAAGTAAATATTCAGCAGGGAAGCTTTCACCTTCTCTTCTGGGGATGGCTGATACTTGTTTGCAGTCTTGGCGATCCCCTGCTAACAAGATTTACCAGTTATCCACATCCCTATTATGTATGGTTACTTACCATACCAGGGATATTTGTTTCATTGATCTATGGATTCGTAAATGGAAGAAAAGCGAAAGTCCACACCTACGCCGACAGGATATATATGTGGGTATGGATAGGATTCCTGGCTTCCTTCCTGGTTCTGTTTTTGATCCATTCAAAAAACCTGGAAACAATTTCACCATACATCCTTATGCTTGTAGGGTTCGCCACATTTGTATCGGGATTTATTATCAAATTTAACCCACTCATAATCGGAGCTCTTATATTCTGGATTATTGCAGTAATTGTCAGTTTTACAGATCCTTTAATTGCTCCTTTCGGAATGCCGTTAGCGGTGATAACAGGATATCTTATTCCGGGTTATATGTTAAAATACAAAGGAACCCATGACAAGGTTTAATGAACTCGATCCAATACTGCATTCACAACTGCGACTTGCAGTAATATCGCTCCTTATCAGCTCCGAGGTTGCCGAATTCACTTATATCAGGGAACAGACAGGAGCTACTGCAGGCAACCTGAGCGTTCAGATCACAAAGCTGAAGGAAGCAGGGTATATAGAGGTAACGAAGCAATTCAGCAATAACTACCCGCAAACCCTTTGCAGGATAAGCCCTCTTGGCAGACAAAGGTTTATTGAATATGTAAATGCGCTTAAGGATTACCTGGATCCTGTAAAACCCTGAAATAATAACCTTTGTGAACCTTTGTGCGGACTTTTTGTCCCTTCGTGGTAAAAAAAATCCTTAACCACAAAGTTATCGGGAGTGGCGAATCTCCAACCTCAAAATAGATAACTTTAAAAAAAGCAGCTCATAAGAAACCTGTTGTGATTGGTAGTTTCATTCCTCCACAAAGTTTGGTTCGGGGCACTACTTGAAATTTCAAAT
>JBBSAP010000064.1:0-20515 GCA_038252165.1 Bacteroidales bacterium | reverse complement strand
GCTGAAAAGATTTTCTGATTTCATTGTACCGGGTTGATTTTTTGTATTTTAAAGATAAGCTATTTTAATTATTTATCACTTTTCAAAAACAACTCCTGAAGATTTGTATGAATAAACAGGTTCTTTTCTATTGGAGGGTTCACTTACTTTCAACGATTTAAAATTTGCTCCCGTAACATCATCAAGGACAACTGCAGTTCTGTAGTCTTTTTTTGCACATAAAAGATTCACATTTTCGAAACTTATCCCTCTTGCATGACGAATATAAAAACCCCATGCAGGAAGCTCTTTAAACATTGAGAATTCCGGGTAACTGGCTGCCATCTCCGGCACTTTGTCAAGCTCATTAAGTCCGACCTTTGCATATGAAGGATTTCCTCCTCCCGGGTAATAGATCTCAATATTCTTCAATGTGACATTTTCAATTTCAGCATCAGGCATACCGACTATTGAAGAGGGAGAAATATTCCTGGGAAGGTCTTCAACCGGACCTTCATAATTATAGCCTGCATCCGGCTTGGTAGCCGGAACTTCAGCATACACGTTCGAAATAGAAATATTGCTCATTTTCCCCTTCTTTCCGGCCCTGCGTTCGCCGATCCTCAGAAAGATCACATTCCCGGTGTTTATTGATCGCAGGCTGTCGACAATTACATTTTCAACAATTCCTCCGTCGACAGCAGCAAAAGTTATGGCTGATCTGTAGGTGTCAAATACAAGATTGTTAATGATTTTAATATTCCGGAATCCCCCGTATGATGCAGTTCCGAATTTAATGCCATTGGCGCTTGTCCGTACCGTATTGTTGTGAATGTAAACATTCTGGCAAATGAAGTCAGGTGAATGCGATTTCAGGCATATACCATCGTCTGCCGCATCAAAGTAGGAGTTTGTGATGCTTACAGAGTCGCAGTCAACTATGTCAACACCGTCATTGTTCCAGTACGATTTGCTGTCAACAGTAATTCCATCGATAACTACATTCCTGCACTGGTCATACTGCTGGTTCCAGCTTCCCGGGTCCTTCAGAAGAATACCGCGGATAACGATATTCCTACAGCCCCGGAAATAAATATTCTGTGGACGGATTGTTTCCCTTGGCCTGTCATATTTAAGCGGATCGCTTATCACGCCTTTTTGTATCAGGTCGACAAGATTGCCGGCAACTTCGAACCCGCGTCCGTCAATTACCCCCTTGCCGGTAATGCCTATATTCTGCTGATTAAGCGCAAAGATCAGCGCTGTCCAATTGTTATTCATTTCATAATCCAGGGGATTTAAGGAACCGGCAAGTATGGCGCCTTCCTCAAGCTGAATCGTGACATTTGATTTCAGATAAATTGTACCGGTAAGGTATCGCCCAACATAAAACACGAGCCGGCCTCCACCATTTTCACTTATGTAATCGATGCCTTTCTGGATGGAGTTTGTGTTCATGGTGGTCCCGTTCGATTTTGCTCCGAACATGGAGGCATTGTAATCCCTGGCCCGGATCAGGCTTGATGAGAAGATAAATATTAAGATCCAGATAGTTTTTGTTTTCATATAGTAAGTTTTGTGTTTGAAATCAACCCACCCCTCACCCCTCCCGGGAGGGGATCTTATTAATTTTTCCGTTATATCTTAATACATTGTGACCGGTCCGATCAGACCCATCGATTGCAACGGCTGAATTTTGTTCTTTTCGTTTGTCCAGTACTGGGCGATCGGATTATCAGTCAGCGATTTCATATAGTTACCCATGGTTGTTGTAACTTTTATTTCAATCAGATTATCTCCCCTGACAAAGTGTTCCCCTACCCGGAAGATCCTGCGGCCATACCATTTTACACCGCAATCCTTCCCGTTGACTCGTAGTTCTGATATGCCATATACCTTTCCAAGATTCAAATATAAAGGCTTTTTATCTGTAATTACAATGTAATTACGGTATATTATTGTTCCTGCAAAGTTCACAAATTCAGGCAGATCCTTAATGTCCTTAAGTATGTCTGAATTATAAGCTTTTACCGATTTGTCGAAACAGTGTCGGAATTCAAGGCTCCATCCTTTCAGTAGGGTCTTTTCCGCAGGACTTCCGGCTGGCAATGGTTTCCAGTCGGCACCTTTCTTCTGCTTATCAAAAATAAACAGGAATGAATCGGCAGGACCCATATCCAGGGTCAGGCTGTTGTCCTTCCCGGGAGTTATCCTGTATCTTTTACCGTCTGCCGGATCCCATATCCAGCCCTGCCTGTTCCTGATAATATCCACAGGGAAAGTGATTTTTGTCCTGTGCGAATTATGGATATGTGAATGTATGATATAAAATATCTCTGAACCGTCATCCGCCTGATAGCGGTTCTGCATAACATAGGGATCAGGATTTTCTATAGAGAGATTTGGAGCAATATTATATTTTTTTTGGATCCCCCTGTACCACCCTATAAAGTCCCTGTCAGGTTTTTTGAGAAGAATAAACCGGTGGGGAAATGATTTCATCTTCTCTATAATTGATATTACCTCTCTATCCCTGATTTCAGAATCCTTCCATCCGGGCGATTTTGAAGGATATGTCTCAATGCAGAAAATTCTTCCGCCGGAAGCAACGAAATCATAAAGTTTCTTCGCGGTGCCTGTACCCAGGCTGTCAACCTGAACAAGAAAAATTGTATGATATTTTTTGGGACCATATTGCATGACCCCGTTTTTCATTTCGGCATTGCTTATTACCCTTTGAGAAACATAATCACAGCCATTTCCATTTTTATTTAAAGCTTCCCAGACAAGTGTGAAATAATCAACATTTGTTATAGAAGGAAAGGGCTCCATCTGTGAGCCGATGGTGCTCCACATATCGTCATTCGGCGGAAGTACGGCAATATCAGTACACATTGTGACATGCTGAAGCAATGCCGAAAGCCTGCCTTTATACTCATTATACAAATGAAAGTAAGGCCACCAGGTATTATTTTCATTGTAGTAACCACCATATCTCAGCCATCCCGGGTAGGGAGCTTCGGGAGGAGAGTAGTTGAATCCGTGGAAGACAGAATGCGTAACCCCGGTTATTGCGCTCTGGTCGCCACCGATCTTCAGATTCTCAGGAGTAGTGTTAAATACGGTATAAGTGTCGGTCATCTCCTCACAGCTTACCAGCCGTTTACCTGTAAGGTTAGCTGCCGAAGAGACATACTTGTTGATCATAGTATATGCCCTTCCACGCCGGTAATCATCCTCGGGCATCTCTTCCCCGACCCTGTGCTTAAGCCAGTTCATGGTCCAGGATTCGGATTCAGGGATATCATAATAAAAACTGCTTTCCAGAGGGAAAAAACTCCTGCCATAGGCCTGTGCACGGGACTTTACATTCAATCGCCTGCACCATTCAACATACGTTTTTATGAAGCGCTCCTCAAGGAGTTCTGCTTTTGTCATCTCGAAATCGTACCTCATCCTTTGGATCATGTTTTCAATTTCATGCGACATTGAAACCCCGTATTTAATGTCGGTCACATTTCCCATTGCCCCGGTTTTAAAAAGGATGAATGGCAGATAAGGAGAAAGATCGTATCCCTTCTTTTCCCTGAATTGCTGAAGCATATCAAATGTCCAGTTGGATCCTTCAAGCTCCATGCTGTCGATAAACAATGCGCGGAGGTTTCCGGATAACGGGCCGGTCCTCTTTTCAATTGCGTCCGACATGTGGTTAAGGAATTGTTTTACAAATGCAATGTTATAATGATTCAATACCGGCCCGGTAGCGCCCGGAGCACCGTTAATCACCTGCATGAATCCATTGATCTTTACGAGAGCGTATAAGGCAAATTTCCCCTCAGGGACAGGTATCTTCTGAACCTCCTTTTCAAGATTCCGGTTAAGGGAAACAATCTGTTTAAAATCTGTCAGCGGATCGGGAACCAGATTAAGTGAAAGCAGCTCCATAGTTCTCCCGGGGAACGGAGAGCTTATCGCCGGATCAGCCTCCCTGAAAAGTTCAAACTTTGATATCTCGTAATCAGTTGGTCCTTTGATCTTTTTAACAGCTATCACAACTATCTGTGCACGTTCTTCTCCTTCAAGATATTCCGCACCAAAAGGCCAGCCCGAACCCACGATCAGATCACAGGTCATCCCGAGGGACTTTGCCTCATCAAAGACAACCTTCAGCATATCTGTCCATTCGTCGCTGAGCCACTTCAACGACGGCCTTCCAAGATCATCACCCTCAAAACGTATTGGAAATTCAACAGGATTAATCTCAACTCCTCCGATACCTGCATCTTTCAGTAATCTCAGCTCTCGTACCAGCTCCTTAACCTCTACCTTGTTGCCATTCCACCACCAGCGGACATAAGGATGATATTTCAGGTCAGGATTGCTGAAAAGTGCATACAAATCACCAGAATTGTTCAAATCAGTTTTATTCTGAGCTTCAGTACTGAAAACAGGAATTTCACTGATTATCAGTGAACCTGAAGTCATAAGTGCACTTTGCGATATGAATTTACGCCGGTTCATTAATTAAATATTGTTTATACCCCGTTTGCATGCCTGTCAGCTACAGCGGGAAGGCAGGGGGATGTAAATATTTATTTAAAATCTGAAATTAAACATTTAACTTCATAAAAGAAATAAGAAACCATTTGGATAAGAAAATTCACTCTAAATTCCAGAATATGAAATTACGAAAACTCACTCGCCGTCAGGCAATTGCCGTTTCATCAGCAAGCTTTGCAGGTGTAATGCTTGGATTTCCTTTCAGATCATTCGGGATAAATAACAGCCGGCAGCTGAAAAAACTCGCTTTGAACGGAGGAGGGAAAGTCCATCCGGGGTCATGGCCCCAGTGGCCTTACTGGGATCAGTCGGCAGAACCCGCGATCCTTGAAATGTTCCGTTCGGGCCGCTGGTGGCGGGGCAACGGGGAATACGTCGCGGAATTTGAAAAGAAATATGCTGAGCTTATGGGAGCAAAACGGTGCCTGGCTACTGCAAGCGGTACGACAGCACTTATGACTGCCCTGCATGTGCTCGGAGTGGATGCCGGTGATGAGGTACTGGTGTCGCCATACACATTTGTTGCAACTTATAACGTGATCTTTGAGAGCAAGGCCCTGCCTGTTTTCGTTGACACCGATCCGGAGACGTTTCTGATCGATCCGAAAAAGATTGAAGCAAGGATCACCGACCGCACCGTTGCGATCGTTCCTGTGCATATTTACGGATTGCCTGCCGACATGGACGGAGTGAATAAAGTTGCAAAAGCCCATAATCTTAAAGTTATTGAGGATGCCTGCCAGGCCTGGCTTGCTGAGTACAGGGGAAAGAGGGTCGGTTCGCTCGGTGACCTTGGATGTTTCAGCTTCCAGAATTCGAAGCATCTTGCTTCAGGCGAGGGAGGTGCCATTCTGGGCAACGACGAGGATATTATGGACCAGTGCCATGCATATCATAACTGCGGCAGACCTTACGGCAATATGAAAAGGATCCCGGGTAATCCTTATAATGGCATGAATTACAGGATGCAGCAATCGCAGGCACTGATCCTGATGTCGCAGATGAAGCGTATTGAAAAGGATAATGATATCCGCCTGTCAAATGCTCTTTATCTCGACAAAAAACTGAAAGAGATACCGGGAATAATTCCATACAAACCGGCTGATGGCGCAACACGCGCTGTATATCATATGTATCCATTCAGATATGTCAGTGAGGAGTTCAATAACATTCCCCGTGACAAGTTCCTGAAAGCGCTGAATGCTGAAGGAATTCCATGCAATAGCGGCTACGGCAAACAGAACAAGGATGGACTTATTGAAGAACAGCTTAATTCAAAGGGATTTAAGAGGTTGTTTCCGGAATCAAGGCTTAAGCAATGGCGTGAAGAGAACCAGCTGCCTGGCAACGATAAGCTGTGTGATCAGGCAGTTACGTTTTACCAGAGCATGTTATTGGGAAGCAAAACTGACATGGATGACATTGTTAATTCGATAGCCAAGATTTATGAGAACAGAAATTCGCTGGTTTAATAAAATCAGTATTTGCGGTTTAACTATTTTCATAAATTTACCGGATTAATATAAAATATGAAAAATCCGGTATTTCATGTAATTATTTTTGTTCTGCTCATCCTTTCAGGTTGCAGGCAGGCGCAGAATAGCAGGCAATCTGACCTCAATTCCGACTCCCTTTCCCGGATAGCTGAAAGGATTGCCCTGGATTTCCCTTTTACTGAGAACGAGATCAGTCAGCAGCTGAAGGAAAAGTTTGGAAGTTTTACCGCTGAAGAAAAGGCTGAATGGGAGAAGAAAAACTGGCTTGAATGGAAAATGATCAACGGCGAAAAGAGATACTTCAGCAGGGGAGTTTCAAATCTTGGCCTTATCAGGAGCTTTCATGATCAGAGGGCGCAGCGCGACAGCCTGGAAGCCAGCGATCGGGAAATGATCTACCGGAAGGAGCACACCCAGTCAATAATAAAAGCTTCAGAAAACGGGCCGGATCAGGTGATTCCCGTGAGTATGTCAGTCAATTACACTATAACACTAAATCCTGATGCAGTGCCAGCCGGGAAGACTGTAAGATGCTGGCTTCCATACCCCAAAGAAGATCAACCGCGTCAGAAAAACATTAAACTCCTTTCAGCCTCGCAGAAAGACTTCATTTTAGCCCCTGATTCTGCAGTTCACAGAACTATTTACATGGAAGCAAAAGCAGAAAAAGGAGTTCCTCTGATTTTTAAGGTTTCTTACAGTTATGAGTCGTACGGGCAATATTTTGATCCTGATAAAATGGCTATTTCCCTTTATAATAAAAACTCGGTGCTTTACAGGAAATATACCTCGGAAGAGCTTCCTCATATCTGCTTTACCGAAAAAGTAAGGCATCTTGCTGATAGTATAACCGGATCAGAAGAGAATCCGTTTGAAACTGTCAGAAAGATTTATACATGGTTCACTTATAATATACCCTGGGCCGGGGCGCAGGAATATTCCATAATGCCAAATATTCCTGAGTATGTGGTTCAGAACATGAGTGGGGATTGCGGAATGCAGACTTTCCTTCTGATGTCGATGCTCCGGTACAAAGGAATTCCTGTGAGATGGCAGAGCGGATGGAAGGTACCTCCCGACGCAAAGAACCTCCATGATTGGTGCGAGATTTATTATGAAGGAACTGGCTGGGTGCCTGCCGATATATCTTATGGGTTTCAGTATTCGACCAGTAAGAAAACAAGGGAATTTTACATTTCAGGTATTGATTCATACAGGCTGATAGTAAATAGAGGAGTTGCAGGAAAGCTCTATCCTGAAAAGAGATTTCCGAGGAGTGAACCGTTTGATTTTCAGAGAGGGGAGGTTGAATGGAGCGGAGGAAACCTCTATTTTGACAAGTGGGATTATGACATGGAGATATTTTACAATAAATGAAAATAAAAACGAAAATTGGCTTTAAGCTTCTGCTGGCTGCATCATTTTCATTGATCACGGCATCGGCATGCAATCAAAAACCTTCTGCTTATAACAATTATAAGAGTGAAATAGATTCGATAGGGATCGTTTACGTAGCTGATCTCCGTGAAGGAATATTCGATGCAGAAATTGTTTCCAGGGGTTCTGTCCTGGTTCTTAAGGGGGAGACAAGTGTTCCGGAAGCTAAAGAAGCAATTACAGGTTTGCTGGAACGGGAAGGGATTAATTTCATTGACAGCCTTAAGGTTCTGCCTGATATTTCAGAGATCGCTGAACCATGGGGGCTTGTAAATGTCAGCGTATGCAATATAAGATTTATCTCAGCGTATGATGCAGAAATGGTATCCCAGGCACCGATGGGTACACCGGTAAAAATATTGAAAAAAGAAAATGGCTGGCTCCTTATCCAGACACCTGATATGTATCTGGGATGGGTTGACAGTGACGCAATTGCAGCAAGGAGCGAGAGTGGACATAATACCTGGAAATCATCATCGAGGTTATTCTATACCGGTAAGACAGGGGACATTTACTCTGACCGGTCAATGGTGAAAGTGATTTCGGATATTGTTGCCGGTTGCATTCTTGAGGTGACCGGAAATCAAAAAAGCGGTTATGATGTTAAACTTCCTGACGGACGCAATGGTTTTATTCCTGAGGATAAGGCAATTCTTCTTGATCAGTTAGCCGTTGAGAAATTTCTTAATCCCACAAACCTTGTATCAACAGCAGAATCATTCATGGGGATACCATACCTTTGGGGCGGAACATCGTCAAAAGGGTTTGACTGCAGCGGATTTGTAAAGACCGTCTATTTTCTAAACGGAATAATCCTTGACAGGGATGCATCACAGCAGTTCCAGAACGGGATGAGGTTAAGAAGAGGCTCATTTCCCGATTCACTTAAAAAAGGGGATCTGCTGTTCTTTGGTCCCTCACGCCGGGGAAGGGCAAGTGCTACCCATGTCGGAATGTATATCGGCGATACGGAATTCATACACTGCTCAGGAATGGTGAGGGTAAACAGCCTCGATTCCACCAGGGTCAATTTCAGCCGTTCCCGCAGGGATTCCTTCCTGGGAGTCAGAAGATTAATCGGAGCCGGATACGGAAAGGGATTGAAACCTGTTCTGGGTCATGACTGGTACAAATAATTCAGGTTTCCGGCTGCCTTGTGCTGGTTGCCTGGTCATTAAAACTAGATGCAATGAATAAAAGGGAATTTATTAAATACAGCAGTTATCTGATCGGAGGTACTTTTCTGAACGGGCAGATTGCAGTTTCAGCGCCAATTATTAATGAAAAGAAAGGCAGAAGAAAGACCAGTGGCAAACTGGAACTCAGGTTTACTCCTTATACTCTCCAGCTTAAACATGCATTCACTCTTTCGACGAGTTCAAGGACTACAACCCCGGTAATGCTTACTGAAATTGAATACGATGGTGTTACCGGGTATGGTGAAGCATCAATGCCGCCATATCTTGGAGAGAGTCATGAATCTGTTGCAAAGTTCCTTTCATTGTTAAAATTTTCACAGTTCACTGACCCGTTTCTGCTGGTGGATATCCTTCAATATGTCGATAGTGTGATGCCGGGCAACTATGCTGCAAAGGCGTCGGTCGATATTGCCCTTCACGATCTGATCGGCAAGCTGGTTGGAGAACCATTTTACAGGCTGTTCGGTCTTAATCCGCGAATGGCGCCTCTTACAAGTTTTACAATCGGGCTCGATACGCCTGAAATAATAAAGCAGAAAGTAGCAGAGGCTGAGCCTTACAAAATCCTGAAAGTTAAGCTTGGCAGGGATAATGACAGAGAAATGGTTGAAGTTATCAGGTCGCTGACAGATAAACCATTATGCGTGGATGTCAACCAGGGATGGAAGGAACGTTCGTATGCTCTCGATATGGCCGGATGGCTGAAGGATAAAGGAGTTATATTCCTTGAACAGCCAATGCCAAAGGAGATGAAAGATGATATCGCCTGGCTTACCCAAAAGAGTCCCCTGCCGGTGGTGGGTGATGAAGCTATCCAGAATATTGCAGATCTTATAAGCAACAGGGAAGTCTATTCCGGTATTAATATCAAGCTGATGAAATGCGGAGGGTTGAATGCCGCGATGAAGATGATCAATGTGGCAAGGGCTTTTGGTATGAAAGTGATGATAGGATGCATGACTGAAACTTCATGTGCCGTAACTGCAGCGGCACAGCTTTCGCCTCTCGTCGACTGGTGCGATCTCGATGGTAATCTTCTTATAAGCAATGATCCTTTCGATGGTCTTAAAATCGTTGACGGCAAGTTAGCTCTGCCGGATAAGCCGGGTATAGGTGTAACAAAAAAATCATGAAAATATGAAAAAGTATTTTATAGCCTGTTTGCTGGCAGTGTACCTGACAGGTCCATCCATTGCGCAAAGTAACTATTCGGATAAGCTTGACTCTATTTTGCCAGTCCGCGGATTTTGCATTTCTGCTCCCCAGCCTGCTGTACTTCCGGAGTTTATTAAATTCATTACCGAAGAACTGGCAACCCGGAAGATCAACACTCTGATCCTGAGGATAGACTATAATTATCAATACAAAAGCCACCCGGAGCTGAGAGATTCAATCGCCCTTTCGGAACAGGATGTTAAAAAGCTGGTTGCCGTTTGCCGGGAAAACAATATAAGAATAATACCCCAGGTTAACCTGCTGGGACATCAGTCATGGGCCGGAAAGACAGGGAACCTGCTGATGGTGTATCCGGAATTCGATGAAACCCCTCTTGTTAAAATGCCTGAAAAGTATGTCTGGCCCAATGCCGACGGATTATATTGCAAAAGCTATTGCCCTCTTCATCCTGATGTTCATGATGTTGTTTTTGCTATTGTTGATGAGATCTGCGATGTTTTTGAAGCAGATGCATTTCATGCCGGAATGGATGAGGTTTTTTATCTTGGGCAAAAAGAGTGTCCGAGGTGTTCAGGCATCGATCCTGCTGAGCTGTTCGCCGGTGAAGTGAGGACAATTCGTGATCACCTTGCTGGTGAAGGACGAAGATTATGGATCTGGGGTGACAGGTTAATTGACGGAAAGACCACAGGGCTTGGCGAATGGGAGGCAAGTTACAACAATACCTTCAGGGCAGTCGATATGATCCCCAGGGATGTAGTTATCTGTGACTGGCATTATGAGCGTCCGGATCAGACACCGGTTTATTTCGCGATGAAAGGCCTGAGTGTCGTTACCTGCCCGTGGAGGATGCCCGATAACGCGGTTCTCCAGGTGCAGGATATGGTTAAATTCAGGGAGCATTCAACCCCTGAGATGAAAGATCGGTTTATGGGCATGGTACAAACCGTATGGTCGGGTGCAGGGCAGTTTCTTGACAGCTTTTACGGAAGAAGAAAAGAGGAGGGCAAAAATACACCTGTTAACTGTTTCAGAGCGTTGTCGGGTGAAATAATGAGGTTGAATAAATAATATTTCCTGCTTATCACGAGTGTTTTATCTGGTTAAGCTCTGCGATATCATGTGACTTTTCATGCAAGAAGTCACTGGACAGTGCTCCGATAGGTTCTTGTCATTGTTGCCGGAATAACAATTACAAAATCAGCCTTACCCAGAGATTCCTCTTTCATTTTATCAATGTCGTCCTGGATAACGGTTGTAATAGTTGCAATTTTCAAGCCCGGACTATATTTATTAAGATACCAGATTATTCCCATATACCTGTCGGAATGATAGCTGCCGTTATAGTGAATAACTGTTTGTGATGGCTGACGGTACCTGATAATCGAATTGGCCATAGTGGCATCCTTTATAGCCTGAGCCTTCGGAAGGTTTTGATTAACATTTTTTGCCATTGGTCCGGCAATATCACCGCCCATTGAAAGCATATCCTTATAGCAAGGCAGCTCCGGATCATATTCTACAGGAAGGGGAGCAATATAAACCAGTGCCGCGGGTGATAATACCGACAAGGCTTCGAATCCCCCGGAAGCAACTGCGGAAGCATATCTTCTTGGGACATTTGAGGCAACGAACTTCAGACCATTTTCCCTGGCGAAATTCAGAAGAGGCTTATAATCGGTCTTGTAATTTGTCCATAACCTTGTTTCACTTTCAAATGATGATTCTTTAATAATCCCTGCGAAATACTCATCAATCAGAAGCTGGTTATCGGTTTCGAACATTTCGGCTGCAAGTATAAGATCCTTCCCTTTAGCTGAATACAGGTCTTTTGTGATCTCAAATTCCAGCCAGTGGGCAATAGGATTATCATGGAGTTCTCCAAAGAAAACAACATCAGCTTTCAGAGAGGCCTTTATGATATCTCCGTAATCAGCTTTTTTGCCTTCACCGGTAAAAACTCTGTAGGCATCCTTTTTCTGTGCCTGAAGATTCAGAACCAGGAAAATAGAAAGAAACAAAAGTGCAGATTTCATAGAAGGGAAAGATTTTTGCTTTGATGTTTAAACACCAAAGAAACAAAAAAGTTCCAATTGTATATATTTCTTATCCCTATTGTCCGGGAAAACTAATAAGACGAGTATGAGATTACCTTCGGTGAGCTCATACATTTAGCCGGACACTTTTGATTTCTTATATTTATCTAAGAGGACAAGCGATGAAAAACTATTATGTGGTTATGCTGTTTTACAGGTTTTTCGGCAATTCTAAATAATACATAATACATAATACATAATACATAATACATTATACATTATTTCAATCCAAACCTGTAGCTGAATTTGACAAGAAAAACATTTTTCAAAGCATAGTTATTATCATCTCTGAAGAGCTGACGGTTAAACAAGTCACCCATATCATTCAGATAATTCATATTACCAGTAGGATTGAAACCGCTTCTGGTCTGGCTCCAGACAAAGTAAACAGAGGAGCCCGGAGAATATTCCCATCTTAGAACCAGGTTGGAAAGAAATTCCTTAACATTAAAGTCGCCGGTGTCGAATGTGTAATCAACGGTCCCATCCTGATTTTCATCAATCTGATTATACCCGTTATGAGGTGTCAGTTCTCCGTTGGAATAGGTATGGAACCGGTCGGTGTATTTATCTGCGATGGGATCCAGAATATATTTATAATCATAATACCTTCCTGATGCTACGAATGGCTGGCCCCAGTACTGTATGGTAAGATCGGGGCTGAGGTTCAGGTTTACTCTTAATGAAGCATTTATTGTTTTCCTGTCAATGCTGGAGAATATGTACCGGTCATCGCCATCCATATTTGTCTGTGTCACATATTGAAGCTCACTGAATGATTTTGAATAGCCCGGGCTCAGGGATAATTTCAGGTAGTTGGTTGGTTTGTAAGAGATTTCCAAACCTGTATAGGTGTCAGAGGAATAATCTTCGAACCCTTTATTGAAATTTACATAGAAATCCAGTCCGAGCTTTTTTCTGTTATCGGACGAAAAGCCAACCCGCGCATTGAACCTTCCAGGTGTTTTCATAGTTGGTCCTCCGCGAAGCATACTGGGATCCATTGAGCTTGATCCAATATTACCGCCTGTCCATACACTCCAATAGTTTTTCAGGGTCATGTTTGCATTTCCTTCAAGACCGGTCTGGACATTTACCCCGCCAAAATTATACATTGTATAAATGTCACCATTTAAATTGAAGCTCCTGTATATCCCCTTTGGCTCCCACTGATTATAACCTGCCCAGATAATTGGCATGATCCTGTCAGCCTGCTGTAAATAACCAAGGTCATTGATCTCAAATTCGGGTGTTTTCCACAAAACAACTCCCATCAGGTTTAAATGTCCGCCCAGTTTGCCGACCTGAATCTTTCCTCCTGAACCGGTCAGTGATGTACGATCCGGATCAAATAGTGCATAATCCTTGTCCGGGCGCTGAAAATAATGTGCTGATGATCTCTGGGTCATCCCTATTGCCTCCTTTGTACCGGAAACCTGGCTTAAGGCAGTATTAATGGTGAGCTGCCATTTTTTATCTTTAAAGTACTGGGTAAAATCAATTCCCCCCGAGTAGGCGGCTTTATGCATATAATCGCCGAGATTTCCATCCAGATTCCTGTTGGTGCCGGTAAAAATACCTCCGATAATAGTTTTACCCTCATTAAAATCTTTCTGAACCCTGCCCACAGCATAGTTTGTCAGTGGTTCAACTGTTTCATAAGTTCTTTCACCACTGTTATCAATTTCAGCCTTGCCTTCACTGGTTACAGCTTCAACGAAACCGACTGACAGGCCATTCTGAGTTTTTCCCGTAAGCTTTGCTGCCCCTATAATTGAAGTAAAATTTGGTACATCAGCAAACATACCTTCCTCAAGGTTCGGATAACCCTGAGGCCGGCGGCCGATCCGTCTGGAATAGAACAGATTGTCGTTGCCGACATCACCATCGCCTATTCCGATATTAAAATTGGTTATATTTTTCCCTTCGATAAAGAAAGGTCTTTTTTCACTGAAAAATGTTTCGTAAGCCGAAAGGTTTACCTCAGACGGGTCCGCCTCGACCTGACCAAAATCAGGATTAATTGTCAGGTCCATTGTCATATTGTTTGTTATGCCGATCTTGGCATCTATTCCTCCGTTCAGCCCGTATTTCTTCCCTTTTTCCATAAACGGATTTCCCGGCTCAGCCTTGAATGTCTCCAGTTTTCCGACAGTATAGGGAGTGACATCAAAGATCTTACGGGGTTTGATCTGTTCAAGTCCGGCTAACTCACCAAACAGGTGCACCAGTCCCGGAGCATCTTTTGGCATATGCTGCCAGAAACTTGTCTCATTCTTCCTGTACAGGACCCGTGCTACCTCAAGTCCCCAGATATCGCCTGAATTCTTTTCAAATCTCACCTGGCTGAAAGGGATTTTCATTTCAGCGACCCAGCCTTCATCATTTAACGATGTCTTTACCCACCAGTTGGGATCCCATGAAGAATCCTCGCTTTCCCCATCGTTTGTAAACATCTGGTCGTACTTGACGCCGCTTGATGTTATCCCGAAAAGGAATCCGGTACGGAGATCATGAAAACTGTCGAAAATGATCCCGACAAGGTCGCCATCAGGATTATCACGTCTTGTAAGCCGGTTGACAATGCTGTCGGGACTTGTATCATAAGCCTTGAATGCCGCATAAAGGTTGTCATCGTCAAAGAGGATCTTGAATTCTGTTCGTTGAGAAACCTTACTGCCGTTATATGGTTCATACTGGGTAAAATCATCTATCCAGCTTCCTTCTTTCCATGCCTCATCATCAAGAGTGCCATCGATTGAAGGTGCAGTCGTAAGTCTTGTTGCCTTGTACTGCTTTTTTTCAGGCGTCTGTCCGGTTACGCCTGGCAGTATTATCAGCAACATAATCAGGGTGATAATAATTCTTTTCATGTACTGGCGAAATTTTCATGGTTTGAATTAAAGACGCACAAGAATTAAAACTGATGCAAAAAAACGTTATTAAGAATTATTATAAATTAAAATCATTGCAGTCTGCAGTTCATTAATTAAAGAGACTTAAGAGCATTTATACCCTATATTTATGATATTAATTTTAAATTATATATCTTAGACTAAAATCTTAAGTCCATGGTTTCACGCAGATCGTTTATAACAAAAAGTGCTGCCGTCACGGCAGCAGCAATTATAGCTCCTTCGGTTCTGGGCCGCAATATTTATGCCTCAGCAATTTCACCCCTTAACGGCAAGAAAGTTCTTTTCGTCTGGGGGGGATGGATGGGTCATGAACCTGATAAATGCCGCGATATATTTGTTCCCTGGATAAAATCGGAAGGGGCAGAGGTGACAGTGTCTGATACCCTTGAGGCGTATACAAAGTATGATTTACAGAAAGATTTTGACCTGATAGTACAGACCTGGACAATGGGGACAATCGATAGTAAACAGGAAAAAGCCCTGGAGGATGCAGTCAAAAGCGGGACAGGCCTGGCAGGGTGGCATGGCGGCCTGGGAGATTCGTTCAGGAATAATACTGAATACCAGTTCATGGTAGGAGGTCAATGGGTGGCTCATCCGGGTGGCGTTATTGATTACAGGGTGGATATTGTGGATCATAAGGATCCGGTTACAAAAGGGCTTGCTGATTTTGACATGCATTCCGAACAATACTATGTTCATGTGGATCCAAATGTAAAAGTGCTTGCAACCACGACCTTCAATGATAAAAGTGCTGACTGGATCGGGGGGAATGTTATCCCTGTGGCATGGAAGAAATTCTATGGGAAGGGAAGGGTCTTTTACTCGTCTTTAGGTCATGTTGCTTCTGATTTCAGTGTGCCGCAGGTGCTTGAGATACAAAAACGGGGAATCCTCTGGGCCTGTATGAGCAAGTATGAGCCGGCTGATGAGTGGAAGCAGCCTGTTTACGGGAAATCCAGATAAATTCTTTATGCCCCTAAATCCCCTCCAGCTGGCGGGGACTTTTAGATTTATAAAGAGACAAGAGCCCCCTTTAGGGGGTTGGGGGCAAATAACTCAATCATATAGCTTTATAAACTCGTATGAGTTGCCAGTGTATTCCAGGTATCTGAGGAAATCAGATTTGGAGACAACGATGGTTGCCGTATTTACATTGGGATGAAATGCCAGGCGATCGAATTCACTGAGCTTTTCATCAATGAACAAATGGACATGTTTTTCCGAATCATTTATAAGCCCGAAGGGGGATACAGATCCGGGCTCAATTCCAAGGTATTTCATAAGCCGCTGATCTGAAGCAAATGAAAGCTTCCCCTGGTGAAGGCGCTTTTCAAGATCATGGATATCAAGCTGACGCAGATGTTCAAGGATCACCAGGTAATGCCTGTTCCCCTTATGATTCCTGAAAAAGATATTTTTACATCTGCCTGAATTATAATCTTTCCAGTGGGCCTTTGCATCCTCTATTGTAGCCAGGGGAGGGTGCTCATGATATTCAAAGCTTATTTCAAGCTTTCCCAACAGTTCATAAAGTTCTCTCTGCCCTTTCATTTAATTCATTCGAATAACATATCGTCCTTATCATCAGGGCAATAGCCTGTATCATCTTGCGGGTCTGACCACCCGGAGGCTTCCACGGCAAGACGGTCGCAAAGTTCATTTTCAGGATTACTGGCATGTCCTTTTATCCACACGAACCTTACCTTATGTTTCCTGTAGACCTTTAGAAACCTTATCCAGAGGTCAGGATTCTTTTTCTTTTTGAAAGCCTTTGATTCCCACTGGAACAACCATCCCTTTTCGACGGAATCAGCAACGTATCTTGAATCGGTATATATTACAACACAACTTCCGGGAATCTTTAATGATTCAAGGCCGGAAATCACCGCCATAAGCTCCATGCGGTTGTTTGTGGTAAGCCTGAATCCTTCTGATTTTTCAAGACGGTGCTTTCCTGAAATCAGCACAACCCCATATCCACCCTTCCCCGGATTTCCCCTGGCAGCACCATCGGTATAAATTGTTATTTCACTTGCCATTAATTAATGCAATACCTGTATTGGTCAGGAAGAGTTTTATAGCAATAGAAAGCAGGATGACGCCAAAAATCTTTTTCAGGATTTGCAGTCCACCCTTGCCAAGTATCCTTTCAAACCTGGAAGTCAGACGCAGGACAAGATAAATGACAACCATATTGAGGGATAGTGCTATGAAAATGTTTACAGTCTCATATTCAGCTTTCAGCGAAAGAATAGTAGTGATTGACCCGGCTCCGGCAATAAGCGGGAATGCTATCGGGAAGACCATGCCGCTCCCCTGGGCTTCCTGTTTAAAGAGTTCGATACCAAGGATCATTTCCATTGCTATCAGAAAAATGATAAAAGAACCAGCTATGGCAAATGATGATACATCGACTCCGAAAATTCCAAGCAGGGGACTCCCTATAAATAAGAATGCAAGTAATATCAGGAAAGAAACAACAGTCACTTTCAGCGGATGTACATCGCCCGTTTTGGATTTGATATCTATTATTATCGGGATTGATCCCGTGATATCAATTATGGCGAAGAGGACCATAAAAGCAGCAATTATCTCCCTTAAGTCCAAATGCATGGGCGTGGTTCTATTTTACTATTGTCATCTCATCGACCAGTTGACCGGCGCCGGCGTAAATATCCATTATCCAGAGTACATACCTGATATCAACAGCTATTGTTCTCTGCAATTCTGTCTCATAGGCTATGTCACCGCTCATTGCTTCCCAGTTACCGTCAAAAGCCAGACCAATAAGCTCCCCGTTGCCATTCATAACCGGGCTACCTGAGTTCCCGCCTGTAATATCGTTTGTTGTGAGGAAGCAGACTGGCATATGTCCTTTTGGAGAGCCATATCTGCCATATTCCTTCTTATTGTTGAGATCTATAAGCCTCTGCGGAAGATCAAACTCATAATCACCGGGTTTGTACTTATCAACAACACCCTGCAGGGTTGTATAGTATTTATAAGTAACAGCATCTTTCGGATCATAATCCTGTATTGTCCCGTATGTAAGGCGCATGGTGGAATTGGCATCGGGATATAAAGTTTTGTCAGGTGTCATTTCCATCAGGGCCGAGATCCACAATCTGCGTCCGGTTGCAAGGCCGGCATCAAACTGACTGAGATTTTTCGATACTTCAGTGCTTACTTTGCTGATTGAGCTGGCTGCGAGGTAAACCGGATCACTCTCAAGGGTTTTCAAAAGAGGCTTATTAAGGAAAGCCGAGAGTTTTGTTTTACTTGAAAATACTGATCTTGCAAACAGATCATCGACGTACCTGTCAATATTGCCCTTGAATTTTTTATCGACGATATTAACATAAAAATCAGGATGAAATTTAACCGGAACATCAGACCTGTAGAGCTTCAGCATTGCTTTCATTACCTTCTGATCGGTCGACGGATTAAAATCCTTATAAAATGAACCAATAAAATTCTTCATCCTGTTCGTAAGGTCCGTAATCTTCCCAGGGTCGCCTTCTTTCAGCGCGCTTATCAATGATGAAGCGACCATATTAAGGTTAAGGATCTCACAGCCCTGGTTAAAGCACTCACTTATATATTGCTGAGCATTCTGATAATCAGCCCTTCCTTCGATCGATGTGCGGATCATATTCAATGCTTCCCCGTACTTTGCCTTACGGTCAGGATCTGCGGCAATCCATGTATTAAATTGATTTTCAATCTGTTGTTTTTTACCGGAAACATTCAGATTCTTAAGCTGGTTATTCTGACCAATTGAGTATTTCCAGTAATTGGATGATCCGGAATATTTTGAAGCATACTGAATATTGACTTCTTCATCAGCCTGCATGTCGGCCATTAATATCTCCTGACGGATTCCGCGTATCTTTATCCTGTTAGGGTTGGTGATCTTTAGCAGTTCATTAACCTCATAAGAAGTTGCATATCGTTGAGTTCTCCCGGGGTAACCTAAAATCATTGCAAAATCACCTTTATTCAGATCCTTGATTGAGACCGGAAGCCAGTACCTTGGCTTAAGCGGAATATTTTCAGTTGAGAAAGGAGCAGGCTTGCCATCAGGGCCGGAGTAAACTCTGAAGACGCTGAAATCGCCTGTATGACGCGGCCATTCCCAGTTGTCGGTGTCGAACCCGAATTTCCCAATCGACGACGGGGGGGCTCCGACAAACCTGACGTCGTTGTATCTTTCATAAACAAGCAGGTAGAAAAAATTGCCCCCGTAAAAGGAGGATACAGTTGCTCTGTAACCTGTTCCACCGGCAGCTTTTGTTTCAATTGCCGAACGGATTTCGTTTATGGCAGAACTCCTTTCCTGTTCACTCATCCCTGCCTTCACATTTGCAAGTATCTGGTCAGTCACATCTTCAATGCTTACCAGAAAAGTAACTGAAAGTCCCGGATTAGGAAGCTCCTGTTCTTTTGTCATTGCCCAGTAACCATCTTTCAGGTAATCATGTTCAACACTACTATGAGCCTGTATCTGCCCGTAACCACAGTGATGGTTTGTGAGGATCAATCCCTGCGATGAAACGATCTCACCTGTACAACCGCCTCCGAATATCACTACAGCATCTTTAATGCTCGCTTTGTGCAGACTATAAATGTCTTCAGCCGAGAGCTTAAGTCCAAGCTCGGTCATTTTGCCTATATTGAGCTTTTCGATAAGAGGCAGAAGCCACATTCCTTCATCCGGAGGCGTTGCTTTTAACCCAAGACCGGCAACAAGAATTATTAAAAGTGAAATAAATTTTTTCATAAAGTATTTAATTAGGATTTTATAAAAATTAATCGTCAAAGATAAGCTTATATTTTAAATCACTATTGTTGGGGAATACTAATAAAACGAGTATAAGATCACCGAAGGTAATCTCATACATTTTAACCGGACACTGGTAATTTTAAATGTATAATCCGGATAAATTATTATAAGTTTCTCGTTTCAGGTTCCTTAATTAATCATCTGAAGTTAATGGTCATTTGGGTGTTGAACAAGCTGAAAGATTTCCTGTGATAAGGAGAGATTCCGTATTTCAGCAGGGCTTCGCGGTGAAATGATGTTGGGTAACCCTTGTTCCTGTTCCAGCCATAAACCGGATATTCATAATGGATCTTTTCCATGTACTCGTCACGGAATGTTTTTGCCAGAACCGACGCGGCTGCAATTGAAAAAAACAATCCATCACCCTTTACAATAGTCTTATATTTTATCTCTTTGTATGGAATGAACCTATTCCCGTCAATAAGAAGGAACTGAGGCTTTTTTTTGAGACCTTCAACAGCAAGGTGCATTGCCTTAATCGAAGCTCTCAGGATGTTCATCTCATCAATCTCAATACTATCGACTAAAGCAACATTCCAGGCAATGGCTGAATTGATTATCTCATCCTTAAGCTCCATCCGCTGCTTTGCTGAAAGCTTTTTTGAATCATTCAGGACCGGGTGTTTATAATTTTTCGGAAGGATCACGGCAGCGGCAACCACAGGCCCTGCAAGGCAGCCACGTCCTGCTTCATCACAACCGGCCTCGGTTAAATTATGATATAAAAATGACCTTAACATCCGGCACTTATTGAAAGACACTAAAGGTAAGTAAACAAATTAAGATTAAATTTGCACCAAAATTATTT
>JBBSAP010000063.1:0-20544 GCA_038252165.1 Bacteroidales bacterium | reverse complement strand
TGATGGGATGGTTTTTGAGAAATGTGAGACTTTCTTTTGTAAAGAGCCAAAAATACTGACCGGGGGAGGAGACAATTTCAATGCAGGTTTTTGTTACTCGTTATTGCGCAATTTTGATCTCTTTCAATCTTTAGTAATTGCCAACGCAGTTTCAGGTTATTATGTAAGAACGGCAATCAGCCCTGATGTTGATAATCTTATAGATTTTTTAAAACAGAATTCTTAACCATTTTTCCTGCCTCAAATCCAGTCCAAAACCCGCGTTATAACGACAATATAAAGGCCTTAACGTATAATTGTTTACGGTAAGAGTTTACTTAAGAATCTTAAAAACCTGTAATGGATCGTTGCTTCTGGCAACAACAATTAAATTGCCATCAGTTGTGGATATTTCCATAATATCGCGGATCTCTCCTTCAAGCCGGAAGCCCGATTCTCTGGCAGGCACATTTCTGAATCCTCCCTTACCGTCACCAACCAGAAATGAACCATAACTTGCATCATAACGACCAACTTCAGGCTTCACATTGTATAGATTGCCTCCCAGAAGGATATCAGAATGACCATCACCGTTAAAATCTCCTGTCTCAGCAGCATAAACCGGTGAGAACTGCGCTTCGATCGGAAGAGGTTTTATCGAAAAATGTCCTGTGCCATCATTCAAAAAAACGGATGTTTCCATAATAAAAGCATCAAGGTGAACAGAATTCTTAATCTGTTCAGGAGTGAAAATGTCAGTAATCTGCTGATCCTTATACATTTCATACTTCGGGTATTTCTGTTCCAAAGCCGGAATCTGCCTTGTCAGGTCATGTTTCAGGGCAAGTGGGTATGATTTGTCTCCATCATAAACACAAATTATCTGTTCTGCCGTACCATTCACATCAAAATCATTAACATACATGCTCACAGGTTTTTCCTGTGTAGCTTTAAATCGCGAGTTTAATCCGTGATTTCCGGCAACAAAATCGATATCGCCATCAGAATCAAAATCACAGGATGCCAGACAATTCCACCAACCTTCAGTTTTTAAGGAGCCAAATGCATCCTTCTTTTCCCTAAACTTTCCACCCTCATTTATGAATACCTTAAGCGGCATCCATTCTCCGGCAATGATCATATCCTTATCTTGATCCCCGTCCACATCAGCCCAAAGCATATCGCGGATCATTCCAATATTCAGCAATTCCGGGGCGATCTGAGAGGTGACATTTGTAAAATTGCCACTTCCGTCATTTTCCAGTAAATATCCATTTACAGGCACCCCATACAAAAACGGTTTAAGCCTGATCCCGACAAACAATTCAATCACTCCGTCATTATCAAAATCTTGCGGCCTGACGCATGAGGAACTTTCATATTTGCCTGCAGGCAGAACCTGGGATGATTTGACCAGGTGCGCCTTTCCTTCATTAATATATAACCTGTCAGATAAAGCAGATGAGCTTTCCGGGAATTCATTACTGCCGCTGGCCACATACAGATCCATATCACCATCCCTGTCAGCATCAAACATGGCGCAATCTACATCTTCTGATATCTTATCTTTGTCAAAAAGAGACTTCTCTGTTGAAACGAACGTGCCATTCTGACGCTGTACCAACAATGCTCCGGCTTCTCCTTTGGCGCCACAGATATATATGTCATCGAGACCATCTCCGTTTATATCACCTTTGCAGACCCCTGGTCCCTCGGTTGACATCATGTGATAGATTAATTTATCTCTTGCAAAATCATTGAAATCATCCTCATTGTGGCTAAAATTGATGCGTTTTTCATTGCTTATTTCTTCAAAATATTCACTTCCAGAATTTACTGAATCCACGATATCTATCGGCATTTTTACAGCATCTTTCTGAAACAAAGTCAGGGTCTGATCCGCTTTTACATTTTTTAGAAGGGTGATACGGTCATCGGGCCATTCGACAATCATGGAATCTATCATTGTCAGATTACCCAGGCCAAGATTAGGGCGTGAATCGCTCGTTGATAAATACCCCCTTGTAGGCATTTGCTCAAGATATATAAACTCACCATTGTGAATGACAGTAATTTTAGTACCTATAGCTGAAGTGTTATTTTCTTCTCCTTTAAGAATGATTTTCAGATAGTGATTATCAGGAAGTTGGTTATTTGTTTCATTACGGTAAATGAACATTGGCATATTCACATTATTGACCACAAGATCCAGGTCGCCATCATTATCCAGATCGCCATATGCCGATCCGTTTGAAAACCCCGGGGTATCCAGTCCCCACCTGGTTGCCTCATTCAGGAATTCGTAGTTTCCCGTATTTTTAAAAGCATAGCTGGGAATTTTAACCGAGGGGATGGCGTCGATAAGGGTTTTATAATCCACCTTATTACCCGATACAATAGTCATTACCATTTCCCTGTTTGAAAAGTTCTGAATGTAATCCTGGTCAGTAAGGTCCTTATAGATGCCATTTGCCACAAAAATATCTTTTAAACCGTCGTTATCAAGATCCATGATTAGGGCCCCCCACGACCAGTCAGTAGAAGAGACTCCGGCAAGCCTGCCAATTTCGCTGAAAGTGCCATCTGCATTGTTCAGCTGGAGCATATTTCGGGTAAACTGACTGTGATATCCATTATCAACTCCAGATTTATAGTTCTCCCAGTTATCGAATGTTGTCTTGGTTTTTAAACGGTCGTTATGTTCCGGTATCATATCAGTAGTAAATACTTCAGGATAGTGATCATTATTTATGTCGGCCATATCGCTTCCCATGGACGAAATAGGAATCGATTTCATCATATCCACCAATGATTCCTTAAATGTTCCGTTATGATTATTTATGTAAATGTAATCACGTTCAAAAAAATCATTCGACACATAAATGTCTATCCATCCATCTTGATTAATGTCCCCGGCGGTGACACCCATTCCAAATCCAATGGCACTTCCATAAATACCTGCATCATCACTGACATCAGTAAATTTATTAAAGTCATTTCTGAAAAACTTGTGCCCGCCAACTGAATCACGCACAAAACGCTGATTCTCTTTCAGATTAAAGTTCCCAATTGCTTTGGGAAAGTTTTTCAGCAGATACAGATCAAGATCCCCGTCTTTATCGTAATCGAAAAACACTCCCTGTGTGGAGTTGCCATTCTCATTTAATCCAAATTCTTTTGCCTTTTCCGAAAATGTAAGATCTCCATTATTGATATACAGCTCATTCCGGGTCTGGAAACCTTCAGCATTTCCTGATTTGCAAACGTAAATATCTGTCAGGCCATCTCCGTTGATATCGGCGAAGCTGACTCCTGTAGACCATCCGTTACCTTCAATACCTGCCCTGTTTGATATATCTTCGAACTCAAAATTACCCTTATTCAGATAGAGTTTGTTGGTGCTCATATTGGATGTCAAAAATAGATCCGGAAGATTATCATTATTTACATCTCCAATGGCCACACCTCCTCCATTATAAAAATTACGGAAAGTATAAATATTGAACCTGGTCTTAAGTTGTTTCTCGTAATCCAGTTTATTTGTAAAATCAGCATGTGTAACAGAGGCAGGCATGAGCGTGAATAAATGATTTCCCGGTCGGGAGCCTGCCTGTCTTCCGCAGCCGTAAGTCAAAAGAAATATAAGCAGCGGAAGCAGTATCCTGGAATTCCAACCTGATCTATTCATTCTGTTTTTCCACAGGATTCTTTACCTGTTCATTAAAGTTACTTACTGAATCTGGAATACTACTGACCGAACCCTTAATTACAAAGAGGTCAGTAAAAACCGCCCAGACAAACAGATCGCTCTCCTTAAAAATTGAAATACGACGGTTACCGTCTATTTTTACAAAAGCAGAACCTCGTTCCGGGCTTCTTATTTCAATAAAGCCTTTTCCATAGGTCTTTTCGTACCACTTTACAATATTGTCTAGGAGCTTGTCTGAAGTGAGGTTTTTATTCCATGGTGACCAGCCCACGTATTTGAACCTTACAGGCATTTCGAAAATTTTGCCCTCCTTGAATTTCGGATAAAAATCCATAGCAGCGGGATATTTCAGCTGGTCCTTCAATTCATAGTACACCGTAGTATTGCTGTCCCCCTGCCTGATCAAACCTTTCTTGTTAAGCTGCCAGCAATGAAGGTAGAATTCTTTCTCCGGCATACCAAAGTATAATCCAAAAAACAGTGAATCATATCGCACTCCGCTTGCCAGCTCATGTTTCAACCTGTGCTCATATTTGGCTCTTGGCGAACATCCAGAAATAGTAAATACAGAAATTAACAGCAATAAAAGCCATCCTGTCCTTGTCTTCATAATTATCTGTTAATATTTAAAAAACTGCAAATTATCATTATTCCTTGCAACTCCAATGACCTGGCTTCCATTTATATTCAAAATCCCGAAATCACGAATCTCTCCCTTGACAAATATACCGGATACCTGTGAGGAAACTGGCTTGTATGTGGGTCCGGGGCTTCCTTTCATAAAAAGTCCGTAACAGGCATCATAAATACCGTCCTCAGGCTTGGCCCTGCACTGGTTCCCTCCAATAATTATATCACACGTTCCGTCATGATCGAAATCATCGGCGGCTGCAGCATATACTGGCGAAAACTGAGCTTCTACAGGAAGGGGGAGAAGCTTAAATGAACCCTGTCCATTATTTATCATCAGGCAGCTCTCCATTATTTGTGCTTTTAGTTTGATTGATCGTTTCAGGACTTCTTCAGGGAATATGTCCTCAGGTGTCGCTTTCTTATAATCATCAAACTTCTTAAATTTGTCTTTAAGGGAAGGAATTTGTGCAACCAGATCATTCTTCATAGTTATCGGATACGATTTTTCACCTTTATAAGTGCAGATGATCTGCTCAATACTACCATTCAGATCGAAGTCATTTACGTACATTGTCACAGGCTTATTTGCAGAAGCCTTAAAAAAAGTATTCAATCCGTGATTGCCCAGAACAAAGTCCATTTTTCCGTCACCGTTCAGATCTTTAGCAGCGATAGTGTGCCACCAGCCTTCTGTGTTTGCCAGACCTGACTGCTCTGAATTTTCAGTAAATATGCCATTATTATTTATAAAAACCTTTACAGGCATCCAATCACCTACAATAACCATGTCCTGATCATTGTCATTATCAATGTCGGCCCATGACATATCAGTTATCATTCCAATACCGGTCAATACGGGTGCCCGTTTTCCGGTTGTGTTCTTAAAATTACCATGTCCGTCATTTTCCAGCAGATAACCATTTGCAGGCAATCCATAGGCGAAGGGTCGAAAACGGATGCCTACAAACAGGTCAATATCGCCGTCATTGTCAAAATCTGCAGGTTCTACACAGGAGGTACTTTCATATTTCCCTGCTGGCAAAATTTGTTCTGATTTCTCAAACTGTCCTTTGCCATTGTTAAAATACAAGCGATCCAACAAAGCCGATGAGCTCTCAGGGAATTCACTTCCTCCACTGGCCACATATAGATCCGGATCACCATCACCATCAGCATCAAAAAAGGCACAATCAGTATCTTCAGAAATCCGGTCAGCATTAAATAATTTCTCATTTGTCTTTCTAAAATGGCCTGGCTTATCCTGTACAAATAAAGCTCCGGGAGAATCCTTTGCGCCACCGATATAAATATCTTCAAGTCCATCACTGTTTACGTCGCCGACAGCAATATGAGGGCCTTCATTTGATAGCATCTGGAACAATAGCCTGTCGCGTTCAAAATCATTAAAATCATTTTCCTTATGGGTAAAATCAAGGCCATCTATTTTATCAACGTGTTTAAATACAGTTGAATATACAGTGTCTATAGTCTTTTTGCAATTGACGGAATCTTCTTTTTCGGTCAAGGTCAGGAACTGATTCGCAGATACTTCTTTATAAACAGTGCACTTTCCGTCAGGCCAGTTAACAATCATGGAATCAACTGACCTGTTTTCTCCAAGCCCGAAATGAAGCCTGCTGTCAACGCTTGACTGAAATCCCCTTGCCGTAATGAGTTCCTGATAATTCAGTTTCCCGTTATAATAGAGTGTAATATTGGCTCCAATTCCAAAAGTATTATTTCCTTCACTCCTAAGAATGACAGTAAGGTAATTTGCTTTAAGGCGACTTTCCGCCTCATTTCTGCAGATAAAGGGAGGCATATTCACATTGTTTACAACTAAGTCCATATCACCGTCATTATCAAGGTCTCCATAAGCAGCCCCGTTTGAAAAAGAGGGTGTATTTAATCCCCATAAGTCAGACAGGTTGGTAAATGTCAGATCTCCATTGTTATGAAAAGCATAATTAGGTATTTTCACAGAAGGGATCATATCGATAAGGCTCAGGATGGCTGATTTTTCAGTTTTTATCATTGATCGCATAATAGAAGGATTTGAATAGATATCAAGATAATCACGGTCCAGTAAATCCTTATAAATACCATTAGCGACAAAAATATCCTTCCAGCCGTCATTGTCAAGATCCATAATTAATGCCCCCCAGCTCCAATCTGTAGTACTGACGCCACTGAACCTTCCTATTTCGCTAAAAGAATTATTTTTATTGTTCAGCTGAAGTACATTCCTGGCAAATTGATGATAATAGCCGCTGCCGAATTTCAGCTGATAAGTATCCCATGTGTCAAAAAGTGCTTTTGTCTTAAGACGGGCATTATCTTCCGGTGTCATCTCGGTTGCATATATTTCTGGCCATCCATCATTATTGATATCCGCCACATCAGCACCCATTGCACCCTGGCTAATCTCAGTCACCTGGTCTTCAAGCGATTCTGTAAAAGTGCCATTTTTATTATTAATATAGAGGTAATCACGCTCAAAAAAATCATTCGATACATAAATATCAAGCCATCCGTCACGGTTCACATCTCCAACGTTCACACCAAGGCCAAACCCGATCATGCTGCAGTAAATGCCAGCTTCCAGGGTAACATCTGTAAAATGGCCATCATCATTGCGAAATAATTTATTGGCTCCAAGGGTGTCCGGTATTTCTCGTAGCCCCGGCTTCATAAAAAACTCAGTGACTGACTGAAAGGAGTTATTCAGAAGATAGCAATCAAGGTCCCCGTCCCTGTCGTAGTCAAAAAAGGAGGCATGATTTGAAAGGCCAAAATTTGCCAGTCCGTATTCAGATGCTTTTTCTGAAAAGGTTAGATTCCCGTTATTTATAAATAGTTCGTTTGATCGGTTTGGGCTGTCAGGTCTCCCGGATTTACAGACATAAATGTCGGCCCAGCCGTCTCCATTCACATCTGCTATAGCTGCTCCCGTTGACCACGAGCCTATACAGGCAACTCCTGCTTGTTCAGTAATATCCTCAAAAACAAAATTGCCTTTGTTTATATAAAGCCTATTCCCGGTTTGATTCGCGCAGAAATAAATATCCTGGAGTCCATCATTATTAAAGTCGCCCAGTCCTACACCTGCGCCATTATAGAAATTCCTGTATGTGTAAGTATTGAATTCCTCTGTATATTCGACCTTGTTTATGAAATCGATATTGGTTTGTTTTGAATCAAGCAGTGTAAATAAAGGTTTGGACAAATCAGAACGTTCGGATTTGCATGAGAAAACCAGTAATAGCATTATTCCTAGGATCAACCCTGGTAAATATCTGAACCTTAAATTTTTTATGATATGATAAGTTTTTCTATGCAAATCAATTCTGAAATTATGTTGCATTAAATCGTTTAATTGACATTTACATTTCTTTTATCTCACCCCAGCCTCTTGAAGGTTTTTCTTGCCTCTCCCCAACTCCTCCTCCAGGAGGGAGGGGCTGTTTTTACATTTCCCCTTTGGGGGAAACAAGAAAGGGGGTAAAAAAAGCATCTGGGAATAAAAAGAGAGAGCAGGCAAATTTAATAATTGCCTGCTCCCTTAAAAGAAATTATTTAAAAATTGTTTCTAATAACCCGGATTCTGATCCAGATTAGGGTTAGCAGACAACTTAGATTTGTTAATCGGGAACAGAGAGCGATATGCATCTGATTTCCTAACGTCACCGACATTATTGAACGGGATAGTCCATTTTGCATTATCTTTCCAGAATCCCCAGCGGATCAGATCCTGGCGTCTGTTATGTTCTGCAAACATTTCACGCCCCATTTCATTGAATAATTCTCCTCCTGAAACAACCAGACCTGCAAGATCAAAGCTAAGCTTCCCGTCCAATGAAGTCAGATCTGTCAGACCTGCACGTGTCCTGATAGCGTTTACCAACGGTAAAGCAGTGGCTGGAGTTGCTTTACGAAAGAGAGCCTCTGCTTTCATTAGCAAAACATCTGCATAACGGAATACTGCAAGGTCATTGCTCAGGTTACCAGGATCAGATCCTATTCCTAATTCCCATTTTCCTATTCTTACACCTGACTGGCGCCAGCACTGAGGACCCAACTCATTGATCTGACCTGCAGTTGAGCCTATATTCCCAAAGTTAAGCGGCTTTCCGTCAGGGTCATTAGCGTCAGCTCCGTCATCCATTACTTTTACTCCTCCACTCGTGTACTGATAGCCTGCAAGGAAATTGCCTCTTTTTCCAGCCGGAGCCGTAATGGTACCTACGTCACCTCTTCGCAAATCTGTAACTTCGTAGGAGTTATAGAACTGCTCCAGAGTACTGAAACCATTCCATGGCTGCTGTGTGAGGTTATATGTATACTGACTGCCATAGTGCAACGTCTGGCAACCCATCTGAAATCCCTCGAAGAATATCTTGTCGTACGGTATGGCAAAGATAAATTCCTTTGATCCGGAATTATTCACGTCAAAATTGGTAAAGTAATTACTTTCAAGTGAATAACCGCCATTGTCGATAATATCATCGCAAATTGTTATTACTTTATCCCACTGTGGTGTCCCGGTATATACTTCTGCATTAAGGTATAATTTAGCAAGAAGCATTTGTCCCGCATAATAATTCATACGGCCATAAGTGGTTCCGTCGACTGCTTTTGATAAGTTGGGAACAGCTGTCTCCAGATCTCCTACAACAAAATCGTAGACTTCTGTCCTTGTCTTGGTAGCAGGTGCAGCTTCTCCGCTGGCAAAATCAGTAACCAGGGGAACATTACCATACATGTCAATCAGTTGCCAGTAAAAGAAGCCGCGAACAGCCTTAAGTTCTGAGATATAAGCATCAGCCGATATTTGATCAACCGATCCGGCGTCCACAAGAGACTGGAACTGATACATAAGCCTGTTTGCAGTATTTACTCCGCTGAAGCAAAAATCCCATGCTCCACCTGTTGCTCCAACTTCATAATCCCATGAATGCAAATGAAGTTTCCTCCAGTTACCGCCATCATCCCAGTCAGATCCTCTGGTGGGAACAACCATCTCATCAGTGGTTACCTCCTGAAGGCTGTAAATATCGCCTGAGGCATAACCACCAAATGAAGTATATGCAGCGCCTAATGCCGATACGAATTCTTTCTCCGATTTGAAGAAATTGGCAGGTGTTACCTCACTGTAAAGAGTTTCATCTAATTTGGTGCAAGACTGGCTGAAAGCAGTTACCAACAATGCAACTATCGTTATTTTTAACAGAAGTAATGACTTTTTCATATTTTTTCTTACTATTGTTTTCATGTCTTTTACATTTTCAGGATTAAAAAACAAAGTTAGCACCAACCGTTACCGATCTGGTCCTGAACCATTCACTCCTTCTGTCAACACCAGGCACGAGAGTACTGCCATATGTTCCAAGATCTGTGGCACTGTCTGTGTATCTTGGATTAGGATCCACACCTTTATATTTGGTAATATAGAATAAATTATTACCGGCAAGGTACAGTCTGATCTTACTGAATTGGGCACTCTTAGGCAAATTGAAGTTATAGCCTAAACTAAGGTTATCGAGCGAAACAAAAGAAGCATTCTCAACATCTTTACTCGACAGAGTACCTGAGGTAACGTTCAGAAGTTTTCCTGATGAACTCCTCATATCAGCAGTTGTCTTCGGCACGTTATATGATGTGATATAATTTGGCACTTCAAAAAATCCACGGAAAGAGTTGATAAGATCATGGCCAAAAATACCACGGAAGAAGACATTCAGGTCAAAGTTTTTATAAGTAACTGAATTGCCAAATCCAAAGAGGAATTTTGGTAACCCGTTTCCGGTCACTATCCTGTCAGAGGCTCCAACACCGCCTCCATCTATGTCCTTAAAGATAAATTTACCAGCGTCATCAATTCCCTCGTAAACATATGTCAGCAACTGACCTATAGGCTTACCTTCTTCCACTCTTGTCAATGGTGTCTGGTTCTGCCCTGGAGAACCCATGTCACCCAGATCCTGAACACCATAATTTAACTCAGCACCATTAAATGTTCCCGAAAGTGAAACAAGAGTATTCTCAAGACTATAGGAAGGTGTAATTGTCAGGCTATAAGAGAAATCCGGTTTTTCAACGGCATGCCATGTCAGAGATAATTCCAGACCGGAGCTTTTTATTTCCCCAAGATTCATCCATGCATGATTATAAAGGTTTGGCGGAACCGGAACTTCATACTGCCATAACAGGTCTGTAGTTGTTCTGGTATAAAAATCAAATGAACCCGACACTCTTGATTTGAAAAGTGAAAAATCAAACCCTGCATCAAATTCACCTTTCTTTTCCCATTTTAGATCAGTATTCGCATTGCTTACAGGGGAATAACCCGGAACAAATGCCCCATTATAGAAGAAGTTACCAGAAGGCCCAAGGCGAAGCAAAGACAAATAACTGTCTGGAGGTTCGGCTCCTGTTACGCCATAACTGGCTCTCAGCTTGAGATTGTCAACCCCACTGAGGTCAACCAGCTTGGATAAATCCACTCCTCCTCCGACAGATGGGAACATGCCCCACTTGTTGTTTGCACCAAACCGTGATGAACCTTCATATCTGGCACTGGCGGTTAAAAACCATATGCTGTTAATATTCAGGTTGACGCGTCCAAAAAATGCAATCAGTTTATGATCGTTTTTATAGCTGGATATATAGCCTTTCCCATTCTTAAAATCCAGGGCAGAATTAAGATTATTGTATGTAAAATTATCGGTAAGAAAATCACCTCCTTCGGCATAGAAACCTTCATTGGTAAAATCCTGATAGGAGTAACCACCTAATGCGGTGAGATTTATGCCGGAAGTTATATCACCAGTCCAGTGAGCAGTTGATTCAAAAAGCCGGCTGAATGAGGTATTGTTGCTCCTTGAGGCTAAACCATTTCTGTTCATCCCCCCCCCCCAATAATCGTTCTTATCATGGTATACTCCACCCAGCTCATCAGAAGTCTGAACTGCATAGAATGCGTCAACGACTAATCCTTTTGCGATTTCATAGGCACCCTTTAATGAAAGGTTCAGTAATCTTGTTTTTCCATCATTCTTATTTAACTCCAAGATTGCAACAGGGTTATAATAATCAAAAAGAACCTGTTGAAAATATCCATCATACTTGTCGTATAACGCATCAGTGCTTCTTACAGGAGCGGTTGGATTAAACTGTGTGGCATATCTGAATGCATCCCGGAAACCGTATTGCGATTCAATTTGTGTAGCTCCCAGATTCAAATCAAAAGTCAATTTGTCCTTCATTGCTTTTTGCGAGAGATTAATCCTTCCGTTAATCTGATTACGTCCGGTATTACGCATAACACCTTGACCATCATGGTAGTTTATTGAAGCCCGGTAGCTTGTTTTATCAGTTCCTCCCGATAACGAAAGGTTATGTACCTGTGTTAAGGCTGTCTGTTCTATTTCCTTAAACCAGTCTGTGCTTTCTCCAAAGTCCGTACCTATAGTGTTCCCATACTCCGTATTAATTTCTGCTTTCAATGCTCTCCATTCTGTAGCAGTCATCACATCGGTATTCTTTGCAACCATCTCAGCTGTTCCATAAACATTGTATTCTATTACTGCTGTACCCTTCTTACCCTGCTTGGTTGTAACCAGAATAACACCGCTTGATCCTCTTGTTCCATATATAGATGCTGCGGAACCATCCTTTAATACGCTCATGGACTCAATATCGCTCGGGTCAACGTTTTCAAGCGATCCGCCGATAACACCATCAATAACCACAAGAGGCTGTGTATTTGCGCCAATCGTACTTAAACCCCGGAGGCGTATATTATACCCTCCGTTCGGGTCACCGCCGGCTTTGCTGATCGACAGACCAGCCACTTTACCAGCGATAAGTTGTTCGGGCGCCTGAACATTACCCTTGTTAAATTCATCAGCTTTTACACTTGAAATGGCGCTTGTGATCTCTTTTTTCTTCTGGGTGCCATACCCTGTAACAACGATTTCGCCAAGGGCACTTAAAGTAGGAGCAAGAAGAACATCGATTTTAGTCTGACTGCCGACAGTTATATTCTGCGGTGTGTAGCTGATATAACTGAATGTAAGTACTGCATCCGGACCAGGAACTGTAATTGTGTAAGTCCCGTTAACATCGGTCATTGCTCCGGTTGTTGTACCTTGTACGACAACGTTTACCCCGACGAGTGCTCCTTCCGTTTCTGAAGTCACTTTCCCCGTGATCGTTCTTTGTTGACCAAGGGCTAAAGCGACCGTAATACTAAACAGGAGAAAAGAAAGAAGACTTCTTCTCCAGAAAAGCGCAAAATTTTGCAATGTTGGCATAGTAAAATTATTTAGGTTAGTTTATTAAATATGAATTAATTATGCTGGTAACTGGTGAAATTTTATGATAAGAAAAGCACTTTCTCATGAAGGCAGGTTATCAAATCAGGTAATAAATACTATTATATTTAGATACATGCTCTCAAATATATAATGTTTTAATTAAGTTTTAATATAATTTTAATTTATTTTTTATTTATTTTTTGAACACCTCACTCCACGTACCCCCAAATGCTTCATACTCGTCTTATTAGTTTTCCCGGACAATAGTGATTATTTATAAGTAAACTAAAGACATTTAGGACATTTATTTCCTGAATGGGTCTAGCCTTACCTCAGAAATTCGAATATTTGCAGATCTCCGTCATTTACTGCAGCTACCAGATATTGCTTCCCCGATACCTTAATCGGGAGAATCCTTCTTGCATCTCCGGTTATCTTTAGTCCGCTATTAGCCGGCATTACCACATCATATCTGTAATCTGTATCACCCAGCAGACACCACCCGTAACTGGCATCATAGCGACCCATTGATGGTCTTACGGTATAGTCATTCCCGGCAAGGATGAGGTCTGCCTTACCATCCATATTCAGATCACGGACAAGAATATCGCGAACAGGGGAAAACTGTGACATCACAGGAAGTCTTTCTGTTTTAAATGTTCCATCTCCATTATTCAGGAAAAGACAACTTTCAAGCAGGACTGCACTTTTTAAAATGGAATGGTTCAATAATTTCCTGCCAAAGATATCTATTGCTGTCTTTCCTCCAAAATCAGAATAACTGACGTACTTTTTCCCTAACTCAGGTATCTGACTGATCAGCTCATCCAGAGAAGCTACCGGATAACTTATGCCATCCTGGTATGAACAGATTAACTGATCCAGTGATCCATTATTATCAAAATCGTTGAGGTACATATCGACGGGTTCTTTAACTGATGCCTTAAGTATGGAATTCAGTCCTAAATTACCCCCGATTAAATCCAGATCACCATCCCCGTCAACGTCAGCAGCGCGAATACAATTCCACCATCCCGAGGTTTCCTCCATTCCGGATTTACGTGTCACGTCAGTAAAAAATCCTTTGTTATTCATAAGAATGCAAACCTTCATCCATTCTCCGACTATTATCAGATCATTATCCCCATCCTGATCGAAATCCATCCAGCATGCATCAGTCACCATACCTATCTTTTTCAGCCGTTTCAGTCTATAGTCTGTCACATCCTTAAAATGACCTTGTCCATCGTTTTCAAGTAATACCTGATTTGGCGATAATCCATATATTCCGGGTATTGATCTTGAACCTACAAATAAATCCATATCACCATCACCGTCAAAGTCGCATGGCCGTACACATGAGCCGTTATTAGCCGTAAAAGGCAATGATCCTTTTCCGCACTCAGTAAATTCCCCTTTTCCGTCGTTTATAAGCAACCTGTCTTCCAATAAAGAATTTCCGACCATTACTGAGTTACCTCCCCGTACTATGTACAGGTCAGGATCACCATCTCCATCTGCGTCAAAAGCAGCTGCATCTACGTCTTCGGAATAAATGTCCTTTATAAAAACAGGCGCTTCAAAAGGTTTGAAAGTACCGTCATTCTGTTGAAAGAATATCCTGGATGTCTGTCCTTTAGCACCACCGACAAACAGATCTTCCTTCCCGTCCCCATTTAGATCACCAACAGCCAGGGCAGGTCCTTCGGCCAACAAGCTATGCGGTATCAGGTGTTCGCGTTTAAAATCAATATAGAGATCTTCTTCCTGCCTGTATTTTATTCCCGTGATCTCAGTCTGGGAAAACAACTTCATATTGTTGTTCTCTCTTTCATTTCCCATAAAGAGTCTGCCTGCGTTTTTCATTTCAAATGTAAAAAGCATATCAGCAGGAACGTCTTTAATAACTTGTTCGGAAAGATCAGGCCAGCGTACGATAAGTGAATCGATCAATTTTGTTGCCCCCAGGCCGAAATGTAAAACATCTGAAGATGAGGACATAAAGCCTCTTGTAGGAAATTGCTCCGCAACCTGCTTCTGACCCTTATAGTATAATGTGACACGGGCTCCTATGCCACGGGTGTTTAAACTGTTCCCTTTGAATGCTACCGATAAAAAATGATTATCGCTCAGGTTTGAAGAGTTATTCCTGTAAATATAGGCCTGTTCGTTGATATTATTGGAAATCAGATCCAGATCACCATCATTATCCAGATCGGCATAAGCCGAACCATTCGAATATGACCGGGTGTTAAAACCCCATTCCTTTGCCATATTCGAAAATGTTAGATCACCATTGTTTTTATAGATGTAATTGACGTTTGGATAAAGCGGCATTTGATCATACAATACTTTATCCGGTGCATTTTTATTTTCTTCTAAAGTAAAAAAGCTATTCTTTGTCAGGAATTTGACATAATCCAGGTCATTGGCTCTGCGGTAAATTCCGTTCGTAATAAAAAGATCTTTCCATCCGTCATTATCAACATCACAAAATAGAGCGGCCCAGCTCCAGTCAGTGGAATATACCCCTGCCAATCGTCCTATTTCACTGAACATTCCATCACCCAGATTGAGTTGAAGCGTATTGCGTACAAACTGGGATCCATAACCGTGCGACAGCTTCAGTGAAAATAACTCAAAATCATCTTCCCCTCCCGATTGTTTCCTTATATTTTCCTCCTCCGGAACCATATCTAAAACCATTATATCCAGAAGGCCGTCATTGTTTATGTCGCCTACATCATTCCCCATGGATGATCTGCTTGTATGCCGTATATACTCTGTCAATCGCTCTGAGAAAGTACCATTACCATTATTTATATATAAATAGTCATTCTCGTGAAAATCATTATCTATATAAATATCCGGATAACCATCGTTGTTAATGTCGCTGATATTTACTCCCAATCCATATCCAATCTGACTGTTGTAAATGCCTGCCTGCAGTGTAACATCCCTAAAAAACCTTTTTCCCCCGACCTCGTCGTTTCTGTATAACCTGTCGCCGGCGACGGAATCATGATCAAACCGAAGCGTTGAGGGGCCATAACTGCGGAAGGTATGTACTGAATGGTTTAGAAGGTACATATCAAGATCCCCGTCCGTATCGTAGTCAAAAAATGCTGCTTGCGTAGAAAAACCCTGAAAATCAAGCCCGTAATCATGGGCCTCTTCTTTGAATGTGAGATCTCCCTGATTAATGAATAACTGGTTCTTCCCATGAACAACCTTGTAATTTCCGACCTGGCAAACATAAATATCCAAAAAACCATCACCATTCACATCTGCCATTGTAACACCGGTCTTCCAGTCACCTTTTCCTTCAACTCCGGCCTTTTCGGTAATATCCTCAAATTTAAAATTCCCCTTGTTCAGGTATAATTTATTTGGATTTTGATTTGATGTGAAATAGAGGTCGGCCAGCCCATCGTTATTGATGTCTCCGGCAGCAACCCCGGCACCATTATTGAAATAAAGATATTGTATGATATTGAACTGCTCGGTTTCTGTTAGTTGATTAGTAAAATCAACATTTGTTTCGGGAGGGGCCAGGAGTGAAAACAATTCATTTTTTTCTTTTTCCCCTGGTTTACAAGAAAAAAACATTAAGAGTATGATCAAAACAGGAGCTGATCTTTTCATTTCAAAGCTTTATTGACATAATTAACTCAAGTTGCCGGTTCCTGGTTCCTGGTTAGTTGTTGATTAAAAGAATCGACATTAGCTGTCAAAATAATTGTGTTCAAAAATAATCTTTTTAATCAATAACAAGGATTTGAGGATTTTCTTCTGCTTTCTTTTTACCTTAATAAGAAAACATTTATCGGAGAGAAGTAATATATTGATAATGAAGTGCCAGCAAAACAAGTCAGGTATGTTTAACTTTTATTAACATCAGTCAGTATTTTTTAAATCTTTTTTTAGTATCTTAGTTGCGGAAAATTGTTAAAATTATTTATCATTAAACCCCTATTTAACCTAACCTGCCTGCCAATGAAAAATCCCTAGTTCTCCCGGGCTTTGATTGTTATGGCCCTAAAGTTGTTACGGCTATCCGCTTTATAGCCTTAAATTATTATTTATAACCTAATAACTAACCTTTATGTCAAAAAAACTTGCATTTTTTGTCTCAATCATGTTTAAACTGAAAAGGTCTGAACCTGTTTTGAGACTTACAACTTTGCTTTTGTTGATCGGGATAACTGTCCTGCTCTCTTCAGCAATAATGGCTGATGACCAGCAAAAAGCTGTAAACGGCCGCATTACAGACCCTAAGGGTCTGGCCCTGCCAGGGGTAAATGTTCTTGAAAAAGGAACAGTAAATGGTGTAATTTCGGATGTTGACGGAAAGTTTAATCTTAATGTTGCCTCAGGTAACTCAGTTCTTGTGTTTTCTTTTATCGGATATTTATCACAGGAAGTAACCGTTGGAACCCAGACAACCGTTAATATTACCCTCATCGAGAGTGCTACCGCACTTGATGAAATAGTGGTTGTTGGTTACGGAACCCAGCAAAAGAGAGCTATTTCCGGCTCAGTTACCAATATTACTGAAAAAAGCTTTAATACCGGTATTACAAGAACCGCTGCTGATTTTATTCAGGGTAAGGTTGCCGGATTAACCATTACAACTTCGACAGGTGATGTTACTGCTGAACAATCAATTAGATTAAGAGGTACTTCGTCATTAACGGGAAGCAGTGAACCATTTGTTGTAATAGATGGAGTTCCCGGATTGAGTCTGAACTCAGTTGCTCCCCAGGATATAGAATCAATCAGCGTATTGAAGGACGCTTCAGCAGCTGCTATTTATGGTTCGCGATCAGCCAGCGGGGTAATTCTGATCACCACAAAAAAAGGAACCCAGAATAGAACCACAGTTGATTATAATGTGTATGGTGCGATTGATATTGTCAGCAACAAACCTGAGGTATTGACAGCTGCTGAATACAGGAAATGGGCAACAGATAACAATGTCGATGTCAGCGTTTTTGATAAGGGAGCAAACACCAACTGGTTTGATGAAATCATGAGGACAGGAGTCAGCCAGAACCACGATTTATCAGTTTCAGGGGCAGGCACTAATAATAGTTACAGGGTCTCTGTTTCTTATCTCGATCAGGAAGGGGTTATGATAGACAATTACCAGAAACGTCTTAATACAAGGTTTTCAGTCAATCAGAAGGCTTTGAAAGACAGGTTGGATCTGACTATGTCGGGTGGCCTCAACCAGAGGGACTATCAAGCTACCGCTACAGGTAACTTCGTTCTTGCTTATAACGTGGTGCCTACAATTCCGGTTAAAAATGACGACGGAACCTGGTGGGATTCGGATGAATATGACCAGGGAAACCCTGTCAGGAATATGACATACAACTCAGCTCCCCGTAAGACGGGCCTGATGTATGTAAATGGGAAAGCAAACCTGACAATCATAAACGGTTTGACAGCTGGGATTAATTTTTATAAGGAACGCGAATCGCGCGATTATGGCAATTACACTGATTCACGGACTCGTTATGGAAGAGCATCCAATGGAACGGCATCCCGCGAATCCAGGACATATGATAAAAATCTGATTGAAACAACATTAAATTATGCGAAGAGGTTTGGAAGCCATGATGTAAATCTGCTGGGAGGTTATTCTTATGAAGATAATCATTATCAGCAAGCTTTTGCACAAAACCGTTATTTTGTGACAAACCTTTTTGGTTTTAACAATCTGGGTGCCGGTGAGCAACTATTAAATGGTGATGTCTCCTCATTTGCGAACATGAGCAAGCTGATCTCATTTTTTGGAAGGATAAATTATGCACTTGCTGATCGTTATATTCTTTCGGCCACTTTGCGCCGCGATGGTTCATCTAAATTTGGCCCTAACAATAAATGGGGGACATTCCCCTCAGTGTCGGCTGCATGGAGAATTATTGATGAACCTTTTATGCAAAGTATGAAAGGTGTGGTGGATGAACTAAAATTGCGTGTGGGGTATGGTATCTCAGGTAATCAGAGTGGTCTGGATCCTTACAAGTCATTATCACTGTATGGTTCATCCGGGCAATATTATGATACCGGTACATGGCACACAGCTTATGGAGTGAGCCAGAATCCAAATCCGAATCTGAGATGGGAGTCAACATCAATGTTCAATGTAGGCGTTGACTTCAGTGTTTTCAATGCAAGGATTAATGGTACAATCGAATATTACAACAAAGTTACAAACGACCTGCTATATAATTATTCGGTACCTACACCGCCTTATTTATATTCAACCATGCTTGCAAATGTCGGGTCGATGGAAAACAAAGGGATTGAGCTTACACTGTCGGGAGATGTCATCCGCAAATCCGATTTAAGGTGGACCATATCGGTAAATGCTGCCCATAACGAAAATAAAATAATTTCGCTTTCAAATGAAGAGTTTACCACTTCAGTAATCAAAACAGGAAGCGCATGGGTAAGAGGAGGTTCGGCTAATACAACCCATATAATCCAGGAAGGATATCAGGTAGGTCAGTTTTTTGGACCGGAATGCCTGGGAATCGATGACGCCGGAAAGTATATCATAAACGACATGGTTGACGGAATTGCCGGTTTTACAATTGCTGACTATACCTACATCGGAAAAGCACAACCCATATTGACCTATGGTATCAGTAATAATATCTCATACAAGAATTTAGAGTTATCCTTTTTTATCCGTGGGGTACTTGGCAATGATGTCCTGAATTTTTCAAAAATGTCATATGCTAATTTACAGTGGTTGCCCGGAGCAAATGTTTTAAAATCGGCTTTAACGATGGGATTAAAACAGAGTCCGTTTTATAACAGTTTTTATATTGAAGATGGTTCCTTCGCCAGATTGGATAACCTTACCCTTGCTTATTCATTATTACCAAAAGACATGCTTGGAGTCAGCAGGATAAGATTTTATGCAACTACTCATAATTTGATCACCCTTACCAAATATAAGGGAGTTGACCCTGAAGTGCCAATGTCCGGACTTGATCCCGGCGTGGAGGGAAGGGAATATTATCCGAAAACAAGGACCTATATTTTGGGCATAAATCTTACTTTTTAACTTTAAAATCGAATAAATATGAAAAAGTTAACACTATATTTTGCATTGATCATGCTCATGGGTTTATTCACTGTTGGATGTACAAATCTGGATGAAGAGGTATATTCCCAATTGCCAATGGATTCATATGGTTCAACACCAGCAGAGATAAATTCATTAATTGCTCCGATTTACACACGTCTGAGGGACTTTAACGCGATACATGGTATAGAAAATGTCTCAGATATGGCAGTAACTCCGACAAGAAAAGGCGGAGACTGGTGGGACGGAGGTGCATTTAAAGAAATGACACAAGGTCTTTGGAGACCACTAACTGGTAACGCCATCACTGGTGTGTACAATACTAGTTTTTCCCGTATAACAGAATGCAATAAGATTTTGAATTTGATTGAAAATAGTCCGGCTATTCCGGATAAAGTGCCATACTTATGCCAGATCAGAGCTGCCAGAGCATACAGGTATATACAGCTGGTTGACTGTTACGGGAATGTTCCGATTGTAACTGATTTTACTGATTTATCGAAACCGGTTACTAAAACACGCGCAGAGGTTTATAATTTCATTATGACCGAACTCAATGATATAAAAGACCTGATCAGGTCAGATGTCAGCGCGTCGAGTTACGGAAAGTTCACCAAGGGATCGGTGTACTTTATGCTTGCTAAAATGTATCTGAATGCTGAGATCTGGAATCCCGCCGGTGGTAAGAAATATCAGGAGTGTATTGACGCATGCAATGTTATAATGGGACTTCAATATTCCCTGGAACCGAATTGGAAAGATCAATTTAGCGCAAATAACGATAACTCCAAGGAAGCGAT
>JBBSAP010000062.1:0-20610 GCA_038252165.1 Bacteroidales bacterium | reverse complement strand
CTTCATAATACATGAATTAAATTTGGCTTGCAGGAAAATATAAATAATAAACCGCAAAGATCTCTCTTTGCGGCTAAAGAAAATTAAGGTTAATTATTTTTCAACCTCTTTTATTTCGGCTTTGGTAGCATTTCTTTTTACTGATTCGATGCCGTTGTCACGACCGCTTTCAGATTTATAATTCTGGCTTGTTCCTATTATCTGGCTGTTTGCGGCGGTTATTGCAAACCGGAACATTTTTGTCGGGGTTATAGTCTTGTTGAATCTTTTAACGTCACCGGCATTCTTCTTTACTGATTCGATGCCATTCATGCATGATGCCTTGCTTGTGTAACCTTCGCTGCTGAGAACTATCTGTCCATTGTCAGCTTTCAGACGGAAGCGGAATTCCTTGTTTTTGCCACTTTGGTAAACTTCGAACTTTGCCATAATAATAAGGTTTAAATTAGGTTCAATTTGAATGTATTAAGCTACTAATCAGTTATCAAATATACTATTATTTAATATTTTTTAATAAATCTGTTTATAAATATATGAACGTCTTCAACTTTTTTGATAATTAAGGTTAAACAGTTAAATTGCATCATTCGTTAATTTAGGAACAAACACTAACAATTATGGATAGAAAAGATGCATTTACTGCTCTGATAAATGACGGGTATTCCTGTAAAGGTGATTCGATAATACTCGGAGGCGCAATGCTTGACGGCGTTCCGCTTGTTGATGCCCATGTGAAGGTTCCTCTTAAGACAATGAACAGGCATGGTCTTATTGCAGGTGCTACAGGAACAGGAAAAACAAAATCACTTCAGGTAATTTCAGAACAGCTTTCAAGGCTTGGAGTTCCGGTCCTGCTGATGGATGTAAAAGGCGACCTCAGCGGTATCGCTATGCCCGGGCAAGAGAAACCGTTCATTACCGAAAGACATGCAAAGATCGGATTGCCTTACTCTGTTGGAGGCTCTCCTGTTGAGCTGCTGACAATTTCAAAGCAGGACGGTGTAAGACTCCGGGCAACAGTATCTGAATTTGGCCCGGTGCTCCTGTCAAGAATACTTGACCTGAACGATACCCAGGGCGGCGTGCTGTCAGTTATTTTCAAGTACTGTGATGATAAGCATATGCCGCTTCTTGACCTGAAGGATCTTAAGAAGGCCATTCAGTTTGTAACCGAGGAAGGCAAAGCTGAAATGGAACAGGAATATGGTAAGATTTCGCCCGCATCGACAGGAATAATCCTCAGAAAACTCATCGAACTGGAACAGCAGGATGCAGAATTGTTTTTCGGTGAAACATCATTCGACATTAAAGATCTTATGAGACGCGACAGGAATGGGAATGGCTATGTAAACATTGTGAGGCTAACTGACATTCAGGGCCGGCCGAAGCTATTTTCAACCTTCATGCTCTGCCTTCTGGCAGAAGTTTATGATACCATGCCTGAAATAGGTGATGCCGATAAACCTGAACTTGTGATATTCATCGATGAGGCGCATCTTGTTTTCAACCAGGCAAGCAAAGCTCTTCTGAATGAGATTGAAACAATTATCAAGCTTATAAGGTCAAAGGGAGTTGGCGTCTTTTTTGTTACGCAGAATCCGATGGATGTACCCAATGAAGTTCTTGCCCAGCTTGGACTGAAAGTCCAGCATGCACTCAGGGCTTTCACCTCCATCGACAGGCAGGCCATCAAGCTGACCGCACAGAACTTTCCCTTATCTGATTACTATAAGACTGATGAAACACTTACATCCCTGGGAATAGGAGAGGCTCTTGTAACCGCACTCAATGAAAAGGGTATCCCGACACCATTGGCTGCAACCATGATGAGAGCTCCGATGAGCCGAATGGATGTACTGTCTCAGGCTGAAATTGATACCTTAAACAGAGGTTCAGATCTGGTCCGTAAATACAGTGAGATTATTGACCGTGAAAGTGCTTTTGAGATTCTTACGGCAAAGATTAACGCTGTTCGGAAACAGGCTGAAGACGATGCTGAAAGAAAGGAAATGGAGAAGGGCAGGTGGGGAGAAGGGGGAAGAAGAACGACAAGCACTGCCAGAAGAGGCAGCGTTCTCAGAAATCCGGTTGTAAAAGTGCTTACAAGCGCCACTTTTATCAGGGGCGTGCTTGGAATAATGAAGAAAGTTATAAGATAAAAGCTTTCGCAGATTTTGTTCTAATCATGAAGGGGTCTTTTCTTTAGTACCCCTCCTTTCGTATTGCTTACAGGTGAGCAATAAATAAAGGCATTTTCATCGACTTCGTTTACAAGCTTTTTGACTTTTCCTATCTCAAGCTTGGTAACAATTGTAAAAATGATCTCCATATCGGCAACGCCATCCATATCGGCATTTTTCCCTATCATACTGCGTTTCCCTTTATAAATGGTAATTCCACGTCCAAATTTCGTCATCAGAATGCGCTTTACTTTGGAGCTCTTTTCTGAGATTATAGTAACTCCGGTGTATTCTTCAACTCCTTCAACAAGATAGTCAAGTGTTTTTGAAGCAGCCAGATAGGTAAGAATGGAATATAAGGCGGTTTCAATGCCAAGAATGAAGGCAGCGCAACTGAATATTACTACATTAAAGACCATTATCATGTCGCCGATAGAGGTTTCACTCCTTCTCCAAATGTACAATGCAAGTATTTCCGTGCCGTCGAGCACTCCTCCTCCGCGCACCGAAAAGCCAATCCCCGTTCCAAGGAAAATTCCTCCAAAAATTGCAATCAGCAGCTTGTCGTGAGTTATTACCGGGAAATTTACAGTTGCAAGCACAAGAGAAAGCCCGGCTATTGCAGCAAAGGCCTTAATTGCAAAAGTTCTTGATATCTGATTGAACCCCAGCACAATAAATGGCATGTTGATAATAAAAATCAACAAGGCCAACGGTATCCCGGTGGAAAAGGATATAAGCAACGAAATACCTGTCACCCCGCCATCAATAAACTGATTGGGTATAAGAAATCCCTTAAGCCCGAAGCTTGCGGAAAATATTCCAAGAATAATCAGGAAGATGCTCTTAATATTTTCTTTAACAGCTGATGACATCTGATGAAATTATGTTAAAAAAGGTCAGTTTGCCCTGACCTTTTATGAGGAAAGTTATTTCCGTGGCGCAATACTGTCAACCAGGTATTTTGATTCGCCCCTCCAGGGAACAGTACCTTTCTTTTCTTTATAATGCAAAATCACATTCCTTCCCTGAAGTGTGTCAAACTGAATACTCAGATCTTTATTCACCACCGAGAACAGGAATTTTTCGGAAGCGAGGGCAACATTAGCAGTACTGGAAATACTGCTTAGTATCAATTCACCTTCATAAGTTTTAAAAACGACTCCCTTATTTGAAAACTTCTGCAATAAACCTGCCCGGTAACCTTCGCTGTAGGTAAAAAAGTACTTGAAGTATACAAAAATAACAAGGAAGATAATAAGTAGTGACATAGTCCACCTGAGAACTTTTTTTGTCTTTTTTACGGCGCTTACCCATCTTGAAGGTTTTGCCTGAGTTGTTTCTGCCATAATTTTAGTATTGTTTTGAAGTTGATGGTGCTTTAAGATCGGGAATTCATTAAAAAAGCCAGCTATGAAAGATAATTTAATTTTATTTCTCAGCCACTATCAGCATCTCAAAATCTATCGGCTTGTTTCGTTCAAACCTTATTCCGTAATAAACCGATAGTTTGTAACGACGCCCGGATTGCCCGGGAAGGAAATTATGCAACCGGCAACAAGTAACCTGTGTTAATTAATTAACACTAAACAGTTTTCCGTTTAAATATCTTCCCTCCGAATCTGGTAACAAAATAGATTATCAGCAGAACCAGCACGGCAGCAATTATTAACGGAATTACCAGTGATAATAATGATGTTCCGATAGCAGCAGCATGTTCCCCTGTGGCCACTACTGCATTACCTGTGCCAGCAGTAAGTTTTGTTGATGCAAGCCTGAGCAGCACTGTCCCGCCCTGTACCGTTGCAGCTGCCCCGCCCCCGAAAAGAAATCCTGCAGCCCATTTAAGGAATTCATTGTCAATTGGAAGAACTGATGTCAGTAAGAGTGTTCCTCCTCCCACAGCCATCGGAGTAGTTATAGTATCAAGGAGATTATCTATAAAAGGAATATAGTATGCGAGTATTTCGGCTAAAGTGGCCGTTCCGAAGCTTACAATGGCAGGCCAGCTTGCAAGCCACTGGAATCCTTCATTTACCGGAAAGATACCCATCTTTGCTGCAATGCTGGCCACCAGCATCGGTACGAACACCCTGAAACCGCAGCTGGCGCTTAATCCGATTCCTATTGCAACAGCTGTAATTATTTCCTTCTCCATTATTTTAATAACATTTCCCTAAAGATAAGCCAGAATAGCGAAATAAAAATACCGGTAAATCACGATGTTAAATATTTTAGTAACTTTATAAGCGATTCAAATAAAAAGCCACAATATTTTTATAATTAATTCTTTTTTAAATTTTTTATCAGATGGAAGAAAATAAAACGCAGGAACCGGTAAAACCGCAAAAAGAAAGTTTACTGGACAAGGTAAAAAAGCTTTTTAAAAAAGCTGATGATTTTGTTGATGACAAAGTCGATGATGTAAAACAGAGCGATGCCTTTAAGAAAGTCCATACAGCTTTTGATAAAGCTGAGGATTATGTTGAAGACAAAATCCAGGACATTAAGGAAAGCGGGGCAAAGGAAAAACTTGAAGCCTTCGCTGACAAGGTTGAAAATAAGACAGAAGATACTGTAGCAAAGATGAAAGAATTCGGAAAAAAAGCAGCAACCAGGACTGCCGATAAACTTGAGGACATAGCAGAGAACATAAAGAAAAAAACAACCGACGGGGAAAAGCCGGAAAGCGTCTGAGCATTTACTGACAATGGTTTCATAAATAAAGGGTCGTTGCATGCAACGACCCTTTATTTTTAACCTCAGGTTCCAATGCGGATTTTTCTATTTTTCAAGAGGAGGAATAACAAGGACCTGGCCCGGATAAATCAGGTTTGGATCTTTTAGCATGGGTTTGTTAGCCTCAAAAATCACATTGTACTTGTTGGCGTTCCCATAAACCTCTTTTGCGATCTTTGAGAGATAATCGCCTTTCTTAACCGTGTAAAACTGCTTTTCCGGCAGAGGCGGAGTTACAACAGGAGGATGCTTAACAACGAGCCAGTCTTCAACAGAGGCAATCCCGTCAACATTTCCAGCAGTTACGATAACTTTGTTTTTGTTTTCAATTGTATCAATACTGCCCATTAGTGTTACCTTGTCATCATCAACCTTTACCTGAATATCGCTGGTGTCAAATCCGAATTTTTTAATGTGTGAAGTAATTAAGTCAGCTTTTTCCTGTTCTCTTTTTTCTTCGGATTTGAATAATTTATCACCGGCGTTTTTAATAAATGAAATTAGTCCCATAATTGTTATGATTTTAAGATTTGTTAATTAAAAGATTATCAGTTTCTCTGTGCTGGTTGCTGGTTGCTGGTTGGTTCAATATCCTGTTTATTTTGAAGATTAAAACCAGCAACAAGGAACTAGTAACCAGTAACAAGATTTAGCTCAGAACCTCAAATGATATTTTAGCAGTAACACGGAATTCTGTGATCCTGTTATTTGTCACGACAGCGCTCATATCCTTGATATAGACAGAGCGTATTTCCTTAACGGTTTTACCTGCTATGCTAACAGCAGTAGCAGCAGCATCTTCCCAGCTTTTTACTGAGGATGCCATGATCTCAATCACTTTCAATACAGCCATAATTTAAATGCTTTAGTTAATGATTTGATAAATAAATAAATATAGTTGTCAATATCTTTGTAACCCCGGTTTATAATTGTTAGTAATTTAGTGATTTTTTTTATATAAACAATTCCTTATTTTGCAGAATGTTTATGTTTAGTTTGCTTTATTCACTTAAACGGTCATTAAACAAGGGATTTAAATTTTTTTATAACCAATACATTTTTTATGAAGACTCGACTTTTAACTTTTGTACTTATTTTCATTGTCTTAGTTCCCCAGGCTTTTGCTCAAAAGAGAAAAAAAGTTGATGCCGGAATTCACTTCGGAATTTTAGGAGGAGGAGGGATGCAGACACTCGCTGGTACTGATTACTGGGGTGAAAAACTGGATAATAAGCTTAATCCCGGATTTCACGTTGGAGGAAACGTAATCCTTCCAATATTTGCTGACTTCTGGTTTCAGCCGGGAATATTATTCAGTGTAAAGGGTGCAAAGCAGGATATCATTACTTATGATATTACTAAGACAGTGAACCTTTGTTATGCTGAGGTTCCTCTTAATCTGCTTTACAGGCCACAGCTCGGTGACGGACATCTTCTTCTTGGCTTCGGCCCCTATGGAGCTTATGGTGTACTTGGGAAGGAAAGGGTCAAATCAGGTACTATAACAACAGAACTTACAGTGAAGTTTCTGACTGATGCCTCTGAAGAACCTACAACATACGTATACTACAGGGGTATTGATGCAGGTGCAAACATCTTTTTCGGGTATGAGTTTTACAACGGACTTTTACTTCAGCTGAATGGACAGATGGGATTACTGAAAGTGAATTCGGATTATGGTCTTTCAAATGACAAGACCTCAAAAAAGAATGTTGGATTCGGACTTTCGGTAGGATACAGATTTTAATACGGAGGGAATCTATACTATCATAGATTGTGGGTTTGTCGAAAAGGTTGAAATCCATTAACCCTGCCTGCCGGCAGGCAGGCGCAAAGATCGGAGTGGTTTGGATGAATTTTGATACAGCCACTGCCTCTTTATTGTATCACCTTTAAAGTATCATCGCCCCCCATCTTATTCAGAAAATTTTTATACCAGTAAACCGAAATATCGGAATAGGAATAACTTTCAGTCTTGATCAGTTTTGTATAGAAGAATTTTTTATCAATAGTTGCTTTTACCTCCTCATAACTCTTCTGAAAGCTGTAATTATATGCAGTTGCCAGAAATTTTAACCTTTCTTCCTCATCCAGCTCCTTCAGGTTATAAACAATCCCGCATATTTTAAAAAATGCAATAAGATAAAGGAACTGAGATTCCGGCTGTTCAAGATCCTTAACAATTGATGCTCTGTACTTCCTGATATCTTCGTTTTTTATTTTTTCCCTGAACTGGTTCCTGAGCCTGCCCTTTAGCAATGGCACTTTCCGGTGGATTGCTTCAGCAAATGATGGTTTCATCTGAAAATGGCCTATTGAAAAGTTTGCATAATCTTCGCCAAGGTTTATATACAATGCTTTAAGCAGTGTGATCTCCATTTTATCACGAAGAGCTGAGTATCTTATAAGTTCAGGAAAAACGACCGCAATTGCCAGGGGATAGGAAACATCATACTTTTCAGAAAGCTGTTTCATCCATGACTTATTCTCCGAAATAAATCCTTCTGCTCTTTCCCAGTCGCTGCCAAAGATCTTTTTGTAGTCTGTTTTTTGAGAAAATGAAATTATTCCACAACATGTAAAAAAGAGAACAATTAAAATTATCCGTATAAATTTCACTTATGCTGATGCTGAATAAATGCAATCAAATAAATATGATCAAAAAAAATGCGGGTAATGCAATGAGATTCCGAACAAAGGGAGTAATCATCAGAATGGTATCGCGCATTGCATTATTGAATTTTTACCTGGCGAGTAATACATGTAAGTCAGGAATACTTTACCGTCAGTATTGATCAGGTATGGATTAAAAACTTCAGCCAAAGTAGTATTGTCGCTGAATGTAAGCGCTCCATAATTATATGTGGCATATTTTGTGTTGGATGAGTTAACAAACACACCCTTTGTGTTATAACTGCCCTGGGGGAGTTTCATTAAAGTTTTTCCGGTCATATCCATAATTCTGTCCGGAGCAATCACAAGCAGATCATCGAATTTAACTGAGCCGTTCAGTTTGCCACCCATCCATGTAACCATATCATAGGTTGCTCCGGGAACATTAGTGACCAGTTGCGGATTCAATGATTTGCCGCCGTCCTTCATTAACTGACTCTGAGCATTCTGGGTCATTGACATTGCAATATCCATCCGTTCCTGATCGGTTTTAGCATTTTTCATTGCCTCTTCAATTTTCTTGTCCTGATCTTCAGTAACTAATATATTTTCAGTTACAATTGCAGCAAATTTGTTTCTGGATTTTGAAAGAGCAAAATCGTTTATCACTGCATACGGGCCAAAACTCTTACCTCCGGATTTAATCAGGTACTTTTCGCCAGACCGCGATATGAACCCGGGATATTTTGTCACCCAGGGATCAGCTTTCTCATCACTTCCACTTTCGTTACTCTCTGAACAAAATCCTTTTGTCCGTGAGTCTCCCTCCTTATAAGGCCCCTCCGAAACTCCATCTTTTGAAACATAATACTTGCTTCCGACTTTATCATAAACAAGCATGCTTCCGTCATCTTTCGAACAGAGGGTAATTTCATTATAAGCAATTTTAAATTTCGTGAGGTCCAGAACCAGCTTGGCATCATCGCGGGCACATGCAGGTTCAGGGCCTGGGTTTGAAGTATTATTACCATTGTCTTCCCCTGTTGTTCCGGAGATTTCTTTTGAAACTGCTTTCTTTACCTTATTCAGTAAGCCCTGCGATTCAAGTGGATATGAAATAAGCAAACAAAATGCAGACACAACAAATAACGATTTTTTCATAATGAAGGAGAATTGTTAATTAATAACCCGTTTTTCAGAAAATTGTTCAAAATAATCAGTGCCGGTTTTTATTCTTTTTTATTTTTCATTTCAGAGAGTCCCTGACTGAAAAGCAAAGCAGCTGCAACTCCGAAAATAAGAAATAGCAGTGCTTTTATGTCAAGTCCACGGAAGAAGATTATCAGGGCAACAACCACAGAAATCAGGCTTAGTCCGAAATAGATAATTGATTTTGTATTCATAACGTTAATTATATAATGGTTACAGGGCTTTTATCATGTACTAAAAATAATAATAAAAATCTGATTCCTATGATTTACTTTTTAATCATCTTCTGACGTAACAAGCCATTTTCAGTGGTTATTTCAATGACATACAAACCTGGCTTTATGCCCGATATATCAATTTGTTTATTGTTTTTATCAATTAAAAGTATGCTGCCATTTAAGTCTGATACTTTTACGGAAAAATTGTAATCACAATTAATATTCAGAATATCGTGAACCGGATTAGGATAAAACCAGGTATTCTCTAACCGTGAGTCGTTGATGCCGGTTGAATTTGAAATGGTAATATACAATTCCCTGGTAATGGTGTTATTGCCGAAACTGTTATGGGAAGTTAAAGCAACCCCGAAAGTGCCGGCATTATTGTACGTAACACCCGGATACTGCAGTGTAGAAGTTGCCGGCGTACCTCCTTCAAAGGTCCATTGCCATGAAGTTGGTTCATTAACTGTAAGATCAATAAATTTAACCTGAAGCGGAGAGTCACCCGATTTAATATCTGCTGTAAAGTCAGATATTGGTGCAAGACCCAGTACCCGGTTTCCGGTTGCATAATAGACAGGCCATTTTGCATAATTTATCAGTATTGAAGCACTTCCGCTGCCAGAAATCTTATTTTGTGCCAGATTGATAGCAGCAACAACCTCAACATTCGAGGTATTCAACGCTGAAAAGGAAAGCTTCTGGTCATTCTTTGAAAAGGAAGGATACCCTAAAGTCGAATTGGAAGTTATAATATCCACTTCTCCTGAATTTAAGTCAGCCCCATACACTGCATATTCCTTGGCCTTGCTATTGATATAATCAAAAGCAATAATTGAGGGTGAATTTTTGGAAAACACCGGATTTCCAATACTTACATCCTGGGGAAGAGAACCGAACAACTTCGATACCGATCCGGTTCCAAATGCATTGCTGCTGTTTTTCCAGACATTAATAAAACCGATATCCCAGTAATTGATGTCAGCAGATGTACTAGAGCTCAATACGTTGCAGGCATCATAAATAAGGTTTTCGCCGGTTACATCAAACTCAAGCGCATCGGCATATAAAACACCGCCGGCATCAGTATTAAACTGGCTTGTGGTTGGATTGTACAATTTAAACTTCGCCCACTTTTTTGAATTGAAGTCATAAACATAAATCGAAGTGTCAACTGAAGTTGAAATAGCCGCTAACCTTTTACCATCTTTTGATATTGCAACATTATCCCAGATTGTCTGGTTGCTAAGTACTGTTTCCTGTTGTGTGCTTAGATTAATATCCCGTATTTTATTATCGTCCGAAACAAAAACCGCGAAACTGCCATCATCAGTCACACTTACCTTGCTTTTCATAATTGTATTTGATATTGAAACAAGATCAGTTCCTGTCACTGATGATTTGTATAATGTAGCAAGATCAGAATTATCCGTATAATAGCTCATGAGGTATTCCTGTCCCGGGTTGGTGTTGTAATCCCGGGTTTTGTCGACCGGTGCCTCGTCGCTGATTCCGGCAGCGCTGAAAGCATCTCCCGCCTTTATGACTTCCTGTGAATCAGCTCCATATAAATCTGTGGCTGACTGTATTATTGCAATCCTTAGATCGATGAACTGTGAGGTTTTTGTAAGGTAATTGCTAAGTGCCCTGTAATATACCTTTTCTGCTTTGTCCTTTGTAACGGCAGTTGCATACAGGTAATAAACATAATTCCCAATTCCGCTGTTAATATGGACACCTCCGTTATCATTGGTACCAAGGTACATTTCAGATAAATTTTTTGGCTGCCAGTAAGAATTGCCTGAACTACCCATATTATTAGGATCGGCCATATTCCTTAATGCTCCGGATGGAGAAAATGAGGTCTTTGTAATATCTTCTCCGATCAACCAGTCTTCCCTGTCGACCATCGATCCAAACACATCTGCAAACGATTCATTTATTGCACCTGACTGGCCATTATAATCCAGATTTGCTGTATTTGACACAACTCCATGACCAAGTTCATGAGCAGTAACATCCAGAGCACCGGCTAACGATTTAAGATTAGGACCACCGTTTCCATAGAAAACTGCCTGCCCGTTCCAGAAAGCATTCTCCATCGAGCTGCCACCTTCTTCAGCTACATTTACAAGTGAAATGATATTCCCTCCCTTACCATTTAAAGAGTTTCTGCCAAATGTGTTAAAAAAATATGTATAAGTACGGATAGCGTTATAATGTGCAGAAACAGCAGATTTCAGGCTCCAGGTATTATCGGAGGAAGTGACATATTTATAATCGAGATTTGTAGTAGATGTATTATTGGCATCAAGCGTCAGAATTATCCCTTCATCAGTAGTCGGATTGTACATCTTTTGTGACATATCTATGAGATAATATGTGTTGCTTTCCATATATGTGCTAATGGACCGCAGGATATTATTGAGGTCATATGCTGTTGCCGTTGCAGGACCATCTGAACACGTATTATTAAATTTCATTATAATCTCTCCGTTGGCAGCATCGATAAAATATTTCCATTCTTCAATAAAATTAGGCCTTATTGTAACTGCCCAGGTTAAACGATAATCCTGGTTGCCAATATTATAAAGCACTAATGAATTTGAAGGAGAATCATAATGAAGGATTACTTTTTCCCTGGCTGTCATTTCCTTATAAACAGTTATATTCTTAATATCATCAATAACTTTCCCGACAGCAGTTGCTGAACTTATTGAAGGCAGAACCTTAACTTCCTTATTTACATTGTTAAAGGATCCTGTAAACCTTTCTTTGACCGCATCGATATGAAGTGTTGATTCAGATCCATAAATATCAACTCCCTTGTATTGCTGGATTGCTTTAATATGCGTAATGCCAAGATCGTCAGTAATTACATCTGAAATCTTAAATGAATTATCCCGGGTGTTAAGACCTGAAACAGATCTTGTTTCTTCAATAAATAAGTAAAATTTGCCTTCAGGTGTTGAATTTTGTGATGACTTCGAGGGGTCATTCTTTCTCTCGATGAATATCGGAATACCATTCTTGCGAATTATTTTGCTTAAGACTTTTTCATCAGTTACTTGCCGGAACGTTTGAAAGTCCTGAATTAAGGGGATTTTACTTTCTTCCTCAGATTTTGAGCTGTTACGGTGATCGATATCAATATAACTAAAGTCTGGTTTAATCGTGCCGGCCGGATTTTTTATCCTTGTTTTAAAAGGTTGGTATTGGCCACTGATACATAAAGTGGAAATAATGAACATGACCGAAAATGAAACTCTTTTCATTTTTTTACTGTTTAATCGTTGACAACAGCGTTTTGTACAGGACAGAAACAGTATCATCGCTAACGGCATCTGACCACATTAATTCATTCTCATAGTCTTGTTTAACTACTTTAATAAAGTAGGTAATATTTCCGGGATCGTTAAGGATAAGCTCCTTAAAATTCATGCCTGTCAAAAGACTGTCAATTGTTTTTATCTGCTTGCTGCCTATTTTTTGAATCCTGAGCAGAGAATCATTTTGCATCTTGCACACCTGACCTTTCTCGAATAAAACATATTCTTCAGGGATATTTGTAAAGCCACCTCTCCTTCCAAAGTAAATTCTGTCGGTTTTATGGTTTTCCATTAGCTTTCTGGTATTAACACAGGAAATCAGAAGAATTAAAACCCCGGAAATTAACAGTATTCTTTTCATTTTAAGAGATGATTCAGGCACTTCCTGTTGGAAAATAGATACTGAAAAACATAACCTGTTAAATTAGTAAAAATTAAAAGGAAAGGAAAGACAATTAAGATTAAAATAATTGCTCGCTATTCCAGGCATTTTACAAGAATCCTGTTAATTAACATGCTGGCAGATCCAAGTTTGATTATAGTATTCAATCCTCCCGGGAATTTTTTAATCAAATTCCGCATCATCAGATAGTTTCTGTTTTCAGGCCATAGTTTGTCATAAACAGCTTTTTCATATCCTCTCATAAAATCACCCGAAAAATCATTCTGTTCAAAGCATTTCAGGGCATGCCAGCCGGCATATCTGCCCGATTGCATGGCCTGCCCGATTCCGGACCCGGTTGCAGGATTTATTAGAGATGCCGCATCCCCGCAAAGCATGTATCGCTCACCGGATATTTTGTTTTTGCGGTTTAGCTGTGGCAGAAAATGCCCCCTGAAATCGCCTGTCATTTCTGTTCCGGAAAACCTGGGACTCAGAAAAGGATCTCTTTCAATTATCCTTAATATCTCATTTCGAAGATTGATCTTCTTTTCAGAAATGTTCCCTGAAGGCATTCCCAATCCGACATTGTAATAGTTGTCAGGTAATGGAAATATCCAGAAGTATCCCGGAATCAGTTCCTTTAAAAAATGAAACTCAAGAGTTCTCCGGGGATTAGCCTTAACGTTTTTGAAATAAGCACGTACGGCAACTGAACCTTCGCCAGGATTGATTTTAGCCACACCAGCCTTTTTTCTGATTATGCTGCCGGAACCGTCGCAGCCTATTACCAACCTCGATTTCAGGGTGAGATTATCACCGGCCATGACTGATACCCCGTTCTGGTTTACGCTGATATCCCCGACAGAAGTCTCCTGTAAAACAATAACATTTGAAAGCCGGGAGACAAGCCCCAAAAGAAAATTGTCAAAGAATTGACGTCTGCAAACAAATCCGGTTTCTGAAAATTTAAGATCGAGAGCTTTTCTATCCGGTGCAACAAAACGGCAGGTATCAACTTCCTTCTTTTCAGCCAATTCTCTGAAAGCTATTGAATATTCAGGATTTATCGTATTCAGAACCTTTGGAACGTAAGCAGGGATTGCATCACCGCAAATTTTTTCGCGGGGGAACCTCTCCTTTTCGATCAGGGCAACTTTAAGTCCTGAAGAACCAAGTGCAAGAGCTGCAGTACATCCTGCAGGACCGGCTCCGGAAATTATCACATCAAAATCGAAAGTCATTCCGCGGCACCCCACATTTTATTTGGCTTGCTTCCCATTTCCAGAATAAGTGTTCCGCCTTCAGTAAGATCGGTATGAGTGAATACGGGTTTTGTCAATTCCATCCCGTTCAGCTTAGCTGACTGGATATACTTATTGACTGTACTGTTGTTTTTTGCGATTACATTAAATGTCTTTCCATTCTGAAGCCGGATCTTAACCTTACTGAAAAGAGGACTTCCGATCTGGTATTCGGGAATTCCCGGAGTTATCGGGTAGAAACCCATCGCCGAGAAGACATAAAATGCCGACAATCCTCCACCATCCTCGTCGCCGGGAACACCCATAAGGTCATTTCTGAACCAGGTATCCATAAGCATCCGTACGCGTTTCTGGGTTTTCCAGGGCTTCCCTGCAAGGTTATAAAGGTAGGCTATATGCATTGATGGCTCATTGCCCATGACAAACTGTCCTACATTTCCAGTGGCATCGGGCATTGTGGAATAATATTGCCATTTTGATTTTCCGATACCTTCACTGAAGAGCTGATCAAGTTTACTGTCGAACTTATCTCTTCCCCCCATCATATTTATCAGATCTTCAAACGCATGATAAGGCTGCCAGATATATGTCCAGCCATTGTTTTCATCATAATAATCACGTGCACCCATACCACCGTCGTACCGATAATCGAAAGGCTCAATCCACTTTCCTGCGCTGTCTTTAGGATGATAAAATCCAGTATCATTTTTAAAAAGGTTTCTGTAATTCAGGCTCCTTTTAATAAAGAAACTGTAATCATCATCTTTACCAAGCTCCTTTGCCATTTGTGCCATGCACCAGTCGTCGTAGCTTGAAGCAAGAGTTATTGCAACTGCCTGCCGTTTCTCAAATGAATGAACTTTCGGACATGTTTCCGGTTCGTCTTTTCTGAGTGCCGGGAAGTATCCTTTTTTATCATAAAATGCATCAAGCCAGGTTGAACTGTCCCTTACCCAGGGAAGCTTAGTCTCATATAGGATAGTACTTTTAAGATGATCATAGGCCTCTTCGAGATTGAAGCTGCGGACCCCCTTGTTCCAGGCATCAAGTACGACTGCTGCTGAATGATTCCCATTCATTGCATGGTTATCTCCCGAGATTGTCGGGAATGTCGGCATCCATCCCGACTGCTTTGCCATCCGGATGTATGAGGAGATCTTTTCATCCTGTTTTTCAGGGTTCAGGATAACCTGCAAAGGATGCAATGCCAGGTGGGTATCCCATACCCAGTCGTCAGTATAAAATGCAGTATCATTGGCAGGCTCAACTTTTTTACTCCAGATGCTGTAGTATTGTCCGTCTTCGGTAATATCGACCATTCTTTCAAAACAGCGGTAGAGAGAAGTATAAAATACACTTCTCTGGTTTTCAGAACCTCCTTCTGTCTCTATTTTCGAAAGGACCGTATTCCATTTTGCCCTTGCCTTTTCAGACATTTCATTCAGATCCCAGCCGGTGATATCATTCTGCAGATTTTTTTTCGCCTGTTCTGAGCTAATGTAGGATAAGCCGTAGCGGATTTTTATTTCGGAAGTGCTATTACTGAAGTTTGCGATCACGGCTATCCTGCTGCCCCTTACGGAAGTATTTTCAGAAACAACATCCCTGTCGCGAACATTTACATTTTCAGGCTTCCTATCAAATTCAAGATACAGGTAGGCTTTGACTTCATCATATGTGTCATATCCTGTTACTGAGTTATTTTCAAATGTAAGTTCTCCCTGATTCGTGGTTTTCAGAATGATGCCAGGCCTACTGCCTTCATTGAAACGAAAGGAAAAAATACCTGATCGTTCAGCGGGTATGAATTTCACCTCTATGTCTGGCTCATCAAGTACGGCAGAATAGCTGTAAGGAGTAATGGTTTCATTATCATATGTATACAATATATTTCCATTTGTATTTCTAATATCTCCCTCAAATGGGCTCAGGTTAAACACTTTTCCGGAACGGTGCGAAACAACATTCAGCGGAAATCCCTGCATCTGGTTTGAAGTGTAGTTTTCCCTGCCGGGATAGAATCGCAGCATACTGTTTGGCAGGTGAACCGCGGGATATGTCGGAACCAGGAGATGGCTGATATTGCCCATATATGGATTGACATAATCAACCGGTTCAATCTTATTATCAGTACAAGAGATCACAACTGCATAAGAAAGCAGTATCGGAAACAGTACAAATTTTGACTTCATAGAATCAGTAATTATTTTGTGCAACTTAAGATAAACTCTTTTGAATCGATATTAAGGTCACTCTCCTGAAAATCTCCTGCAATATGGTATTTCCTGAATTTTGAACGCTCTAAAAGGTGCTCAAGCTCATACCTGAAAAAGAACCTCATCGGAGTTTTCCATTCCTGGTTGTACCTTGAGGACCCTTCATTCCATTCAAACCTGAAGGTGATATTGATGATCTGATTTATAAGATCAGGATTTGTTGAGACAATTCTCTTCACCCTGTTGCCCGGTTCATATTCCCCATCGAAATCAGTGACATTGTCAAGTCCTGTAATCAGAGGCTTTAAGGAAGGGACAAATACATCAAAAATGAATTGTCCATCCTTGTTTAAATGATCATAAACATTATTAAGTGCTTTCAGCTGGTCCTTTTTTTCAGTCAGATGCATGAACACCCTGAAGGGGGCAATTATCAGGTCAAACTTCCTCTCAAACTTAAAATCAACAATATTTTGAAGGCTTATTCTGTTCCTGTGCTCATGAGTAAGTTTCGCTTTCAGGAAATCCAGCATTGAAGGGCTTATGTCTATTCCATAAATATCAGAATCTGATTCCAGTGCCCTGGATAAAAGCCGGCCAGTTCCGGTACCCACCTCCAGAACTTTCCCTTTAGTATTCTTTATTTTTCCGAGATAGAAGATGTCATCCACTCCGTCACGGATCTGATGGTAGATCAGATCATAAAACCTGGCGAAATATTCAGGGTATTCTTCAGCCATCTGATTGAAATTAAATTTTATTGAAATGAGGAACCAGGCTTTTTGCCCAGTCGCTGATTGCCTTCCAGTCACGGTGATCACCTTCTTTCCATACTCCGAACATGATACTTAAGCGAAACTTGAGTCTGTCACCGAACGATGGAATTTGGCCAATACTAAGCCCTCCGGAAAAGAGTCCTGAACTAACTGGTTTTACCAGCGACCTTACAGGATCGAGCCATGCTGCTATTACGGGTTGGTATTTATCAGCTTTTGGCATTGCAGGGGTCATGCAAACCATGAATACAGCAAATGGTTTCTGAGAAAGTATTGAGCGATAAGTCTGAATGAATTCCATTGCTTCAGGCAACCATTTCCCTGCCTGGATGGCACTTCCGGCAATGACAGCTTTATAGATTGTTAAATCTTTAACATCCTGCATCTGGATTATATCAATCTCTTCTCCAAGATCGGTCAGTGTTTTTCCTATGGCATCGGCAACTCCGGCAGTGAATCCTGTTCGGCTTGCATAGGTAATAAGGATTTTGTCATCCATTTTTCAGCAGGTTTTGTAAGAAAGTAAATTTACGATTCTTTTTTATTCTGCTGGTTCTTCATCATTCCAGATAGTCATAAAATTGAAAAAGGAGATAATCGGATTATCCGATTTTTACCGAAGTCATCATCAGCGACCCACCAACAGGTTTGTCGTTAAAGATAGTAACGGCGTCATTTTTCTCCTGTAAAGCAAGTGCATATAGCAAAGGCAGATAATGATCGGGTGTCGGAATCGCCAACTCAAACGCCATGCCCTGAGATCTGTAATTTATAAGCTGTTCATGGTCGCCGTTGAGGATGTATTTTTTCATCTTTTCGCCAGCTTCAATTGCCCATTCAAACCCAAAGGCATCATTTAGCTTATTCCATGCTACCATTCCAAGGTTATGTACCATATTTCCGCTTCCGACAATCAAAATTCCTTTTTTTCGCAGGACCTGTAGTTCTTTTGCAAGATCATAATGCTGCTGTGCGTTCATATTGTAATCCATACTCATCTCGATCACCGGAATATCAGCTTCCGGATAAAGATGTTTTAACACGCTCCAGCAGCCGTGATCCAGTCCCCATCTTAAATCAAGTCCAACCCGGTTACCGGTTACCATTCTTTTTATTTCCATTGCCATATCAGGGCTTCCGGGTACAGGATATTGCACCTCATATAATTCATCAGGAAAGCCGCCGAAATCATGAATTGTTTTTGGTTTTTCCATTCCGGTCACATATGTACCCCTTGTTTCCCAATGAGCAGAAATGCATAATACAGCTGCTGGCTTTGGTATGGTTTTTTCTATTCTTCTCCATCCATCCACAAATTCATTCTCTTCGATGGCATTCATCGGACTGCCGTGACCCAGGAAAAGAACAGGCATATTCACTGTGCTGTTTTCCTGGATTCCTGATTTCCCCAAATCATTAAGGTTCATATGCTTTTATGATACATTGAAAAATACTTTGGCTCTGTAATGTTATCCCGTATCAAATATATGTCAAAAAAAAATAAGGTAACTTTCGCCATAAAATCTTATAAACCTGACAAATGAAAAAGTTGCTCAAAATCCTGATTGCTACATTAGGTGTAATACTCGGCTTCATAATTCTGGTTTTCCTGATATTTTTCCTTTGGATTTCAGTCTCCGGAAGCAGGACAGCCAGAAAGAATATGGTTCTCGCGGGGCCCGAAGTAAAAGTACTTTCTATCGACGGCTACAGTTTCAGGGATCTTAATAAAAACGGGAATCTTGATATTTATGAGGATTCAAGGTGCCAGGTGCCGGAAAGAGTCAATGATCTGCTTGGTCTTATGAACCTTGAAGAAAAGGCAGGAACAATGTTTTTCCCTCCGGTAAGTATGAAAAAAGATGGATCTATTTCCGAAAAACCCTCTTTGAGTGATGTTTTTTCGTTATTGTCAGCCGGGACATCTAAAATGATTTTCAGCAAGCACATAAATCATTTTAACATATTTACCGGTACTGATAAAAAGGGAATGGCTGTATGGTATAATAATCTTCAGAAACTAGCAGAACGGACCAGGCTGGGAATACCTGTTACAATAGCTTCGGATCCAAGAAATAGCTATAGCAACAATCCTCTGGCTTCAGCCTTTGCAGGCGACTTTTCCATGTGGCCTGAACCTATTGGACTTGCAGCAATCGGCGACTCCCTTGTTACCTGGCAATTTGCAAACATAGCCAGGCAGGAGTATCTGGCTGCGGGGATAAGGGTTTCGTTGCATCCTGCTGTCGATCTTGCAACAGAACCACGATGGGGTCGGATAAACGGTACTTTCGGAGAAGATGCTAATCTGTCTGCAAAACTAACCTATGCCTATATCAGAGGCTTCCAGGGCGACAGCCTCTCTTCATCAAGTGTGGCATGTATGACAAAGCATTTTGCAGGAGGAGGTCCGCAGAAAGAAGGAATTGATCCACATTTCCAAAATTCAAAGGGTCAGGTATATCCAGGGAATAATTTCAGTTATCATCTTATCCCTTTTGAAGCTGCGTTTAAAGCTGGTACTGCTGCAATCATGCCATATTACGGGATACCTATGGATATAACGAGCGAAAATGTGGGGTTCAGTTTCAATAAGGAAATGATCACCGGCCTGTTGCGTAACAAGTATCATTTCGATGGTGTTGTTTGCACAGACTGGGGCCTGCTGACTGATATTAAATTCCTGGGTTTTATGATCTTTCCGGCACGGGCCAGAGGTATGGAAAAGGCATCTGTTGAAGAAAGAATGCTTAAGATTATAAATGCCGGAGTTGATCAGTTCGGTGGTGAGATGATACCTGAAATGCTTGTCACACTTGTCAGGGAGGGAAAAATAAGTGAAGAAAGGATAGATTCCTCTGTACACAGAATACTGAAAATGAAATTTGAGCAGGGTCTGTTCGATAATCCTTTCACAGATATGGACTATGCTGTAAAGACAATTGGTAATCCTGAATTTAAATCAGCCGGGGAACTAGCCCAGAGAAAATCGATAGTGCTACTTAAAAATGAAGCAAATGGAGCCCCAAAAATACTTCCACTAAAGGAAGGGACAAAGATATACCTGGTTAACATCGATCCTGAAAAAGCCGGGAGGTATGGCAATGTTGTCAGCAAACCTGAAGAGGCTGATTTTGCAATATTACGTCTTAAATCGCCAACCCAATACCTTAAAGAATCGGGATTATTAGGGAAGTTATTCAGTTCAGGCGATCTTGACTTTAAGGAGAAGGAGCTGAATGAAATATTGACAATCCTTAATCGTGTACCTTCGGTAGTGGATATTTATCTTGACAGACCAGCTGTTATCCCTGAAATTGCTGAAGCATCCAAAGGGTTACTGGCAAATTTCGGAGTAAGCGATGAGGCTTTGCTTGATGTTATTTTTGGTAAAGTAAATCCTTCCGCCAAACTGCCATTTGAAATGCCTTCATCAATGGATGCTGTAAGGAATCAGAAAGAAGATATGCCTTTTGATTCGGGAAATCCATTATTCCCCTTTGGATATGGACTCAGTTATTGAAAGAGTACTGATACATTCAGGGTCAACGCACGAAGAAATAAAAAACTGACAGACTATTAACAAATAGGGTGGGGTTATTAACGGTTGTTTTTAGATATGAATCATTTTTAGGTGCTTATTAACATAATGGCTCTATAATATTGTAAGTCTGTTAATT
>JBBSAP010000061.1:0-20904 GCA_038252165.1 Bacteroidales bacterium | reverse complement strand
GGCCACAGCCCCTGTCGATTATCTGCTCAAATTCAATGTTGCTCTTTCCCATAGTCTTTGTGTTTGTTTAGATAACAAACACAAAGTAACTTAATTTTCATGCGTGTTTGTGCTTTGCCAAATCATGGGTGTTTCATATTACTTAAAAGATAATAAGAAGTTAAATTTCCTTTAGTTTAATAGAACGATACCACACTTTGGTTCCGTGGTTCTGCAGAGAAATAAAGCCTTCATCATAGTTTCCCCAATCAGGGAATGCTGACCATTTCCCACTATTTCGCAACTTCTTCCACTCTTCAGAATACTTTTCATATTTCACTACTACTTCACCGTTAAGCATTTGCGTCACCATATTTTCTTTGACGACAAGAAAGAGATGATTCCATTCTCCTAAAGCTTTATAAGGTTTTACTGCTGGAGGGTACATTGCATAGTTTGCACCATTTATCTGCCAGTCTTCCAGTTTATCGGTCCAGTTCTCATGATCAATAACCTGAAATTCAGGTCCGGTTTCATATGGAAACTTGTAGATGCTGTCTTCTGCAATCTGAAAAATTATACCGCTATTGGCGCCCTTTGTAAGTTTATATTCAAGACTTAATGCAAAGTCGCGGTATTTCTTATTGGTGATGATATCCTGGTCCTCCTGGCCACCCTTACTATTCATAGTTAATGCTCCCTCTTCAATTGTCCAGCAATCCGGGAAAACTGTCATATTATACCCGCGCCAGCCATCGGATGTTTTACCATTAAACATCAGCTGCCAGCCGCTTTTATTTTCCTTAACGCTTAAAATATTCGGTGCTGATTTCCTATCAATTTCAGAATAAAGACCCGAAACATCTTTGGTTCCGGAATTACCACAGGAAACAAAAAACCAGGTAATCAATCCAAATAGCATCTTTGAAGCAATTTTTTTCATCTGATTAAATTGTTTAGGTTAGTTATTCTACTTTAATATATTTAACTGCTTTTCTGAAGTATTCAATACAGACCTGACACCTGTTGTTCCTCCGGCAGACATATTCAGATCAACCGCTAGGTTTGTTTTGTATGACCCGCAGGTGAAATCAGGAACCTGAATCGAATTTGACTGGTTTGCGACAGACCATTCGCTCAAAGGAGCTATACTGCTCCATAGTGCTGCATCATAAACATCCTCATCGAGAGGCAATCCATTCCGGAGGCAGTCAATAAGCCGCCAGTCCATCATAAAATCCATTCCACCATGTCCACCGATTTTCTTTGCCATATCACCTACTCTTTTAACTATTTCAGGAGTATACTGCTCATGAATTTCAGCCATTTTAGACTCATCAAACCATTCATGCCTCTGCGCGATCCTACCTGGTTCGGGATATTTGACAGCAACTCCCTTAGTTCCACTGATAAGATGGATACGGGAATACGGACGCGGAGAAGTGGTATCGTGTTGTATCATTATAGTCTTGCCTTTTTCAGTACGAACAGTCGTTGTGTTCATATTACCCCTAAATCCGCCTGTAGCGAATTCATTATAGAAAGCATCCTTTTTTGCAAGATCAGCAGCCATTTCTGCAAGTTGGAAATCGTTTGTCGACATTGAAGTAAGGTACTCCATCCTGTCGCCACGGTTAATGTTCAATACCTGGCAGACAGGCCCGAGTCCATGTGTGGGATAAAGATTACCATTACGATGCTGGTTATGCTTCAGCCTCCACATTTCAGTATAACCATTTTTGCTGAAGTTCAGGTCCCTGAGGTCATGGATATAAGCGCCTTCAACATGCGCAATTTCTCCAAAAAATCCTTGTCGTGCCATATTTAAAGTCAGCAATTCAAAAAAGTCATAACAGCAATTCTCAAGCATCATACAATGCTTTTTTGTTTTTTCAGATGTTTCAACCAGTTGCCAGGCTTCTTCAATAGTTGTTGCTGCAGGAACTTCTGAAACAGCATGTTTGCCATTCTCCATAGCATAAACAGCCATAGGAGTATGAAGCTGCCATGGGGTGCAGATATATACGAGGTCTATTTCATTACTCCGGCACAGTTCTTTCCAGACCTCATTATTTCCACCATAGGCTTTTGCAGCAGGCAATCCGGCATCGGCCAGGATTTTTTGCGCTTTTTCAACACGATCAATCCTTTCATCGCAAAGTGCTTTAATTTCAACTCCTTCAATATTGGAAATCCGTTCAACCGCGCCTGGTCCTCTCATACCAAGTCCGATAAACCCGATACGAACGGTTTCCAGTTTGGGAGCTGCATATCCGCTCATATTAAAACGTTGGCTATGAGCCTTCTTCGTAGCTTCTTTTATTAAAGCAAGCGGACCGGTTTGATTATTTGTTTCTTTTGAGACGCAGGAAGTCAGGCCTCCGGATATTATTCCTGCCCCGGTAACTCCTGCAATTCTGAAAAAATTCCGTCGGTTAGTTTTCATCTTATAATAATTTCAAAAACAACAACTTAGATTATATCTTAATAAAGATCTTATACCTGTACATTAATCTGAGCAATATATATAGCACCAATGTTCCGCCAAAAATGCTTAAGGCCTCCGGCCAGTTACCGAGATAAGGGTTCAGGCCTTTCAGGAAAACTTCGGCAACACCCCTGAGGCTCTTTTCAAAGAGATGCCAGGCCACGTATGCAAAAATTGCATTCGACCCTATGATTACCATCCATTTGAAGCCCTTCCGTAATCCCCACACAGTGCATCTACCGATACAACTCTCTCATTCGACCGTAGAGAACTGTTCCTCACATTAAAAACCTCTATCTTCCTGGAAATATTTTTTATTGACATCATCTCTTAATAAATACCTTAGGGGACCTTGCAGGCTTCAGAATCTTAGCCATACAAAATCAATCTGAGCTGACTGGGATCCATCTGCATCTGTAATTCCGATGAGTAATTCATTATCGCCCTTTTTCAGGTCTAACAGTTCCGAAAAATGGTTATCCAATACTGTTCTGTACGGAAATGACAGGTCTAATAACTCTTTGTTATCAAATTTCACCGGTTTCCCATTCATAAGAAACGTGAGTGTCGCGCCAGAAGGAGTATGCGCCATTGTAAATCCAATCCTGGTCTTTTCCCTGCTCTCATCTGACCTGATAACAAATTTCAGCTTTTCTTTTTTCATTTTTGGCTTCCAGGTCAGAATAACTTCTTCTGACCATAAATTACCCTTTTCCCTGTCTATGTTTTCACTTTCCACAACCAGCTTTTCAGCCTGGATAAACCTATAACCTGCACAACCAAGATATGCTTTAGGCGACCATTTATAATATGGGATATTGCGAATGTCGTCTGATTCTATCTCCTTATAGTCATCAGTCAGTGAGGGCAATGCATAGAAATAAACAATGCGGCCATAGGAAAAATCTGGTACAATGTCATGATGCCTGAGCTCCATATAGAAATCGAGCCTTTCATAAAAGGTAATATCGTCGGCGATATGCCATCTGAAATTTGCGACATAACCTCGGTTATTGGGACCATCGTTTCGTGGCTGTCCACAGTAGGGATTTGAAAAGATCTTTGGCGACGACCATGAATAGTTGAAATAGTCTTCGGAACCCGTTCCGAAAAATGAGGGAAAAGTATCTCTGTCAACAAAGATCTTTTCATCCCCCTCACCCCACCAGTTGCCCCAGGACGTAGGAGCGCCAGCCGGATTATAAAGGTAAGCAGCAGCGCCAACCAACCGCCCGGTGCCAACTGCCTTAAGATATGGAATGTCTTCAATCTGGCTTTCACTATTATGGGCTGTAAGTCCGTGACTGATTTTCCACCTGGCCATGAAATACATAGATTTTCTCTCCTGCCATTCGTAAGGCACCGTCCTGACTACCGACGAAAGGATAATTTCTTCTGATGAATGGTTCTCAATCCTGAAGAGTGCTGTTGTTTTAAAAGGCATAACAAAACGGCATATAAAACTACTATCGGCCATTACAGAAAAGGGCAGAGACTTAAAAGGATTCAGGCCTGGAGCAGCACCGAAAAAATCACCCAACGGAGCCTGCACCTGGGGAACAGCTTTATCGTCGAAATAGATCGTCAGAACAGTCTGGCGAAGCGCTGTTTCAAATTTTTCTGCCTTTACTTTCACCTTAAAATATACAATAGCTTCACTGCCTTTCAGCTTGAACAATTCGTGTTCAGCATTGGGTTCCATCACGAGGTCAGCCTTCTTCACTTCCTCATTTTCAGCAGGATTAAGATCTTCGGGATTTACTAGAATGCTGTTTACCTCATCAAGTTTCTTAACATATTTGCTGAAGTTTGCCGCACTGAATGGTTCTACCTTAACACCTGTTTTATAAACCCGTACTCCAACATGGTAAAAATGCGGCTCCCTGATATTCCCTATCCATTCAATCCTGCAACGGCTGGCGAATGGAACCGGCAGATATGTGGCATCGAACTGACGGAATGTTTCAGCATATTTTGCTGAGTCGGTAATACCGGCCAGCTTATTTAGAGGGTTCCAGAAAAACTCACTGGCAGCACCTTCATAAACCGGTTTGTCTGCATCATCAAGGAAGAACCTTATCGAACCAGTGATTGAGGCAGTCCACAAGCGCTGTATCACTCCGGGACTTTGAATGTCGCAAATCAGGTATTCGCCTATCCCCGTTGAATCAGGTTCTTTTATAACCTCTTCAAACCCGGGTAACGGTTCACCGCCAAATCCATCCTCATTCGCAAACCAGCCGCTGTCTGAGGGACTTTGACTCCTCCTGTCATACGATGAAAACTGGATAGTCCTGTAGCCCGGCTCCGGCAGGAACGTTAACCGTTTAAGGCTGACCATTTCATCTAATAATGAGCCAATTGTGACAGGTCCTTCCTTGTAGGCGGGCTTGCAGGAGAACAGAAAAACCAGGACTAATACTGAAAAGACAGCAGATAGGCGGTTTGACATTATGCAAATTTTTATAGGATCACTAAAGTTTAAAATACCGGCAGGAGTTCTGATAGTATATCTTGTCTATTATATCAGATGGAAGTCTCAGTCCCTTCATATTATTCACAGATGAATCAGTTGCAAGATAGAGCCAGTGATTGACCCATCCTCTTTTCAATGAATTACAGGCAGCTTCAGGATCAACTCCAACTTTATCATGAACCTCAGAATCTGTGCCATATATAATCCTGTCCTGGTATCTGATCAAGAAATTCCTGACTTTATCATAGTCGCGTGCCGACTGGTACTGGAGGTGGTACATCCTGGCAGCCAGATCTACTTTCAGGTTGGGAAATTCATCAAGCCTTCTCGATATTTCATCAGTACTCCATTCAAGGCTTGCCAGATGGGCTCCGGTAAAAATGAGTTTTGGGTGCTTTCGTAAAAGGTTATCCCTGGCCTCAATCTGCTTTTCATATGAGGGAACATCCGGATGGTTATACATATGGTATTGCGGATTATTTCTGTAATAACTGACATCCCCGGGATCTGTCATTTCTTCAAATGGCAGCCAGCAGTCCTTTGGCTCTGCCAGGTGTGCAATAACCGGGATCCCATTGTCTTCCAGAAATTTGAAGACCGGTTCAAAAACAGGTTGATCGACCATTATATAACTGCCGTCGGGATATTGCAGGATCATACCGATGTTTTTCCAGATCTTAATACCTGCAGCACCGGATTTAAGGGATTTCTTAATGTGTTCGATGGTCTTTTCAGCAAATCCTTCACTGTTTATACTGTCGGTCGGAAATGAAGCAAAGAAGGCATAGTGTTCCGGAAACATGTTCTGAATAGAATCTGACAAGCTGAATTGTACATCAATCGCTACCTCCTCTCCTTCCCATATTGGCGTAAGCAGTCTGAAATTATGTCTAATTGCAAATTTTATAAACGTATTGTCGAAAGTAAGATAATGGAAGTGTGCATCAATTTTTGGAACTTTCCCGAAATCATCAACGGAATAATATGATTCCTGAGAATTGCACGAAATGATACTTACCAGAAGGAGTGCCAATGATGGAATTAAAATAAGTCTTCGGTAACATATTTCAAAGTTGCTATTCATATCCATAACTATTTATTTATGACCCCGTTAAAATCGTCTTTTGTTAAAGAGACAGGTCTTCTTACACTCTCAATATCAGGCATAACAGAATTAGTATATCCCGGATAGATGTAATAATATGCTGTGAGGGCAAAATTCATCTCTATGTCCTTCCAGTGCCAGAGTTCCATCAATGGTTTAATGGAAGTGGAAAAGGCTATTGCATCGAGCGAGCGGTGGCGCATATTTATTGTTGGGCCCCAGCTCATATTTCCGGTGCCAACCGGCTGGGAAAGGAATGGATGTGAAAAAGATTCCTGCCGCGCAAATGAGTAACCATAGTAATCTTCGGTGCCTGTACCAAAGCTGGAAGGAAATGCCTCCCCATCAACAAATATTTTTTCATCACCTTCGCCCCACCAGTGGTAAGTGTTATTGAAAAGGGTCACCTGGTCTCCGACATATAGTCCCTTTCCACTGATATCAGCAAAGGAGAGGTCGAAAGGGGAGCCATCTTCTGTTCTTGACCTGATCCTGTAATGTTCATGCCAGGATGCGCCGAAATACATGCTCTTTTCGTTCCACCTATAATCCGAGAGACCGGCATTACCTTTAAGATTAATGGTATCAGTTCCGTAATTGATGAAAGATATTTCACACAGTTTTCTGAAAGGCATCACCCAGAACGATTTCATCACTCCTTCTTTATCTCTCATGTTCATCCATGTCTGGTGAGTGTTGAAAGAATAACCCGAACCGAAGAATTCTCCCACAGGAGCCCATATCGTCTGATGACCGTCGAAAGCTGCTTTGATTATAACTGATCTAAGCGGCTGGTTCCTTTTACCCGTTTCCATTTCAACTGCCAACCTGCATATTGCTTTATCATCAGCAACTATTTGAATTACAACAGAATCACCGGGAAGGAGAAGCTTTCCGAAGTATTTCTCTTCAGATGAATTGACATTGCTGCCGGTCAGCAACACTCCTGCCTTTTCAACCAGTGGTTTTGCCTCTTTCAAGGCCTGCATTGAAAAGGATTCAACATTTGTGCCATTTTCATAGGAGCGGTAGCAGATGTTATAGAAAACGTCGGGCCAGTAATAACCCTTTTCCACACGTATACCTTCATAATCATAAAGGATCCTGAGAGAATCGCATTCATATGTAACCTTGCAATGCCTCGCAAAAGGTACAGGCAAATAGAAGTTATGATCATAATCCCGGCCTTCTTCTCCCAGAGGTGCCCCTTCCTGGAGAGAAGCCGTGAACGGGTAAGCGGCAAGGAGCGATCCGCTGAGCAATGAATCAGGTGAGCCTTCAATTACAGGCTCAGAGGCATTATCAATATAGATCCTGATAATACCATCCTGCGCTTTGTAAAAAGTCATCCACCATCTTACAATTGCCCCCGGCCCTTCAGCATCGAGCATTACAAATTCCCTCCGGCCTTTATTCTCCTCGACTCTTATAAAGTGAGACATATCTGCATTTGCGAACCAGCCGGCACTGTCGGGCGATACAGATTCACGATTATAGCTTGAGGCCTGGATTAGTTTGTATTCATCCCCGGGAAAGTATGTAAGGGCTTCTCTCCGGCTGATATCATTTAACAATGATTCAAGCGAAATCTTTCGTCTGCCACACCCTGTAAGCAATATGATTATAATCAGGAATCTTACCATCCGGGATTCTGTGGTTTTAAGTTTGGATTGATAGTAATCTCATCGCTGGGTATGGGAGAAAGATAGTCGCGTCCTGGATTAAACCCTAATCCTCCCGGAAATTTTACCTGGTAGGGATCAACAAGTCCATTGGCATCAACAAAAAGGTTTTGTCCGATGAAAATAGTTGGATTTCCAAGATGATCAAAGTAAGTTCCTTCAAGATTCGATCCGACGTACTTGATACCCTTGGGACGTTGTCCGGCAAACAGGTGATGTGCCCTCCAGCGTGCCAGATCATCCCATCGCTGCGCTTCAAATGCAAGTTCTATACGCCTTTCACGTCTGATTTCGTTAATCAGCGGTGAGAGTGAAGGAAAATCCCAGTCAGGATCTGCAGTTATGCTGGCGATGTTCAGATGAACCATTCCTACCCTGTCGCGGATTTTATTAATAGTATTATCTATATCGGTTTGTGTAATAGTTCCCAGTTCGGCTTTTGCCTCGGCATAAATTAACAAGGCTTCGGTATACCTCAGTATAATTGATGCCATAGTACCGCCAGAGCTTTGCTGCTGTGAATACTCAAGATTAGCACCCTTATTCGTGCAGTAGCCGGTTGTTGCCCTGGATTGATTCCCGGCGAGAGCTGGTTTTTCGAAGAGCATATCGGGTGACCCGGGTATATTAATAGTCATTGGGAAGCCGGGAAGAAGCATTGTTTGAGTGAGACGGGGATCGCGGTTTGCAGCCTCCTGTTTAATTGAATCATATCCAAGGAACAAGGGGCTGACAGATATCGGTTTCCCGTCTGTGCATAAATAGTCGTCCATCAGGCTTTTAGTAACCCCGACATTGCCTGCTCCAAAAGGGATATACTGACTGCAATAGTGAAATACACCAAGTCCGACATCATATTTTTTCCATAATATCACCTCGGGATTCGATGAATAATCGAGTTTATTAAATAGGGAGAAGTACTCCAGCCCGGCGGGGCCTTTATAAATGGAGCGGGTGCCCAGGCTAATAAGCTGGGCAGAAGCATCGGCGGCCAGTTGAATATACTTCGCCCCATCCTTGCCTGCAACCCCGAATGGAGTGTTCTGGTGATATTTCTCCCAGGTCCCTTCATAAAGGCATATCCTGGCTTTTAACAGGATCGCAGCTTCCCTGTTCAGCCTGAAAGATTCAGCCAGGCTCATAGGTTTCAGGTTTACGATGGCAGAATCGAGGCAGGCGATAATTGAATCGGCAACTACATCCCTGCTGTCGCGCGAAGAATACAATTCCGGGGAATCAGGATTCAATGCCTTTGTATACCATGGCACATTCCCGAATGTTTTTAATTTATCGAAATAGAGCAGGGCTTTAAAAAGCTTTACTTCAGCAATATAAGTTTGTTTTAAAACCGCTTCCTGAGGATAATCATAACAGTGATCGAGGAAATAATTTGCCTGGCGGATAGTATCCCATGTCCATCCACCTCCTGTTGATGGCAGTACACGGGTTCCGGCCATACGGGCATCTTCAACCATAGGCACAAGATTGTCGCTGTTCTGATCGGTCCAGAACGTGCCTCCGCCATACCCGGAATGAGCAGGCAGCAGAGGATAGAACCTGTTGGCATAAAGCTTCAGGTCATTTGCCGATTTAAAATAATCGTCCGGCGAAAGTTCATCCAATGGCAATCTGTTCAGGTAATCTTCTGAACAAGAAAAAGACAGAAGAGCCATCAGCACTGATATGATTATTATTTTTTTCATCTATATACTATTGATTCATAAAACTTCATTTATCATAATAAATACCTGCGCGCTTATCAGAATGTGACACTCAAACCAGCAGACAGCACTTTTTGCAGCGGATATATATAACCAGATGAGGTGCCTCCGGTTGCTTCCGGATCAAATGCCTTCATTAATTTGGTAAAGGTCAGCAGGTTTTCACCGGAAACATATACTCTCATATTCTGAATCATGGCTTTGTGGGTTACCGAAGGAGGAAGAGTATAACCTAACTGAATAGTCTTCAAACGAATATATGCCCCGTTCTGAAGATATCTGGTCTGTACCTGTTTGTTTTTGTTTCCTTTATCCATATATGGTCTGAACCAATATGCATCGGGATTATCCTCAGTCCAGTAATCCATATGTTCTTCGTACGCTGTAAACCAATAGATTCCTCCGGCTCCCCAGAAAATCGGGCTGTTGAGCCACAGATCCCTCTTTCCGATACCCTGGCATAACATATTCATATCGAATCCTTTCCAGGCTGCATTCAGCGAGAGGCCGAAGGACATTCTTGGTATTGAATTTCCGATAATTGACTTATCTCCCGGGTTGTCAACAGTATTTGTGCCAATATTAATTTTGTTATCACCGCTAATATCTTTGTAATAAACATCGCCTGCCCTCAGGACATCTGCTGAAAAATAGGACTGATCCACAGACTGGGCCTGTGTGTTTGATTCAAACAATCCTACGGTAGTAAATCCCCATATCTCACCCAGTTCCATTCCTTCATAGTATGGAGCACTTAAAAGGTTTTGGGGATTATAGTACTGTGTAACAGTAGATACAGCGTCGGACAGTATGAATCTTGCACCATAGGATAAATCGGAGATATTGTCTTTCCACTCGAGCGAAACCTCGAACCCCCTGGTTTGCAGTGAGGCATTATTTGATTTTGGCACATTCGTTCCCAACACTGCAGGCAGAGATTCTGCGGGTCCCAGCATATCAAAGGTATTACGGATGAAATAATCGAAGGTCAGATTAAGCCTGCTTCTTAGAAACCCTGCATCCAGGCCTGCATTTTTAGTATTCACTTTTTCCCAGGTTAAGCCCGGACTGACTGATCCGGCCATTCCAACATAGTTGGGGCGCTCTTCTCCCATAATATATGCCAGATTCGTGGAAATGGGCAAACGTTCGACATATAAATAATTATCCACATTCTGATTTCCCAGCGATCCGAATGATGCTCGTATCTTAAGCATATTTATAGCATTTTCAAGAGGTCGCCAGAAAGATTCTTTTGAAAGCACCCAGGCCAGGGATCCGGAAGGAAATGTTCCCCATCTGTAACCCTCAGGAAATTTTGAAGACCCGTCGTACCTCATCGAAAATTCAAAGAGGTACTTATCGCTTAAGCTATAGTTAAATCTTCCAAAATAGCTCCTGGTTGAGGAATGGCCTATTGAGCCTGTAGCTTCCTGTCTTCCTGTTGCAGTAGCAAGGGATGGGACTTCGTCGCTTACCAGGTCCCATCTTTTCGCGTAGGTGGAATTATACTTCAACAATTCCTGTTCAAATCCTGCCATAATAGTAAAATTATGGTTACCAAAACTCTTTGTGTAAGTTGAATAGATATTGGGAGAGGTATAAAAAGCTGAATAATTATTGGTAGCATAATTATTATCAGCCCTCAGAAGCAACGGAGTTCCATCGACAAGAGAGGCAGAAACTTTGGCCTCATGGTTCGACATTCCCCAGTTGTTCATCCTCCATCTTAAGTTTGAATAGATAATCCAGCCCTTAAGTGGCTCTATTTCAATTCCCGGTATTATACTTAACTCATTATTCTTTTCGTTGTACATCCCGCCCTGTTCGAGCCATACCTGCACTGCTTCGTAGTTGGGAGTATTATTCGGAAAATACGGCGCATTGGTAGGCCACTGCCTGGCGAGGCGGTTGTACAGCAAATCTTTGTCATAGCTCGGACGCTCAATATTTACGCTGCTGAATTTGCTTGTAAAATTAAATTTCAGCCAGTCAAATACTTTTGTGTTTACTTTGGAACTAACCGTACCGCGCATATAATTATCGGTTCCGAAATTTAACAGCCCTGACTGATCATAGAGAGAACCTGAAATAAAAAATTGTGTCTTCTTGTCGCCACCACTGAAACTAAGGTTATGCTGGCTGTTAGGAACCCATTTTTTGTAATTGACATCATACCAGTCAGTATTAGCCCAGGCTCCCTGGTTAAGCAGCCAGTATTGAGGGGCCAGCGGAAATGGAACGGTCCAGTAATCTATCTTGCCTGCCAGATAATCATCCATATAATCAAGAATTACTTTCTCAAACAGAGGTGTACTGCCATCATTGGTGCCAGCGATATTCATATAGTCTGCAAATCGCCTTGAATCAACAGAATGCGGAACAATAGTAGGGGCAGAAAAAGAAAAATTATTGGAATAATTTACAGAATAACCGTCATTTCTGCCTTTCTTGGTGGTTATAAGAACTACTCCAAACGCAGCCCGGGCGCCATAAATTGAAGATGATGCAGCATCTTTCAGCACTGAAATATTTTCGATGTCATTAGGATTAAGATTATTGATATCCTGTTCCATCCCATCAACCAGAACATACGGAGCACCTCCGTTGATTGAACCTAAACCCCGGATATTGAGGTTCAAACGGGCTCCCATTTCACCGCCTGAATTGCCCACTGTGACATTAAGGCTTGGCGAAACTCCCTGTAATGACTGTGTGAGGTTGGCAACAGGCCTGCTTTCAATTGCTTTTGAGGACACGACATCGACAGCACCCGAAAGGTTAACCTTTTTCTGGGTACCATAACCAACAACAACAACCTCATCAAGGCCCGTAGTCTCAGCAGCCATGGCAACATCGATAGTGTTATTACCTGCAACAGGAATTTCCTGGACCACATACCCGATAAAGGAGAAGATGAGTATGGCTCCGGGGTCAGTGACAGAAATAGTGTATTTTCCGCTGATATCTGTAACTACTCCCGTTGTTGTATTCTTCACTTTAATATTTACTCCAGGCATTAGTTCGCCTGATAAAGCGTCAGTAACAGTACCTGTTATCCTCGTCTGCTGCTGAAAGCTGTCCCTACCCATAACTGAGACCGAACCAACCATACTTAAGAGCAAAAGAAACAGGATAATTACAAAGGATTTAAGAAAAAAATCCTTTAGGATCCTCAGATTAGATTCATTTTTCATAGTTAGTTTATTATTCATTTGGTATTAGGATTCTATTTATTGATTGATTCTCTTTTTTCCAGGTTTTTCATTATTTCAGACCGGTCAAGCAAAGCAGGCCTCAGTTTTTTTTCGCTCAGCATTTTAAGCTGATCACCTATATGTTTGCTTCCCGGCTGTGTTGAATTACCATAACTCAGCAATACATCTGCCCTGACTTTTTTGCCAAATTCAGTTACTGCTGTATAAGTCTCACCGGCAATAGCCATTTTCTTATTATCGGGAGTATCGGTAAAATAGACTGTACGGAAAATCCCATATTCACCCGGGCCTCCGCTTGCAGGTAAGTCAATTCCATTCATCCTGAGCCTGTAAACATCTCCCCATGCAACATCAAGTGCGCCATACTTCTGCTCTACATCAATGGCAGCCGTCACAAGCAAGTCAACTGCTTTCTTCGGATCATTGATGCCATCAGGGGTATTATTTGGCTTATCGATGCTCCACGGAACTGCGAACAATCTACTGGTTATCGCGTTCCACCAGGTTGCAAAAAGAACGCCACCCCTGCTGCCGGGATCTGTCTTCATATCCCATTTCTTGAGTACTTCTGCTGCGGCCTGTGCTTTTGGTTCGGGAACTTTTTCCACTGCACCAAGAAGATCATCAAGAAATCTATCTGCAGCTTCCATTGTAGTATTATGCTTAAAACCCGTCAGCTGCTCAAATGTAATTGCCGGCGATTCCTTTATCATGTTTACAGAACGCTGAGGCCTCAGAAATGTACCCCTGGGAGCAATATACCCAGGAAAATCATCAGGATTAAGTACCATAGGCTCAGTACAGGTCCATGGCGCATCATTGCAATTTGAAATAAAACCAGAAGGCGGATTCAACACCCTGGGCAGATCTGCATAGTTGTGTGTTTTATCCCAGATCAGTTTTGAATCAGTACCGTCGATGGTTCCCTTCCAATAGGTATAGTCGCCGGTATTTCTGACCGGGATGTTTCCATTGAACAGGTACATAATATTGCCGTCTCGGTCGGCATAAATAATATTGAACATCGGGATCTGAAGCATTTTTAACGCAGATTCAAACTCACCAAGATTCGTTGCAGTGGACATAAGGTGAAACTGCTCGAAAATATCACAGTTCTCAAGACCGGCAATTCGGACAGCATAAGCTTTACCATCTTTTACTCCTGTGACCGGACCATGTTTCGAGTATAAGAAGTCAGATACTTCCTCCTTAATTGATCCGTCATCCTGCAAGACTTTAACAGAAACGGTTTTTTTTACGAAAGGAAGAACCACTCCATCGAGCAGATACCCATTATCCGTAAGTTTCAGCTCATATCTGTCAGAAGCATCAATTGTATTAACGGTAAAAGCCCAGCCGAGGTTATTGTTAAAGGCCATGGATAGAGGTACGGTACCAACAAGGGAAATACCATAAGCCATTGAGCTATTTGAATTAAGGTGAGCTTCAAACCATGTAAAAAAATCAGACCATGGAAGATGGGGATTTGTTATCATCATACTATTTCCTGAAGCAGACCTGGAGGGCGCAACGGCAACAGCATTGGATCCGGGTTGAGCAAGGTTGAATGATGTGTATATATCTTCGGAAGCAATAAATTCAAGATTCAGCACACGGTAAGTATGGGAGAGTACGTCTATTGGCGTAACAGGAAGAACATTTTCCAGGTTATCTTCAATTTCCCCTGCATTTTCTGATGCGTACTTGTTTATTCCTTCAGCAAAAGCATCCAGAAATGCTCTGTATTCCGGATTCATCTTCAGGTAGTTTGCCTCTGCAATTGAAGGAATCTCAAATAGTAGTATTTTCTTATCATTCAGCAAATAATCCTTCCCCCAGTATTCTGCAGCTCTGCCTCTTGACTGACCATATAGCCGGAGAATAAGGTTAGCATGATTATTCATCTGAGCATAACCGAATGCCCTGTACATTTCTTTATCACTTCCGGCAAAAATATGAGGGACTCCGTAATTATCCCAGAGAATTTCAGTCTTACCACGTTTCAGACAGGATGTCAATAAACCGCAGCTGAGTATAACGAAAAGAAATATCCTTACTTTGTATTTCATAATTTATTACTTAGTAATTACTAAATTACTTTACTGAAACAGTCCATTTTTTACAAATAACTCCGCCATACCAGGCGATTATGATAAAGGCTATTGCCGGCACCCAGTAGGCAAATTCAATACTCCCCGACTGATCGGAAACGATTCCCTGAAGCTGGGTAAGGAAGGCTGCTCCGGCTATGGCCATGACCATTCCCGCACCTCCTACCTTGGTGTCATCTCCCAGTCCGGCTATACCAAGACTGTAAATCGTAGGGAACATCAGCGACATGCAGAAGGATACACATACAAGGGCATAAACACCAAACCTGCCATTACCGTAAATGGCGACAAGGCAGCAGATAAATGCTATTAATGCAAAGGCAACAAGCAGCTTCCTTGGTTTGAAGAAATTCATGAGCCAGGTGCTGAAGAATCTTCCTATTACAAACAGTACCAGCGAAAGAATATAATATGTGGCTGCAGCCTGTTCTGATGTCTGAGGCAGCAGAGCATCAAGACCCATCCATTCTGCAACATTGTAGAATCCCCTGGCAACAGGTTCTGTGTTTCTCAGTCCATTAATGATCTCCGCTGTGCTTGCGTTTTCCCCGACTCCTGCAATAACGGCATCAAGATTCAGCTGCTGCATTGTATACCTTATGATAAAAGACCAGACAGCGATCTGGGCGCCCACATAAAAAAACTGCGCAACCACACCCCATACATAATTACTGTTCTTAAGCAGCCTTTTAAAAGTACTCCTCAGATCCAGAGATTTGTCATCCTCCTTAAGTGAAGGCATCCTCGTGAGCCAGATGGCAACCATCAAGCCTACCATAATAAGGCCTATTGTCATATAGGTAAAAGTGACGGCATTCAGCTCGGCACCCTGGATCCTTGAAAGATCTTCAGCAGACAGGACAGAACGCTCTGATGCCGTCATCCGGTTTAGCTGGGAGAGAATGAAAACCTGGCTTATTACAACCCCCGTTATAGCGCCGAAAGGATTGAATGACTGAGCAAAATTCAGGCGCTGGGTCGCCGTTTCCTCATGACCTATTGCACATACATAGGAATTGGTGGATGTTTCAAGTATTGATAAGCCTGCAAAAAGCACAACGATTGCCCCGAGAAACATGATAAAACCAATGCTTATACTGCTCTCTGAGATCATCATGGCAGGATAGAACAGAAAGGCCCCGAGTGCATAGAGGCTGAGCCCAAGCAAAACTCCCGATTTATAAGTGTACTTCTTGATGAACAAGGCGGCAGGCAAGGCAAAGAAACCATAGCCAAGAAGATAACACGCAACCTGTATCCATGCCGTTTTTGAGTCTGTAAGGCTCATTATCCTCTTAAAGGCGGCCAGCATTGTATCGGTCAGGTTATTGGGAACAGCCCACGCAAAAAACAAGGAAGAGAGAAGAATGAAAGGGAGTAATATGCCCCTGGGAATAACATGGTTTTGTCTCATATCTGGTTAATCTGTTGCAGTTTTATGTGGTTTCTATTCAGGCTTTGCACTGGTTAAGAGGCTGTCTCTTAAGTTTGTTTTGACCCCCAACCCTCCTGGGGGGTTTTTAAAACACTGGTATTCAATAAGTCCCCCCTGGGGGATTTAGGGGTGAAATAGAAGAAGTTAGCTTTTGAGACAGCCTCTTCTCTGAAAAAGCAGCAGCAATATCATCTATCGAAACCTTGAAGAGCTTCTCTGTGATATTGCCAAGCATGGAAATATCTCCGGAAATATGGAATATCCTCTGTGTATGAGTAATTTTCTCTCCCGGCTTGAGAAAAGCAGCAGGTGAGGAGCTTTCTATCTCGTAAAAGGGTCCCATAATGGAACCATCGTCCACAGGACCATCGTTATAGGAATTGACCACATCACCGCTGAAAGGCGAATTCTGCTCACCCCATTTAGAGTTTACATATTTCGTAGTGATGCCTGGTGAGGAATACCAGAGAATTGTCAATACTTTGTTTGCCGGATCGTAGCTTCCACAAAACGGAAGGGCCCGCCGGGGAGAAATGCCAATTTTACTTCTGTGCCTTCCATCGACCCTGAAGAATAGAATCTCATCCCTGACAATCAGCCTTTCAGCCAGCACTTTCCCAAAATAATCATCATTGACTACCGGTCCCAGCTGCTCTTCCAATCCTTTCTTAAACGGTATAAATACAACACCTTCTTCGGAAGGATTGAACATTGACAGTATCCATATTGACAGAGTCCCTGATTTTTCAGTCCACTCCTCTTCACCCCTGTTCTCAAGAGTGTTTTCTGATTCATAGGCTACAAAAGAGAGAGAGTTGTCAATCTCCATCCCTAAGTACTCTTCAACAAGGTCTTTATTCAAAAGCCTGACTTTACGATTAACACCTGCAGATAGTTCAGTGCCCGAGGCATTGGTAATTTCAAACTCCTTTCTGAAACTCACGGATGACAAAGAACTTTCCACAACACTAAAAGGCTCTGTATCAATCTCCTTTGGAACCACCCAGTTTTCGAACACCTGATCAGCTCCTTTTTTGAAATATATTGAGAAAGGGCCTCCTTCCGGTCCGAACCAGATCCTCTCTTCCCCTCCATATGGATTAAACTGGCTGTTCGGTTCACCCGATTCGATATGCTTATAGTTTATCCAGCCGAAGCTCACTCCTTCGCTACCGTTCACTGAGCTTGTCATCACCCTGCCCTGATAAGCCGGGACAATGAGCACTGACGCTTTGCCAGTACTATCTCTGAGCTCTATGGTCCCAATATTTTTAGCGGCGAAAAAGGCAGAGTCAAAGCCAAAAGATCCCTTCTGAAATTCTGTTTTCATAGCATTATTATTACGGTTTCCTGTCGAGGAGCAGCCTAAGGCAATTATTATTGTAAAAACGAGAGCCGAAGTCTTCACTGATACTAAATATTCCATATTCATCTGCTAATTTTTTTATTTTATGAATATAAAGGTCCATACTTCTCGCAAGCCCTGTAATCAGATCCTTCAGCATCCATACCGAAGGCATCCCATGAGGCAGGCCTGAAGATGTTCACATCATCAATATTATGCATGCATACCGGTATTCTGAGGATTGAAGCCAGAGAGATAAGGTCAGCTCCTATATGGCCATATGATATGGCACCATGGTTAGCGCCCCATTTGGCCATTACATTGTATACATCCCTGAAGGCACCTTTCCCTGTCAGGCGGGGAACAAACCAGGTTGTAGGCCAGTTCGGATCAGTACGCACATCAAGCACCGAATGGATCTCATCAGGCAATTCCACCGTCCACCCTTCAGCAATCTGGAGGACTGGTCCTGTATCCTTTATCAGATTTATCCTGCTCATTGTTACAGGCATCTGGCCCTCAGTTTTAAATTGCGAAGAGAATCCACCACCTCTGAAATATTCAAGGTTTGCAGGGCACCAAAGGGTTTTTCCGAGGCATTTTTCAACCTCCTGCGGTGTTATTTCCCAGAATGGTTTCATAACCGGATTGCCCAGACCATCGCTTTGCATTGCGGTGGCATCAAGAGTGGCAGACCCTGAGTTTATAAGGTGGATAATGCCATTCGAAGCAATTCCGGTCAGAGCCTTGCCCGTTACCCTTATTACGGCATCAGGGCTCCAGTAAGTTCGAACATCGGCAAAAATCTGAGCTGTATTGGTAAGTAGGTGACCAAAAAGCATGGCGGCACCATTAAGACTATCATTTTCAGTAGCAAAAATGTAAGGCTGTCTGATACCGTTCCAATCGAATGATGAGTTGAGTATAGCCTCGGTAAAATCACCATTCGGATAGAAATCGGTCCATTGCCGCTGCCCCTGGAATCCTCCGGCAATAGCATTCCGGCCTCTGGCCTCTTCACCAAACCCTATTTTCTTAAGTTGCGGATTGCCCGCCATAAGATCGCGGCATATGAGAGTCATCTTAACAACTGTTTCCCATTCCCATTCTTTTCTTTTGTTGTCAGAAGGTTTTTTATTAGGATCTTTTCCTTCAGGACATTTCTCTCTGACCCAAAGCATTGCCTTTTCAAATTCAATCTTATCATAAATTCCTTTATCAATACGTCTCAGTAACTCAGTCATATCCACGAACTCCGTTCTCATTCCAAGATAATCCTGGAAGAAAGAAGGGTCAACAGTTGATCCGGCGATCCCCATGGAAGTGTATCCGAGGGATAGATAGGTCTTACTCTTCATCAGTGAAACAGCAAGGGCTGCTTTAACAAACCTGAGTATTTTAACAGATACATCAGGCGGAATTGAATCATCTCCTGCATCCTGAACATCCTTTCCGTATATTCCGAAAGCAGGAAGACCTTTCTGAGCATACCCCGCGAGGGCCGAAGCAAGATAAACAGCTCCGGGCCGTTCAGTGCCATTAAATCCCCAGACCGCTTTTGGGACAGAAGGATTGGTATCCATTACTTCAGCGCCATAGCACCAGCAGGGAGTAACTGTTAAAGATACAGTTACCCCCTCTCTCTCGAACTGGTCGGAACAGCATGCCGCATCGGCTACACCTCCGATAGTTGTTTCCGATATAACGCATTCAACCCTCTCGCCCGAGGGGAAGCGAAGGTTTGCCTCAATCAGCAGTGCTGCCGCTCTGGCCATATCCATTGTTTGTTGCTCGAGCGATTCCCTTATTCCCATTTCACGGCCATCAATAACTGGTCGAATCCCGACCTTTGGGAGGCGTCCTATTAGTCTGTAGTTCATAGTTAAAACACTTTTATAATTATCCTCAACATATTAATCGTTTAAGCAATACGATAAAAAAATCAACATGAGCTCCTTACAATCAATGAGGAGTTAAGCATTATATGGCTTGTCTTCTGAGAGCCGTAAATTATATCGCGCAAAACTCTGAAAGCTTCCTGGCCCATCTCTTCAAGCGGCTGCTTAACATAGGTAAGTGGTGAACGGAAGAGATCAAAGCAATCACCACCGTCAAAGCCTATAACAGCTACATCTTCAGGGATCATGATGCGGTTTTTTTGGGCACTTAATAACCCTGAAACAGAAAGGGCATTTGTGGCAAACAGAATGGCGTCGGGCTTATCCCCGCTTCCAGCAATTGACAGCAATACATTGTCCACATCTTTTTGAGTATGCTCGAATCTGATCTCTCTGACGCACATATATTCAGAAAGTCCCGAATGATTCATCGCTTCTGAATAGCCGCGTATCCGGTCTTTCATATGGACCAGTTGCGATTTATAAGCAACCATACAAATATTTTTGTAGCCCTTCTCTATAAGCAGGGCGGTTGCATCAAAGGTTGCCTGAAAATTATCAAGAACCACATAATTGCTATTCACTTCCGGGAAATAACGATCTATAAGAACCAGGGGCACCTTCTTCCTCAGGAGAGTTTTGATCTGGCTCACAGTTCCTTCCGTGGGAACAATAATAAACCCATCCACCTGTCTGTTCATAAGTGTTTTAATAAGCAGGTCAGATTTATGGGCATCCTCATCAGAGCTTCCAAACAGTACTGTATATGAGAAATTATTTGCCTCGTCCTCAATTACTCTGGCCAGATGACTGAAGAATGGGTTGGCTATATCGGCCACTATCAGACCAATTGATTTTGTTGACCCCGTCCTTAAACTGCGAGCTACCTGGTTAGTCTGATAATTAAGCTCATCGGCAGCCTCCCTGATCTTCCGGACAACTTCCTGACCAACTCTTTTCTCCTTCTCCTGACCATTCATAACATACGAAACAGAAGCAATAGAAACACCAACCTTTCTGGCAATATCCTTCAGTGAAACTCTTTTCTCCATTATTCCGGTGATTTAAAACACACTGTCTGAGTAATACAAATATCAATTATAATTTAGCGAATTTATGCTTAATCGTTTAATTGTGCAAATTATATTAATAAATAATTGTATTGAAAAAAACGGAAGGAGAAACATTAATGTGTTAATAATACTCGACTTTTAACTCTAGGCACTCCAAACTCTAGCTCACTTTAAGTACTGATTAGTTGCGATATTTTTTATACCCTGTTACTCCGCCGTCTTAAAACCAACGACTATCTGAGGTTCTGTCTGCAACAGATCAAATACTATCATTTCGTTTGTACCCTGTCGTAAAAATGGGGCCGGACAATAAAGTCTTTTTTGAGGTCCGATTGACCAGTACCTTCCAAGATTATGTCCGTTTACCCAGGCT
>JBBSAP010000060.1:0-21122 GCA_038252165.1 Bacteroidales bacterium | reverse complement strand
GGTGGCTGGAGGCATTTCCTCCAGCCACCCCCCTCCTCCAAAATACAAATGTCTGTCATTCTGAGCGAAACGAAGTCAAGCGAAGAATCTCATACTCGTTTTATTAGTTTTCCCGGACAATAGTAATAAATTATCCTAGATTTACGTAAACAAATCATTTTCCCATGAAAGGATCATTCTTTACGTTTTATCTGCTGGTATTTACAGTTATATCTTCATCATGTACAGGCCAGGAAAAAGTACCTATTCCGGGTGCCAATCAAATTGACCAGTATAAGCATTTAATTGTTGGCAAATCAGTAGCCATAGTGGCAAATCAGACCTCAATGGTTGGCAAAACTCATCTTGTCGATACTCTCCTGAGTATTGGAATCAGGATCAACTCGATCTTTGCACCGGAACATGGATTCAGAGATCTTGCAGATGCTGGCGAGCGGATTGAAGACGGAAAAGACTCTGTAACAGGAGTTAGTATTATAAGTCTTTATGGAGGGCATTTGAAGCCGACACCTGATGATCTGAAAGGGATTGATATTGTTATATTTGATATTCAGGATGTGGGTGTCAGGTTCTATACGTATATCTCGACACTCCATTATGTTATTGAGGCCTGTGCTGAGAATGATATTGAGTGCATAGTGCTTGACAGGCCGAATCCAAACGGTTTTTATTTCGACGGCAATATTGCAGATACAGCTCACAGGTCGTTTGTCGGGATGGACCCTGTCCCTGTTGTTCATGGAATGACTGTTGGCGAATATGCCGGGATGCTTAATGGGGAGGGCTGGCTGAAAAACGGTTTGAAATGCAGACTTACCGTTATTAAGTGTAATGATTACACTCATAAAACCCTTTATGAGCTGCCGGTAAGGCCATCACCAAACCTTCCAAACCAGAATTCAATATACCTTTACCCTTCAATCTGCTTTTTTGAAGGAACCAATATCTCACTTGGAAGAGGGACTTCGTTTCCCTTCCAGGTTTACGGCTCACCAAGACTGCCCGAAACAGGGTTCAGCTTTACCCCGGAAAGTGTTCCCGGAGCAAATAATCCCCCTCTCCTTGGAGAGAAATGCAATGGCGTCGATTTGCGGTATGCGATAAGAGACAGGCTTGTTCCTTTTCCGCAGCTGAATCTTGAATGGGTGATTGATGCTTTCAGAAAGTATCCTGACAAGGATAATTTCTTCAAATCCTATTTTGATGTGCTTGCTTCCGGTCCCACTCTCAGGGAACAGATTCAGAAAGGATTAAGTGCTGAAGAAATCAGGACTTCGTGGAAGGCTGGCCTTAAGAAGTTTGGGCAGATAAGGGAGAAGTATCTTTTATATGAATAAAAGTTTTGCAGTTTTGCAGTTTTTCGGTTTTGCAGTTGGAAGCCAAAAGTGTAATTTGGTAGTGGAATTAATATGTCTTACCTAAAAACGTGCTAAAATGACAACTATTAAAAATTTTGAAGAGCTCGAAATTTGGCAATTGGCCAGGGAACTAGTAAATTTAATTTATTGTGATTTCAGGGCATGCGGAGATTTTGGATTTAGAGATCAAATATGCCGTGCTGGAATTTCAATAATGAATAATATAAGTGAAGGTTTCTGCCGAAGCGGAAATCCTGAATTCAAACAATTCCTTAAAATCTCAAAAGGATCAGCTGCAGAGGTTAAAAGCATGTATTATATCGCTGAAGATCAAGGGTATGTTCCTAAGGATAAGGCTATTGAGAGAAGAACCAAAGCACAGTCTCTGATTAACGGTAATGCAGCTTTAATTAAATATCTTAAATCATATCAATAATTACCACTATAACTGCATAACTGCATAACTGCATAACTGCACAACTGTTCAACTGAACAACTGCACAATTGCACAACTGCACAACTGCACAACTGCACAACTGCACAACTGCATAACTGCATAACTGCATAACTGCACAACTGCAGGACTGCATGACAGTTTTTATTTCTTGATTATTGATTGGATCTCGTCCCTGGTGACTGCCGGCAATTTATGGTTCCGGATCTTTTTAACAACAAGCCTGCCGGTTTTTTTTGCTGATATTTTGTCTTTGAACGGAACCTGGCCTTCGACAGCCGGCATGTAGGGCTGGTGGATATAGGGCTTGTCTTTTTTCAGGATATCATATCCCCATCCGTCCCCGCTTTTAAAAAGCGATACTTCATAAAAATGCCCTCTTCCGGCAAGTGTTAATGTTACAACTAAAATTACCAGAAAGAGGGCAAATATTAATAGTTTCTTTCTATCAATCATTCTCATTTAACTCGGCATCCGGATCGAATGCCCAGATGTCATCATAATACAAACCTGAACTGCTCCCTGTTAAAACATATCCTCTGCTTCCTATTGAAAATCCGACAGCAGCCTGCCTGCTTGTACCTTCAAAATTTGTCTTTTCAGACCAGAGATCTGTTCCCGGATCATATTCCCATACATCGGTTCCGGTCGTCATGCCGCCTGTTGCAAGATATCCTTTTCCATTAACAGCGAATCCAACCTTGTCTCTCCCTTTTATTGTTGAGTATTCATCATCAAAAGTCTGGTCGGTAACATTAGCAATTGATCTTTTTTTAGTCCATGAATCGGCCCCCGGATCATACTGCCACATATCGGCCAGATAATCCCCGTTATCGAACCCGCCAACGACATAACCTTTACCGCTTATTACAAAACCAGCTGCACTGATACGCTTGTTCCCTCCGATACTCGATTTCTTAGCCCAGATATCAGTTGAAGGATCATATTCCCAGAAGTCCTTAAAGTAGCTTACGCTATCACCTGTCCCTACATAACCTTTGTTGTTGATAGCCATTGCAAGAGCCTGGCGCCTTGCTGATCCTCCGAAGTCAGCTTTTCTGCTCCAGCTGTTCGATACAGGATTATATTCATAAAAGTCCTTGAGCCTGTATTTGCCTTCCCATCCGGTCCCGATATAACCTTTTGTATCAGTTGCAAATCCAACAGCCTGACTTCTCGCAACACCGGGAAAATCAGCTTTCTGCGTCCATGAATTCTTAGTAGCATCATATTCCCAGAAATCGCTATGGAAACTATCACCGTCATACCCGGTACCGATATAGCCTTTTGTCCCGATCGAGAAACCAACAGCATCTGTCCTTGGCAAGCCATCAAAGACAGACAACTGAACCCAGTTGCCAACAAGTACAACCGTTTTGCTGCCACATGAATTAAAGAAAGGCACGACCAGAATTAATACCAGTACTTTTATCCAAATCTTAACCTCTTTGTATGTCATCTTTCACGTTTTTTTTTGTTTTAATAATTAACACAAAACTATCTGAAGGAGACTTCAATAAAAAGACTTGTAGATATATGCCATAAAATTGTAGACAAGATAGAGATAATCATCGATAAAACTTAATTAAATCAGAGTAATTCGTAACAGTGTGACGCTATTTGATAAAGTAAAAGAAATATCTTTTAAAAAAGCCTGTATGTCTACGCTTTTATGGTTTTTGTATATATTTGCTTTGTTTACATCCTGTTTTAGTATTCATTTGCATAAACTGTAAGATTGATGAAGGGTATCGGTGCGGGCAAGAAAGGCAGGAAAATCTTATCATTCTTTATATTTGGAATTATATTGATTGGTTCCTGTACAAAAACCAATGAATTTACAATTGGAAAAGATTTCGTTGAATCGCGGACCAGACTGCAGGTGATTGACACATTCAGGGTAGATCTGTCGACAGTTCTTCTTGATTCTGTCATTACATCATCGTCTAAAATGGCTTATGTAGGCCAGTATGAAGATACAATTTTCGGTTCAATAAACTGCGAGTCATATTTTGATCTTGCCTATGAATCTTTTTCAGAGATTGATTTAAAGGCTATTTATGATTCTGCGGCTTTCATACTTCAATATACTGATAATAATTTCGGTGATACCACATCCGTAATGTCAATCAGTATCCACAGGCTGACAGAAAATATAATACCCTACAATAAATCATATCTTTTTAATACTTCATCGTTTAAATATATCCCGCAGGCAATGGGAACGGCCAATTTTTATCCCCGGCCGCATTCATCAGATACTGCGGTAAGCGTTCAGGTAAACGCTTTCGGAGCGGAATTATATAACCTGATAAGGGATAAGGATGAAAAAGTTTCGACACAGGAATGGTTTAAAGAATATATTAAAGGATTTGTATTAACTTCAGGAACTGCAGATAATAGAGCTCTTATCGGCTTCAATGCAGGCCAGGGGTATCTTGTTCTGAAGATTTACTATCATATTCAAAAGGAAGAGCTTGTAAAGAAGGAGATAGTTATCAAAATGGGTGATGCAGCCCACCAGTTTAACAATGTAAAATATGATTTTACAAATACCCCCCTTTACAATATAAAGCAGGAAGGAAATGAAGTCCCTTCAGCTGAAACCGGAAACCGGGTTTTTATGCAGGGAATGATCGGGCTTATTCCAAAGCTGAAGTTCTCATCTCTGGAGAACATTCTTGCTTCAGAAAACTGGAAGATATTAAAAGCAGAACTTATCGTGGAACCTGTACCACATAGTTACGGGGTTTTTAGTTTGCCAGACAGTTTGTATATTTTCAGATCCGACAGGGATAACGCAAGAGCAATTTTATATGATGATCAATCCAAACCAATGATTGCGTCATTTGAATCTGATTATTACCTGCATGAGAACAACAGATATACTTATGATATCACCTCTTTTATCAATCAGGAGTTACGTGATGCTTATGTAAACAGCGATAATGGTTTGATGATAGGGCTGAATAATTCAAAATTATCATCCTCATTTGAAAGGCTTCTTGTTGAAGGAAAGCATCCGCCGGTAAAACTGAGACTTTATTATTTATCTTATTGAACTGATAATGCGAAAGCTCACTAAAACATATATCCTGATCCTGTTTATATTAATTTCACGGTCCGGCATTATATCTTCACAGATAACTACATCCCCTTATTCAATTTTCGGGTTGGGATATCTGGAGACAAACAGCTCGGGACCTTTCAAGGCGATGGGCGGAACAGGCATAGCATTTTTATCGGACAGATCTATCAATTCAATGAACCCTGCTTCATATAGCGGCATTGACAGCCTGTTGTCAATATTTGAGCTTGGTGTTTTCGGAAAATATACAATCTATTCCACCAGGAAAGATGATCAGTCGCTTTTAAATGCCAATTTAAAGTACGTGGCAATGGGATTCAGATTAACACCATGGCTGGCCACAAGCTTTGGTTTTTCTCCCTACAGTTCGGTAGGATACATTATAAATACCACAGCTCCGGTTGAAGGTAGTATACTTAAGTATCCCAAAACCTTCTCGGGCAATGGAGGAGTGAATCAGGTCTATCTTGGCGGCTCCGTTAACCTGATAAAGAATCTTTCGGTTGGATTAAAGGCTTCTTATCTTTTCGGAAATGTAACCCACAAAGAATCTTCAGCAGTTTTCAGCTACTATCTTGAAGATGCTTCATATGTTTCAAATTTCAATATTGATTACGGATTGAATTATCAGCTTGACATAAAAAAGTGGAAATACAATATAGGTCTTATCTACGGCAGTTCAAAAATGCTGAAAACGAAGAATATAATAACCATAAAAACAGATTATGCAACTGAAGTTCTGAAAAGCCGGAAATACAAGTACAGCTTACCTCAGAAAATAGGTGCGGGATTTGCCATGAGCAAAGGATATTTCAAGGCTGGTGTTGATTACGAATGGAGTGGCTGGGAAAGTATTGATTTTGTAAATTCATATCTCAGGACCAGGAACTCCAGCAGGTATTCTATGGGCGTCGAATTCCCGTCACTGGGCTTGAATAAGGGAACCACAAGAATGGTATTATTCCGGTTTGGCGGTGAATACCGCGAATCGTATATGATAATTGATAATATCCCGATAAATTATGGTGCCGTTACGTTCGGCGCCGGGATCCCAATGAAAGGCTATCTGAGTGTTATCAATATATCCCTTGAACTTGGGCAGAACGGTACAACAGAAAAAGACCTGTTCAGGGAGAGGTTCGTCACCCTCAATCTTGATCTGGCGCTGAAGGATTTGTGGTTCAGAAAACGAAAATACGATTAAGCCTCAGATCAGATTCCTGTTTACAATTTCAAAGAATGAGGCCCGGTATGATTCTCCGATGGGGATCCTCTGATTGCCTATAACAATCCTGCTGTTTTCAATCATGTCAATTTTATCGACCGATATTATATATGATTTATGAACTCTGAAGAAGGAACCGGAGGGCAGCTTTTCAATTATGTTTTTCATAGTTGTTTTGGTAAGGATCAATCTTCCCTCGGCATAAATCTTGACATAATCCTTTAATCCTTCGATATAAAGTATGTCATTAAGATTGACCCTTATAGTGGTGTATTCAACCTTAACCATAAGAAATCCATGTGATGTTCCCGGGATCTTTTCCCCGGCGATCTCAACCGGACTCTTCATTTTTATCAGCTGAAATGCCTTATTTACAGCCTTGGAAAATCTTTCGAATGCAATCGGTTTGACCAGATAATCGACGGCATCGCATTCAAATCCGTCAGAAGCGTACTCCCTGAATGCGGTGGTAAAAATTACCATCGGAGGATTATACAGGGTTTTAAGAAATTCCGGTCCGGTGATCTGTGGCATGACTATATCAAGGAAGATTAGATCAACCTGGTTGTTGTTTATTGTATGGACAGCTTCAAAAGGATTTGTAAAGGTTCCGGCTAAATTGACAAACTGAATTTTTGAACAATACTCTTTAATGATCTTAAGAGCTGTAAGATCATCATCAATTGCGATGCAGTTAATCACATTCAATCCCATTAGTAATTCCCTTTCATACTCTTCCCGGGTATGCCTTCAATGCCTCTGCGAGTGTATCAATGGCTTTTCTCAGGTCATCAATTTTAAGGACATAGGCAATTCTTACCTCATTCCTTCCAAGTCCCGGTGTTGAATAGAACCCTGATGCAGGAGCTAACATGACCGTCTGATTATTATATTCAAACTCTTCCAGGAGCCAGCGGGAAAATTTATCAGAATCATCAACAGGAAGTTTTGCCACAGTGTAGAAAGCTCCTTTTGGTTTCGGGCAAAAAACACCAGGCATTTTGTTTAGTGCATCCACCATGAAATTTCTCCTGGCAGTATATTCTGTGTTGACTTCCCTGGAGTATTCAGGCCCTGTTTCCAGCGATGCCTCAGCAGCGATCTGGCCAAGTCCGGGAGGTGATAGACGGGCCTGTCCGAATTTCAGGGCAGTGGATATGACATCTTTGTTACGGCTTATAAGAGCACCTATTCGTACTCCGCATTCGCTGTATCTCTTTGAAACCGAATCAACCATAACCACGTTTTTGTCAATTCCCTCAAGCTTCATTGCTGAAAAATGTTCAGCTCCGTCATAGCAGAATTCACGGTAAGCTTCATCCGAAAACAGGTAAAGATCATGCCTTTTTACAATATCTCTCAGATGTAACAATTCCTCTTTTGAGTAAAGATATCCTGTAGGATTATTAGGATTGCATACGATGATACCTTTTGTCCCGGGAGTGATCTTACTCTCTATTTCTTCAATCGGAGGAAGGGCAAAATTGTTATTAATATACGATGTCACCGGAACAATTTTGATTCCGGCAGATACTGCAAATCCATTGTAATTGGCATAAAAAGGTTCGGAAGTTATTACCTCATCACCAGGGTTTATGCATGTCATCAGGGCAAACGAAACAGCCTCCGAGCCGCCTGTTGTAATAAGGATATCAGTGTAGTCAATATCAATTCCGATATTGTTGTAAAAACCGGCCAGCTTTCGCCTGTATGATTCATTCCCGGCTGAATGACTGTACTCAATTACCTTCAGATCAATATTGCGGATGGCATTCAGAGCTACCTGCGGAGTCGGGATGTCAGGCTGGCCTATATTGAGGTGATAAACTTTCCTTCCTTTCCTCATGGCTTCCTCGGCATAAGGGACAAGCTTCCTTATTGGTGAAGGGGGCATAGCCCTTCCTTTTTCTGAAATTGATGGCATACAAATACAGGGTAAATATTCTTCTGGATTAAGATTAGCAAAATTAGAAAAAATCCTGAGTATAAACCATAGCAGTTAAAAACGCAAAAATCGGCTTAAGAAAAAAAATTAAACTATTGAAAAAATAGAATAAATTCGGTGAGCATTTCTTAGTATGAAAAAGCCACCTCTTTTAGTTTTAATAATCCCATTAGAAACATGGCTGTCAGCAAACAGGTATCAGCAACGGATGCTATTGCAGCAGTCTCGATGGCGGCGGCTCAACAACAATGTGGATCAGGGGAAACCCTTTCAACGGGATAGTTAATATGCCATGTGACAACAAAAAGTTTGATCATGAAGGGGAAAGATCTACGTCGGATATTTTGGTAATCAGGTGACGTAGGTTGTGTGGCACCTGAAGTATCAACTGCCGGAGTCATTTGTGTCAGTCAGGAGAGCTTTTTGACTGATGATCAACGAATATAATGAATTTTTATATTTTTGCACATCACTAAAACAACCCTGTAAACAGGCAGATTATGGAGATTCCTTCAAAATATGAACCGGGAAAAGCAGAATCCAGGTGGTACAAATACTGGATGGAACATGGGTTTTTCAATAGTAAACCGGATGAGAGAGAACCCTACACGATAGTAATTCCCCCTCCGAATGTGACAGGTGTCCTTCACATGGGACATATGCTTAACAACACAATTCAGGATGTTCTGATCAGGAGGGCCAGGATGCTGGGAAAAAATGCCTGCTGGGTACCGGGAACCGATCATGCATCAATTGCCACCGAGGCTAAAGTAGTTGCCAAGCTTAAATCGGAAGGAATTGAAAAAAGGGACCTTACAAGGGAGAAATTCCTTGATTATGCGTGGGAATGGACCCATAAGCACGGGGGAATAATCCTCGAGCAGCTTAAAAGGCTTGGCGCGTCGTGCGACTGGGAAAGGACACTTTTCACAATGGATGAAAAGAGGTATGATTCTGTCATCAGGGTGTTTGTCGATCTATATAATAAAGGCCTGATCTACAGGGGTGTAAGGATGGTAAACTGGGATCCGCAGGCAATGACAGCAGTATCGGATGAGGAGGTCAATTATACCGACGAAAAATCAAAGCTATATTATGTCCGGTACAAAATCGTTGATGAAGATGATTATATTATGGTTGCCACAACCCGCCCGGAGACCATTCTTGGAGATACAGCTGTCTGTGCCAATCCTTCTGATGAAAGGTACTTGCACCTGAAAGGAAAGAAGGTTATTGTCCCGATGGTAAACAGGGAGGTCCCCTTTATTTTTGATGATTATGTGGATATGGAATTTGGGACAGGCTGCCTTAAGATAACACCTGCCCACGATATCAATGATTATGAGATCGGACTAAGGCATAAACTTCCCTCTTTGGATGTATTCAATGATAACGGAACAATAAGCTCAAATGCGGGAATGTTTGAGGGCATTGACAGGTTTTCTGCAAGGGATCTTGCAGAAAAGGAACTAAAGAGTACAGGAAATCTCGTGAAAGTTGTTCAATATAACAATAAGATTGGGCGTTCCGAAAGGACAAATGCAGTTATAGAACCAAGGCTTTCAGTGCAGTGGTTCCTGAAAATGAAGGATATATCCAAACCTGCCCTCGATGCAGTTATGAACGGAGAAGTTCACCTGCACCCGGCCAAATTCAGGAACCTCTATCGTCACTGGATGGAGAATGTCCACGACTGGTGCATCAGCCGCCAGCTATGGTGGGGCCACAGGATACCTGCATGGTATTATGGGGACAATGAATTTGTTGTCGCAGAAGATATTAAAAAAGCAATCGTTATTGCCAGAGAAAAAAGCGGGAACAAGTCGTTGAATGAGAAAGATTTGCGACAGGAAGAAGATGTCCTTGATACATGGTTCTCATCATGGCTATGGCCGATAACTTCATTCGATGGAATAAACAATCCTGATAATCCGGATATGAATTACTATTATCCGACCAATGTACTCATTACTGCCCCGGAGATTCTCTTTTTCTGGGTTGCACGGATGATTATCGCCGGATATGAATACAGGGGCCAAAAACCTTTCAGTGATGTATATCTTACGGGTCTGGTGAGGGATCACCAGAGAAGAAAAATGTCAAAGTCGCTCGGCAATTCACCCGAGCCTCTGGATCTTATTGCAAAATACGGGGCCGATGGGGTAAGGGTTGGGATGATGCTGTGCTCTCCGGCAGGCAACGACCTTTTATACGACGATTCACTTCCAGAGCAGGGCAGGAATTTTGCCAACAAAATATGGAATGCCTTCAGGCTTGTGAAAAGCTGGAAGATTGATGATGGAATTCCACAACCTGAATCATCTGCTGCTGCAGTTAAGTGGATGGATGAAATTCTGAAAAAATCTCTTGGAGAAATCGATTCAAACTATAAAAGATTCAGGATATCAGAAGCCCTTATGAACAGCTATAAGCTTTTCTGGGATGAGTTCTCCGGATGGTATCTTGAGATTATCAAACCCGAATTTGGGAAACCTGTTGACAGGCTTACATATAACGAAACAATATCTGTTTTCGACAACCTTCTCCGGATAATTCATCCCTTTATGCCATTCATAACCGAGGAGATTTGGCAGCTTATCAGCGAGCGGAAGGACGGGGAAAGTCTTATGATTTCACCTATGCCAAAGATCAGGAAGTATGATAAAGAGCTTGTTGCAAGGTTTGAGGCCGCAAAAGAAACTGTAACAGCTATCCGGGCGGTCAGAAAAGAAAAGCAGATACTGAACAGTGATGCTGTCGGACTATCAATAAGAACTGACAGGGACAGCTATGATTCAGGTTTTCTTCCTGTAATCATTAAAATGTGCAATCTTTCCGGTGTGGAATTTACTTCTGAAAAACCTGATAATTCTTCTTCCTTCATGGTTAAGACGACAGAATTTTATATCCTGCTAAGGGGAATTATCGATGTTGAAAATGAAAAGGCTAAAATAAATGCCGACCTGGATTACTTAAGGGGATTTCTCGATTCCGTGATGAAAAAGCTTAACAATGAAAAGTTTGTCCGGAAAGCACCTCCGGCAGTAATTGAGATGGAAAAGAAGAAGATGGCTGATACGGAATCAAAAATCAAATCCCTCGAGGAAAACCTTAAAGGTCTATCGGGGAAATAATAAAACAGTATGTTGGGTGAGGTATGGGGTATGTGGAAGAATATCCTATACTGATTATGGCGTGCAAGACCGCAAGACTGCAAGACAATAATTCAGGGAATCAGTTTCCTGATATAGTAGTTCTGGCCCGATTCCCTGATCCCCCAACCGTCGTTAATGATTATCTGCCAGCCTTCGCCAGTAATATGATTCTTGTCAGTTTTTAGTCCTTTGGCAGTGATCCGCAGGAATTTATAATTATTGGACACAAGGCAGTCCCCTTTATCAACGGTAAGCTTACCCCAGTTATCCGATACCCGCAGGGTATTATACAGGGTTCCAAGAGTATCGAGGAAATGGACATTTTCGGGCTCGAAATCAAAATAGGGACTTTCCAGCTCAAGCAAAACAACCGGTTTTTCGGTAAACACGCTTACCTGATTATTCAGCCTCTCCCTGATATCCTGCAGTCTCTGTTCCTCCTCTTTGTTTATGCCCTCAATATCATAATGTAAAGCAATGCTGCCTGCAACATCGCGGCAATTCGCCGGCAGTTCAATTTTATAGAGTTTTATGACGAGGTTGCCCAGATCAACTGTGTCCGCTTTAATTGTCTTAAAATCAAATCCCTTGATATGAAGCAGTGTTGCATAAAGTGCCCCGTGAATTGAACCATAAGATCGGGAGTATGACTGGAATGAATAGATCCTGTCGAGGTTTTCGAAAAGTCGTTTTTTATAATCAGCCGGAGAGTCAGACGCAAGGAGGGTAAATGTAAATGTCGCCAGTCCCTCATATGTTTCAAAACGGGTTGCCTGGTCAGCATATTTTGGATATGATTCCCGGTTTGATCCTCTGAAAATAAGTGCATCCCTTATGGCAAGGGTTTGTTCTTCTCCTTCTGAGTCGATAGCTTTTTTCAGAGCTTTCCATTCGAGCTTAATCCAGAGCCGTGCCTCTTTTTCATCCATAATGATGATATTGAAGTTTTCCGGATACATGCCTTCCGTTTGCTGAAAAGAGTGAAAAAGTGCATGGATACCCCTGGTCTTTGTCCTGTAACTATCTTCCTCGTTTGGCAGGGGAGCCATTCCGAAGAGAGTTCCTCCAAAGTTGACAGTAGTGGTTGTGATTATTTTTTCCCTGGGATAAAGTCCGGTATAAATGCCATCCTTAAGTTTAAGGAGGCCCTCATTATCTGGTTGATTGGCAATGATTTTTCTGCTTGTCCTGTCGATAAACATAAGTGGTCCATAAAGGTTTTTGCCCCAGAGATTTCCCCCGTCTCTCCTGCATGCCTCTTCAATATCCTTAAAGCATGTTGCAGCTTTCCCGGGAGTAAAATATGTTTCCTGTATGTTTTCCTTACAGCCGGCCAGAATTACGAGACCAAAAATAAATATCCACTTTTTCATTTACGGGAAATGTCTGTTCAAAAATAGTCAATTTTTTTTCATCTGGCCGGTGAAGGAACTTTCAGATTCTGCAATGTGGGCTTCTTTAATGCTTAAATTCAGTTCAAAGCCGATCAGCAGGGCGATCGAGTTAAGGTAGAGCCATACCAGTATTACCATAAGCGTGCCTATCCATCCGTAAAGCTTGTTATATTGTCCAAAGTTATTCACATAAGCTGAAAAGCCCAGTGAAGTAATAATAAACAATATGGTCGCCAGGGTTGATCCGGGAGTTATGAACCTGAAATCATGGCGTTTGGCAGGTGCAAAGTAATAAAGAAACGATATGGCGACAAAAAGGAGCAGAATCACCACTATCCACTTCAGGAATACAAGTATAGAGATGACAAGGCTTTTTTCGAGGATCTCAAGCTCCACAAGCCTGTTAACTACTGATTTGCCAAATATTATAAGCATCCCGGCTGCTGCAATCATGAGGATACCGATGAGGAGAAGCAGGACAGATACCTTCCGCTGGTTAACCCATGATCGTGGCTTGAAAGAATGAGAAGTTACCACGAATGCATGAAGAACTGCGTGTATACCATTTGTCGAGAATATTATTGTGGCAAAAAACATGACAAGCAGAAGGCCCCCGCTTTTGTTTGTGACTATATCTATAATTGTGTTTTCCATAAGATGATAAGCATTGGACGGGAAAATGCTTTCGAACAGTTTTATCAGCTCAAGCTGGAAATTCGGAATCGGGATGAAAGGGATAAGTGTAAAAAGGAAAATAGTTGCCGGCAGGAGGGCCATCAGAAGGTTGAATGCTATGGATGAAGCTCTCGTGACGAGGACTCCTTTCCTGAAACCCCTGATCACAAATTCAAAAACTTCTCTTATTGGGATACCGTCAAATCCGGGAAGAACGAGATTCTTTATCTTCTCTGTTAATCTGAATTTACCGTCTGCCCCGTTAATATGCATAATCTAAAAAGCTTTCAGACTCATATCAAGGCTTTTGATATGATGAGTAAGGGCTCCGGCCGAAATATAATCAACCCCGCATTCAGCGTACGCTCTTATCGTTTCAATGGTAATTCCTCCTGAAGATTCTGTCTCGAAACGTTTACCGATGAGGTTAACAGCTTCTCTTGTATCGTTTAAATTGAAATTGTCGAGCATGATACGGTCCACCCCGCCTATCTCAAGTATTGTCCTTACATCATCCAGGTTCCTGGCCTCAATCTCAATTTTGAGGTTCTTTCCGGAACGGGAAAGATATTCCCCTGTTTTCTGTATGGCCTTCTCTATACCGCCAGCGTAGTCTATATGGTTATCTTTCAGCATTATCATATCATACAGACCCATTCTGTGATTCATTCCGCCACCTGTTCTCACTGCTTCCTTTTCAAGAAATCTCATTCCGGGAGTTGTTTTTCGGGTATCAAGGAGTTTTGTTTTAAGCCCGCTTAATTTTTCAGCATAGAGGCTTGTACTTGTGGCTATTCCACTCATTCTTTGCATGATATTAAGTACCAGCCGTTCGGATTTCAGTATGGAGTGTATTCTGCCCGAAACATAAAATACTATGTCGCCGGGCGAAATTTTGCTACCGTCGCTGATGAACGGCTCAAAGTTTATTTCCTTGTCAACAATTGCGAAAACGTCACCGGCAACACGGCAGCCCGAAAGAACTCCTTTTTCCTTTACAAGCAATCTTGCTCTTCCGGATGTTTCATCAGGAACACATGCAAGTGATGAATGATCGCCATCGCCTATATCTTCAGTGAGACATCCTGAAATGAAATCCCTCAGGACCTTATTGTGCATTGTCGGGCTCAATACGTATAATGTGAATAAGTAACTCCTGGTCAACCTTTTTAAGAAGAATATAGACTCTGAAACCACCCTTTTCAGTTTCAAGGTTTCCTATCGCATATTGAGCATCATTTCTGGCACCCTGATGGCGGATAACAAAATCTTTTGCATGGTATTCGTTAAAAAAATCTTTAAGAATGGTCTCAGCGACAACCTTCTTGTAGAAATCTTCCTTTTCAAGAAGAAGGAGTTCCACAGTTGAATTCATGTATTTTGAAAGTTCCGCGGCATTCCCCGATTTAATGGCAATTGAAATGCCTGCAGGGATCTTTGTCTGATCCTGATTTATCGCTGTCAGAGTAACAAATGCAAATAAGACAACCGCTGTTGAAATTATGAACCTCATTTAATTCAGTTTATTAATATTCTAATTCCAGGTCAAGTACTTTACAAATTTAAAATAATTTATATTAAAGAGAATCCGTTTCCGGTATTCGCATTAATTATAATTGCCGGAGCAAGTTATTAATTATTATTTTTGTACATAGTGCCGTACAATTTATAATGTACAAAAGTCGGGCCAATAATTATGAAAATCGCCTTATTACAGACCGGGAAAACTTCAGAAAGATATTTAACAGAGGGTATTGTGATATTTGAAGAACGTATTAGAAAATACTCAGCATTTGAGATTATCACAGTTCCGGATATAAAAAGGACCCGCAATCTGCCCGAACGCGAACAAAAGACCAGGGAGGGTGAACAGATACTCAGATTTTTCAGGGACGATGATTTTGTTGTAATTCTGGATGCGGGGGGTAAAGAGTTTTCTACTATCGAGTTCTCCGCATGGCTGGAGAAGAGTTTTATGTTACAGAGAAAAAGAATTCTGTTCGTTATAGGCGGAGCATGGGGCTTTTCTGAAGATGTTCTGAAAAAGGCTGACACCAGTCTCTCCCTATCGAGACTGACATTCTCTCACCAGATGGTACGATTATTGTTTATTGAACAGCTTTACAGGGCATTCACAATAATGAAAGGGGAACCTTATCATCACGAATAGACAGTTATGACTTCGCTATGAAAAACGGAAAACTAAAGATCACCCCGGCTATAATTGCAGTAATCCTGGTTCTTCTTGCAATGGCTGCCGAACAGGTCTACCTTGGCGAATTTGAATTCAGGTTCAGGACAAAAAGATTTAACAGGATCCTGAAAGAAAAGGAGAAGGTAATGGACAACTGCCTTAACGCGATGAAGCCAATCCTGGCAAGCGGGGAGCCACACGGTTCAGCCACAGAAAATAATCTCTTTTCGGTTGCAAGTCAAAACGGCATTACCATTCTTGAATATTTCGGCAACAGACTGGTTTCATGGTCAGACACCGATTTCGACGTACCACTCACTCTTTCCGATTCAATATATCGAAAGCCGATTATATTTCTTCAGAACGGATGGTTCCTTACCGGTTCGGTGCTGGCTGGTACAGAGAGGATTGTAGGCCTTGTGAGGATAAGAAGTGATTATGACCTGCAGAACGATGTCATAAAAAGCGGTTTTGTGAATCATTTCAGGATCCCTGATAACACAGGATTAAGCAGGGACAAAAATGCTTCAGAATATCATGCTTTTTCAGGTGATGGCACATTCTTGTTTTCCCTATTATACCCGGAAGTAAAAGGGATAACAAATTTAATTCATATCCCCCTTCTGCTTTGGGGACTCGCTTTTCTTGCAATTCTCTATATGACACTATGCATCGTCAGATGCATGGCTGACCGCAACAGGGAAATATCAGGACTGATTGTTGCTTTTATTATTTTCTCCGCCATATATGCACTGGTTCTTTTAGCAAAGAAACCTGCAGTGCTGTTTCAGACAGAGCTGTTCTCTCATTACAGATATACATTAAACTCTTTTATACCATCACTTGGGCATCTTTTGATATTAAGTATTTTGTTATCTGTTTTGGCCAGTTTTTTTTATAGTACCCTGAAAACGAATAAACATTTTAAAGAGCATGACAGGACAAAGTGGCTCACACTCTCTTTATTTCTTATTCCCGGGGCTCTGCTTTTCTCATTGTATCATATCATCTTCAGCCACCTTGTTTTCAATTCAAACATAAATTTTGAAGCTTATAAGGTGCTGGATCTTGATATTTTCAGCCTGACAGGCTTTATTATCCTTTTGACGCTTTTCAGTGTTCCTTTTTTGTACTTGCTGTTGGTTTTTCAGGCAAAAAAACAGCCTGGTGCAATAACGGTTATTTTATCAGCCGTTACCGGAATGGTTGTCTTTCCTGTATTCTTCTTAAAGGATCCGTTTGCCCTTCTTTCAGCAGCACTATTCTATTTTACTGTTTCAGTGCTCATCTGGGTTTTGAAAACCAGGAATACCGGTTTATTTAATAAAACAGTCATATTTTCGGTTGTCCTCGGTTTATATTCTCTTCTTCTGATAACGTATTTCTCAGCGAAAAAGACGGAAGAAAATATTAAAATACAGTTGGTTACATATTCCACAGAAAATGATCCCATGGCTGAACATCTCCTTCTGGATATGTGGCCGCTGATCTCAAATGATTCCACGCTGAGAAGCTTGATGGGTGTAGCTGTTTTTGAGAAGGATGATGTTGACAGTATATCTGATTACTTGCATGAAAGGTATTTTAACGGATACTGGACTAATTTTAATCTGAGCATAGTTCCCTGTAGTAAAAATGATTCTCTCAGTGTAGGAGTACAAAACAGGATATTTGAGGATTGCTACAGTTTTTTCGGAAGAAAAATATTGGCCAGCGGGCACCAGCTTACAGGAACCGGCTTCTATTTTATCGACAGCAAGCAGGGTAGGTCAAGTTATCTGGGTAGGATATATTATGAGTATAAAAACGGAAGGAACAATGGTCTTTTTATCGACCTGTACAGCGACATCAAGGTATTTCAGCCAGGATATTCCGAGCTGCTTCTTGACAAGAAATATCACAGTTATGCAAAGCTGAAGGATTATTCGTTTGCAAAATACATTAATGGGGAACTGGTTCTCAGGACAGGGGATGTTCCGTATAACACTACCGACGGGGAGTACATTAAAAACGTCACAGATTACAGATTCTTCAAATCTGACTCCTACGACCACTCCCTGTACATTAACGGAAATGTTACAGTCGTGATAAGCAGTCCTTCTTTAACCTTTCAGGACATAATAATTTCATTTGCATACCTTTTCGCCTTTATATTCATTTTCTGCAACCTTGTTCTTTTTCTCAACAGAAAGCCATTTTTTAAAGTGCCATCAGGCTTAAATTTCAGACAGAAGATGCAACTCTTCTTTATAAGCATACTGTTAATTTCCTTCACTCTTATAGGATTTGTAACTGCTTCGCTTACAATTGAACAATACCGGGCTAAGCATTATGAGAACCTAAGGGAGAAAATGAATTCAATCTATATGGAGCTGGATAATAAAATATCTTCTGAGAAAAGTCTTACTTCTGGATGGAGGAACGCCAGCTATTCAAGTCTTGAAGAGATACTGGTAAGACTTTCAAATATTTTCAATACTGATATAAACCTGTATGATACTTACGGATTCCTGATATCATCATCGAGGCCTGAAATTTATTACCGCAATCTAATAAGCAAAAGGATGGATAATATGGCTTTTATTAACCTATTCAGCCTTAAAAAAAGCGAATATTTACAGAAGGAGAAGATCGCAAATCTTGAATATGTTTCTGCATATGTTCCATATTATAATTCCGATTATGATCTGATTGCTTATCTGAATCTCCCTTATTTCAGGATGCAGAGCGTGCTTGCCAGGGAGATATCAAACACTATAGTTGCAGTTATAAATTTCACGCTTCTTCTTATTATAATTGCCATGAGTCTTGCCGTGCTTATAAGCGGAAGGCTTACTGCCCCGCTGGCTTTGCTGAGTAGCAGGCTTGCATCTGTAGAGCTTGGAAAGAAAAGCGAACATCTTTCCTACGAGGGTAGTGATGAAGTCGGTGAACTGGTTAAGCAGTATAACCGTATGGTTGATGAACTTGATGAGAGCGCCCAGAAACTTGCAAATTCCGAACGGGAATATGCCTGGCGCGAAATGGCCAAGCAAATCGCCCATGAAATCAAGAATCCCCTGACTCCCATGAAGCTTAATATCCAACAGCTTTTTAAATCATGGACCGACAGAGTTCCGGGATTTGAAAAAAAACTGGAAAGATTTACAAAAAATCAGATTGAATATATTGATAACCTTTCATCAATAGCTTCAGCATTCTCTACATTTGCCAAAATACCTGAAGCAAATCCTGTCGAGGTCGACCTTCTGGAACAGATAAAAACTACTCTTGAACTGTTCAAGAACAGCGATAATATTACATTCCGGGTGGGATCTCATTATGCAGAAAAAATAATGATCCGGGCCGACAAAGAGCAAATAAACGGTATATTTTCAAATCTTATTAAAAACGCTATCCAGTCAATAACTCCCGGTACGGGAGGACTTATAAAGGTCAACCTGGAAATGAAAGGTGAAAAGGTTGTAGTCTCTGTTTCTGATAACGGATCGGGGATTCCTGAATCGTTGAAGCAAAAAATGTTCACTCCTAATTTTACAACAAAATCTTCGGGTACCGGTCTGGGATTATCTATTGTTAAAAGGTATGTGGAAAATGCCAGTGGAAAAATATGGTTTGAATCTGAACCTGACAAGGGAACAATTTTTATTATCGAGTTTCCTCTGCTGAAACCTGACGAAAAATCAATGGGTCAATAGTCTCAAAGATAAATTTGAGATCTCTCCTCAATTATTTAGCATTTTTAGCGTTTACTAGTTGTAATTCGTTTTTTGATGATATACAGAATCTCTTATCATATTAATAAACTGCTATTTATGCTGCTGATCTTTAGTTTTAGCAGCATTGATCTAAAGAGTCAGGAGACTATAAGTGGAGTCATAAACAATTATGCAAAGGTAAATTCAATCAGCCCTGGTCTTGTCATGGTCCCCCTTTCCCAGGTCACTCAATTCTCAGCAAATGATTATGTCCTGATTATTCAGATGCAGGGAGTGGGAATTCAGACAATTCAGGGGTCATACGGAGTAAATGTTCAGGCTCTTTTCGGGACACCTGGTGCATATGAGTTCCTTCAGATACTTTCGGTCAATACCGGTACCGGGGAAATAACCTTTACAAGAAATATATTTATCAATACTTATAATGTGGCGGGCAATGTTCAGCTTGTGAAGGTCCCATTTTATGATTCGCCGACAGTTTCGGCCAATCTGGCAAGTCAGCCCTGGAACAGCACAACAGGAACGGGAGGGGTTCTTGCAATGCTGGTTGGGAAGAAACTTACGCTTAATGCAGATATTGATATTACAGGCCAGGGATTTACCGGGGCATTGGGCGTTCCCGGCATCGGAGAGTGTGTTTACACGAATGTTCCGGCAAATAGTCTTGATTCATATAACTTTTCGTGGAATAATGCTGGGTTAAAAGGCGAGGGGGTGGCAATCCATGATTTCACCGGGACGCTGCTGTACCCTACCCGTGCAAAGGGACAGGGAAGAAACTTCTCCGGCGGGGGCGGTGGCAACGGATGGTTTGCAGGCGGCGGTGGCGGATCGAACCGCGGTAAAGGCGGCGACGGAGGACTTGAGAAATTTGTTTTTGGATTATGCGGAAATGATCCTCATGAAGGAGGGTACGGAGGAATGAATATTCTGGGTTCAATCATCCAGGATGGAATATTCCCCGGAGGTGGCGGCGGCGCCTCAACACAGACGTCCGGCGCGACAGCATCAGCTGGCGGGAACGGAGGAGGAATTGTAATAATAGTTGCCGATTCAATAGATGGAAATAATCACTTTATAAGATCAAACGGAGTTAATGCAGCCAGTGCATTGTTAGATGCAGGAGCAGGCGGGGGAGGAGCAGGCGGTTCAGTAGCTCTCTCATTCCAGGGATTCAAGAGTCAGCTCCAGGTAGCAACAACAGGAGGGAATGGCGGAATCAATACAGGAGGCTTTGGTGAAGGCGGCGGTGGAGGCGGAGGCCTTATCTGGCTAAGTAGTTCGGCCATGCCGGTCTCCGTAACCAGTGCTTCTGTTGGGCATGGAACGCCGGCACCTACAATAGCTTCGGAAGGTACAGGTGAAATAAAATACAACTTTTTTCCGAAGCTTAATGGATTCCTGTTTAATGCAATTCGTTCAAAAGTAACAGGCAACCAGATTGACTCTGTTTGCTCAAATGTATTTTACGGTCAGATCATCGGGACACAACCTGTGGGAGGTACTCCTCCATTTACTTTTCATTGGGAGAGCAGTACTACTTCGGCAATAGCAGGATTCAGTGCTGCGCCGGGAACAAATAACCAGCAGAATTATACCCCTCCTGCATTATTAACCCAGACCACTTGGTTCCGCAGGCGAATCACAGACAGTTCAATTCCAAGCGTTATAACTGATATAAGCCTGCCGGTAAGAATAATAGTCCATCCTTTTATTAAGAATAATGTTATTGGCAATCCGGATACCCTGTGCTACGGGCAGAATGCTTCAGTACTGCACTCCATTCTGACTCTTCAGGATGGGAACGGCAAATATTCATACAAGTGGGAATCGAGTACTGACAATACCGTGTTTACAGGTGCATCTGCATCAACTGAAAGCTATCTTCCTCCGGCGGGGCTCATTCAGACATCGT